>JADFIA010000077.1 GCA_022566895.1 Pseudomonadota bacterium
CCAGGGCCATGTCCTGGTCGCGCAATTGCTGGCGGGCCAGGCGTTGGAGATCCTCGGGCGTGGTCGCGAAGACGCGCTCGATAAAGCTGGCCAGATAGTCGCGGCCGACCCCCTGACGATCGATCCCGACCAGCTGGCCCATGACCCCGCGGGCCGTGGCGTTGCGCAGTATAAACGAGCCCGCATAATAGTTTTTCACGGCCTCCAGTTCACTGGCCGTGGCCAGCTCTGGGGATTGCAGGCGGTCGATCTCGAAAAAGATCTCGGACAGCGCCGCCCCGGTATCCTTGGTCGTTACATCGGCCAGCTGCGCCCAGAAAGTGTCCCGGTAGCGCGACGACAGGGAGGAGCGGGGCGAATAGGTGTAACCCTTATCCTCCCTGATGTTGGCGGTGATCCGCGAGGAAAAATAACCGCCCAAAAGGGTGTTCGCAACCTGTAAGGCAACATAGTCAGGATGTGTAAGGTTTATCACAGGTATTCCGAGCCTAATCGTCGACTGTTCGGCCCCCGGCCGGTCGATCAAGACGACCCTTTTCCCGGACCGCGGCCGGGGCGGATCGAACAACACTTCGGGCCCCGCCTTCCAGGCCCCGAAGGCGGCCTCGAGGGCCTCGAGGATAGCCGCCTGGTCGAAGCGCCCGGCGACGTAAATCCGGCTTCTCCTGGCCCCGAAATTCTGCTCATAAAAGGCCGTAAGATCGGCCATGGCATAGCCCTCGAGCTGCCGGTTGGCCGGAAAAATGCGCCCGTAAGGGTGATCGCCGTACAACAGCCGCATGAAGGCGGCCTGGGCCTGCGGCTGCGGCTGGGCCAGCGAGACCGCCAGATTGCGCTGATAATCGGCCTTGATGCGGGCGAACTCGGCGGCCGGAAAATCGGGTCTTAAAATCACATCCGCCAACAGCCGCACCGCCGCCGGGCCGAACTCTTGCAAGACATTGATCGAAAAGGAGGTCTCGTCCAGGCCGGTCGAGGTGCCCAGCGCCCCGCCCATCGAAGAGGCGGCACGGGACAACTCCGGCCCCGATTTGCCGGCCGCCCCCTCGCGCATCAGATCGACCGTCAGATCGGCCAGCCAGGTGGCCGCGCCCTCATTCAGGTTGCCCACCCGCACGACCACCATGATGGTCGTCTTGGGCACCCGCCCGAAGGGCACGAAGGTCACCGGTATGCCGTTCGAGAGCTTGGCATCGACCACCTCGGGCACCTTGAACGGTTTCGGCTGGCCGCCGACCGGCGGTTCCTCCTTGGCCAAGGCCGGGCTTATGGCCGGATTAAAAACCAGCAGCACCGCGGCGCTGATGGCCAGGGCCGGGATCAGGCGGGCTTTCATGAAGCGCCTCATGGGCCGGCTCCTTCCTCGACCTCGGCCTCGACCTCGGCCTCGACCTCGGCTTCGACCTCGCTCGGGGCTTGCGGTTCAGCCCGGTAATCGGGCACCGGGATGCGCCCGGCCTCGAGGCCTTTGGCTTCAGCGATGGCCGGCGGCAGCAGGGCCAGGACGGTGCGGTTCCGGGGCACCATATATTCGCCCATGGTCTTTTGGATCAGCTCCGGGGTGACCGCCAACAGCTCGGCCTCGATGGTGTTGATGCGGCCCGGATCGTCGTCGAACAGGGCAAAGGCGGCCAGCAGCCCGACCATACCGAAACGCGAGGCGCTATCCAACAGCCCGTAGAGCCCGGAACGCAGCCGCACCCGCGCCTTTTGCATCTCCTCGGGACTGGCCAGACGGGCCGCAAAGCCGTCGATCACCCGATCGGCGGCCCGCATGATCTGTTCCGTGCTCACCTCGGCGTCGTGCAGGACGCCCATGGTCATCAGCATCGGGCCGTCATAATCGTAAAGATTGCCGATCACGTTGATCCCCCCGGAGACGCCGCTGGTCAGGCCGCTTCTTCGCACCAGCTCTTCCTGCAGCAGGCTGTCCTCGCCGCCGAGGAGAATGTCCTCGATGATGCCCATGGCGAAATATTCGGGGCCCCGGGGCTCCGGCATCTGATAGGCAAAGGCGACGGCCGGCCTGGGCGCCAATGGGTCGATCCTGACGGCCCATTTTTCTTCCATTTGCCTGGGCTCGGAGATATCCACCGGCGGCGGCAGCGGGGCCGCCGGGCCGGTGGACTCCGTCCTGCGCCGGATGGAAGAGGCGCGCGAGTGGGGTGCGGACCTCATCATCTTCGACATCCAGTCCTACGGAGGCTACGTCCACGCCTCGCTCGAGACCGGCGACAAGATCTTCAACCTGCCGGACACGATCCACACCATCGCCTACATCGAGGAGCGCGCCATCTCGGGCGCAGCGTTGATTGCGCTCGCCTGCCGCGAGATCGTCATGAGCCGGGCGGATGTTTTCGAAGGCACCGGACCGACGCCGGGATCGAATATCAAGGTCAAGATCGGCGTAAAGAACGACGGCACGATCGTCGCGGCGCAAGGGCGTCTGGCTTACGAAGCCGGCGCCTATCCTGGAGCGATGGTCGTCCCCGCGGCGATGTGCGTGTTCTCGGCCTACGACATCCCCAACGTGACCATCGACGGCTACGACGTCGTCGTGAACAAGCCGAGCACATTTGCCTATCGCGCGCCGGGGGCCACCAATGCCGCATTCGCAACCGAGTCGGTGCTCGATGAAATCGCGGAAAAACTGGAAATGGACCCGCTCGATCTGCGGCTGAAGAACGCGGCCAAGGAAGGCACGCGCCGGGCCGACGGTCCAAAATTCCCTCGGATTGGCTGCGTCGAAGTGCTGGAGGCGATGAAGAACCACCCGCACTACACCGCGCCGCTCGAAGGGCCGAATCGCGGGCGCGGCGTGGCGATCGGGTTTTGGTTCAACGCGGGGCTGCCGTCGAGCTGCAATATCAACGTCACCGCCGACGGCACGATCAATTTGATCGAAGGCTCGCCCGACATCGGCGGCACGCGAACCTCGCTGTCGATGCAGGCGGCGGAAGTTCTGGGGATTCCCGCCGAGGACGTGCATCCGAGCGTGGTGGATACCGATTCGGTGGGCTTTACCTCCATGACCGGCGGCAGCGGAGTGGCTTTCAAGACCGGCTGGGCATGCTACGAGGCGGCCCAGGACGTGAAACGGCAGATGATCGAGCGGGCGGCGAAGATTTGGGACGTCGAACTCGGCCGGGCGACTGCCGGGCTTCGCTTGATTCACGTTCTCAAAATGTGAGTTCTCTGCGGAGAAGAACTCACGCAAAGCCGCCAAGACGCAAAGATCTCAAACGGTTTTCGGGTCTTCGTGTTCGTCGGCCGAATTCACGAACCGAGTTGGCGAATGCCAAAGGTGTGAGAACGAGAGATTACGATCACGCATAAAAACGAGACCTATCTTTCTTGGCGGCTTTGCGTGACATCTCTCTACACTTTGAGTTATCGAAAGTCTGTTCCAGCGTCCTCACTGG
>JADFIA010000012.1 GCA_022566895.1 Pseudomonadota bacterium
CCGGTGCCGCCCGAACTTAAACAGAGCATGGCCGGACTGGCCGAGGCGGTGGGGGCCGTCGACGGGTTGTTGAAAGCTGGCGAAATCGGAAAGGCGGGCGAGCGCATGGTCGGCATAGAGGCGCTGGTGGCCGACATGGCACGGCGGGCCGATCCCGATCGGGTGCGGGGAAAGAAAGTGTTGGCGGGCGCGATTCGCAGCAAGGAAATGGGCAGCGGCCGCAAGGCGAAAGTGCCGACGGCCGAACTGATTACCTATTTCGAGGCCAGCCCCAAACACACCATCAGGAAGACGGCGCAGCACTTCGGCATGCTATCCGACACCGTGAAGAAACGGCTCCAGCGGGAAAAAAAACGGCTCCAGCGGGAAAAAAAGAAGTAAAAAAGTAGGGACATTGGCCGCCCATGTCCCCCCTCTATGATGATATTTAAAAGTCCTCTTTGCCACCAGGAGGACTTTTTCATGCAACACAACCGCCTACTCCGAAGGCCCGAAGTCGAAAGGCTTGTCGGCCTGGGGCGCTCCGTTATCTATGCCGCCATCGCTCGCGGCGAGTTTCCGCGTCCCGTGAAAATCGGCCGCCGCGCCGTGGCCTGGCATGAGTCCGACATTGACGCCTGGATAGCCGCACGGATCGCCGAGCGTGCTGTGGACAACCAGCAAGACTTAGGAGAGACGACGGCAGGTAAAGAGGCTGAATTTAAAAATATCACCGCCTTGCGACCTTATGAGAGGAACGCCCGCACTCATTCAAAAAAACAGATTTCCCAGATCGCCAAAAGCATCAAGACCTTCGGGTTCCTGAATCCGATTATTATTGATGCTTCAAACATGATCATCGCCGGGCACGGCCGTTTTGAAGCCGCGAAGCTCCTTGGTTTGCAGGTTGTCCCGACGATTCTCGCCGATCACCTGACCGACGCACAGAAACGGGCCTATGCTCTTGCCGACAACAAAATCGCTGAAAACGCGACGTGGGACAGAAATCTTCTCAGAATCGAACTGTCCCAATTGCTCGAGATCGAAAACGAAGTTGAGATCGACGTCACGGGCTTTGCGACCCCGGAAATCGATCTTCTGATAAACCCGGTCTCATCCGGCTTGCCGGAACCGCCGATTCCTTCTCCCCCAACTATCCCGGTTACGGTCGCAGGGGACCTCTGGCATCTTGGACGGCACAAGGTTTTGTGCGGAGATGCCACCAAACGGGAAGGTTTTAAAGCCCTTTTTGGAAGGCGCAGGGCCCGACTGGTGTTTACAGATCCTCCCTATAATGTCTCAATCACAGGTCACGCCCGGGGCCGTTCAAAAGCAATCCACTCCGAGTTCGCCATGGCCTCGGGAGAAATGACTTCTGAGGAGTACCAGAGTTTCCTGGCAAAGGTCCTGGCGCTTGCTGCAGGTTTCAGCCTGGATGGGGCTCTCCACTACATCTGTATGGACTGGCGCCATATTCGGGACCTTCTGGAGGCGACGGAGGGAATTTACTCCGAGTTCAAGAACCTTTGCGTCTGGAACAAGAATGTTGGCGGGATGGGGAGTTTTTACCGCTCAAAACACGAACTGGTTTTTGTCTTCAAATATGGCAAAGCCCGTCATGTCAACAATGTGGATCTGGGAAGGTACCTTCAGGTGGATGAAGCGCCTCACCGAGCTGCCGCTTTCTTGGGAAAAGCAGCGCCAGGTCCTCGGATTCGCCTCGTAATCCGATTCCTTCATGGTCACCAGAATCCAATAGTGTGGTTACGTTTCGTGTCTCCGGAGACGATTGGGGAAACGCCGTCAAATCGGCGTGAAAAAGGCGCCTCCCGACCACAATATGCTAGCGTATACAGGTCGAAGTCATTGAAATTGCGGCAGAAATGCCTTGACGTCTCCCGGTGGGCGGTTCGCATGGAAATGAGTGGTGGAGCCGAGGGGAATCGAACCCCTGACCTCAGCATTGCGAACGCTGCGCTCTCCCAACTGAGCTACGGCCCCATGTCGTCTTCAAAATGGCTTTCGAAGGCGCCCTTTCCTAGCTCCAAGTCTCGGGGGCGGCAAGGGTTTTTTCCGGCACCCGATGGCGCCCAACCCCCTAAGCTTGGCCGAAGGTGCTGATCAAGGCCAGGAACAGAGCCGCGGCCAGGAAGGCCGAGGCCGGTACCGTGATCAGCCAGGCCAAGACGATGGTCAAAAGATGCCGCCGCCGCACCAGCCGCCGGCGGTTCCGTTTCTTGATCTTCTTGCGGTCCTTCTTGGGCAGCGCCTTCCATTCTTCCTTGGTCATGGTGGCGCGGGCCTCGGCCCAGGTGAAAAGTGGCATTGGCCGGGATCTGTTGGCCAGCCATTCGCGCAGAAGCCCAACCCCGAAAACCCCGCCGACCGCGATATGGGTCGATGAGACGGGAAGCCCCAACCCCGAAGCAACAATCACCGTAATCGCCGCCGAGAGGGCGACGCAAAAGGCCCGGGTCTGATTCAGCCGCGTGATCTCCTTGCCCACCGTCCTGATCAGCTTCGGCCCGAACAGCATCAATCCGACCCCGATGCCGAGACCGCCGATCACCATGACCCACAGCGGGATGGTCACCTGCGCCTGGACGCCGCCTTGACCGACCGCGCTGACGATGGCGGCCAGGGGTCCAATAGCGTTGGCCACATCGTTGGCCCCATGGGCAAAGGCCAAAAGAGCGGCCGAGAATATAAGCGGCACGGTAAACAGTTGGCTGACGGACCTCTTGCGGTTTTCAAGGCCCTCGGAGGCCCGCGCGATCATAGGCCGGGCGATGGCATAGGTGCCGATAAGAGCGCCGGCGCCCAGCGTCCAGACCATCCAGATCTCAGGCGTCCAGATGCGCTGCAGGCCCTTGACCGACAGATACATCGCGAAGGCAGCAGCCATGATCGCCACCAGCACCGGCACCCAGCGCCGGGCGGCTTCCAGCTTGTCCTCGCGCAGCAGCACAGCCCATCTTAAGAAATAGAGAAATGCCGCGGCAATCACGCCGCCAAGCAGCGGCGAAATGACCCAGCTGGAGGCGATTGCACCCATGGTTGGCCAGTTGACCGTGGCCACACCGGCCGCCGCAACCCCGGCCCCCAATACGCCGCCTACGATCGAATGGGTGGTCGAGACGGGAGCCCCGAACCAGGTCGCCAGATTGATCCACAGAGCGGCCGACATAAGTGCCGCCATCATCAGCCAGATGAAGGTCGTGGTGCCCTCGACATTTTCCGGATTGATAATGCCCTTGGAGATGGTCGAGACCACATCGCCGCCGGCCAGATAGGCACCGGCGGCCTCGAAGACGGCGGCGATGGTCAGGGCCCCGACCAGGGTCAGGGCGCCGGAGCCGACCGGCGGACCCATGGTATTGGCGACGTCGTTGGCGCCGATGTTCAAGGCCATATAGGCGCCGATGACGGCGGCTGCGATCACAAAACCGCCTCCCGGAGCGCCGCCGAACATGGCGTAGGCGGCGACCCCGACGACGGCCATAAAGACAATGGCGAGACCAATGCGAAGTGTCTGGCCGCCATCTCCATCCAAAAATGGTGCGATCGAACTGGAAAGAACCGAATAACTTACAAGGTCGTTCTTGGCCTTATATTTCTTCGGCACTCTGAACCCCTCTAATCAGATGTCCCCTCATGTCACCGGCCTTGTTGCGTTTCGCCCCAAGGAAAGCAAGCACGAATTTCGAATTTCTTTAACCTATTGATCTCTAATGGTAAAATATAAACAGGGAGACGATCGCCGGCGCTTTCCGATCCGCCAAATTGGCCCCAAGCGAATCATTGCAAGGTCGGAAGATTGCACCGATCAGCGTCGGCCGGCCGACTCCCCGAGCCAGGCGATGCAGTCCACTTCGGCCCTGGCCCCGAGGGCCAGGCCGTTCACTCCGAGGGCGGCTCGCGCCGGCCGGCGCTCGGGTTTGAAAAAGCTCACATACACCTGGTTAAAGGCCGACCATTCGGCCATATCGGCCAGGAAGACCTGGCATTTGACGATAGCGTCCATATCGGCCCCGAAGTGGGCCAGCGTGGCCTTTATATTCTCCATGGTCTGCCTGGTCTCGGCGGCAATCCCGCCGGGCACCAGCTGGCCGTCTTTGACCCCGATATCGCCCGACAGATAGAGCGTATCACCGACCCGGACGGCGCTTGAGAATGGCAGGGCCGGGTTGCCGTGCAGGGTTACATATTCAGGCACGGCCATGGCCGTGCTGCCAATTCCGATAAGGCCAAAAGATAAGGCGGCCAGCCGCAACAGTTTCATTTGTTTCCCTCCTGATTGATTTTGTTTTCAATATTCTTCTTTGACCGTCATCCGGCCATTCGAGCCGGTAGGTCATATTGCCGCAGTGACAGCCGCCACCAAGCTTCATTGGTCCTATTCCACAAACTGTTCCAAAAGAATGCGTTCGTCGAGATTGTGGTCGGGATCGAAAAGCAGCTTCAACTCGACCGAACGGTCTTCCTCGATATTCACTTCGAGGACATCGCGGTATTCTTCTTGGTCGGCTACGGCGCTGATCGGGCGATGGTCGCCTTCGAGCACCTCAAGACGGATCTTCGAAGTATGCGCAAGCTGGGCACCGCGCCAGCGCCGCGGCCTGAAGGCGCTGATCGGCGTCAGCGCCAGAAGGCCGGTTCCCAACGGGATGATCGGGCCGTGAGCCGACAGGTTATAGGCCGTGCTGCCGGCCGGCGTGGCCACCAGAACGCCGTCGCAGACCAGTTCTTTCATCCGCACCTTGCCGTCGACGTGAATGCGAATCTTGGCCGCCAGCCGGGTCTGGCGCAATAGCGAGACTTCGTTGAGGGCCAGCGCTTCGACCTCTTTGCCATCGCTCAGTTTGGCCCGCATGCGCAGCGGATGGAGGACTTGCTCCTTGGCCTCCTTGATCCGTTCCAGGAGACCCTCGAGCCTGAACTTGTTCATCAAAAAGCCGACCGTGCCCCGATTGAGGCCGAAGATAGGGACCTGACGTCGCAAACAGGCGTGAAGCGTATGCAGCATAAAGCCATCGCCGCCCAGGGCCACGATAACCTCCGCCTGATCCGGCTCGACCGTATCATATTGGGCGGTCAGCTCGTCACGCGCCGCTTCGGCCTCCGGGGAGCGGCTGGATATGATGGCGATCCTGGTCATAAATCCCTTTGAGCTTGGTCGGGGTTGGGACTAGCCGCCAGTAACGCTCATGTGGCGGCGGGTGGCTGGCCGGGAGCCGGGCCGGTCGATGGCGAAATCGTGACCCTTGGGTTTGCGGGTCATGGCTTCCTGGATCGCGGCGACCAAAAGATCATCGTCCTCCGAGGCCCGCAAGGGGGTGCGTAAATCCGCCTGATCGTCCTGGCCAAGGCACATGTAAATGGTCCCCGTGCAGGTCACCCGGACCCGATTGCAGCCGTCGCAGAAATTCTGACTTAAGGGCGTGATCAGGCCGAGCCGCGTGCCGGTCTCTTTGATCTCATAATAGCGGGCCGGGCCGCCGGTACTGTGGGTGCTGGGGATCAGGGTCCAGCTCTTTTCGATCTCTTTGAGCAGCACATCAAGCGGCATGAAGAAATCGAACCGGTCGCCCTCGACCTGTCCCATCGGCATGGTCTCGATGAGGGTCAGGTCCATGCCGCGCTGGCCGCACCAGGCGATCATCTGGTCGATTTCCCCATCGTTGACGCCTTTCAGCGCCACGGCGTTGATCTTGACCCGCAGGCCGGCGGCCAGTGCCGCTTCGATGCCGTCGATGACCTTGGCCAGATCACCGCGCCGGGTGAGCTGGCGAAAACGATCCGGATCGAGCGAATCCATCGACACGTTAATCCGCCGCACACCGGCCGCATAAAGATCGTCGGCCAGGCGGGCCAGCTGACTGCCGTTGGTGGTCAGGGTCAACTCATCGAGTTCGCCGCTGTCCAAATGTCGGGCCAGATAATCGATCAGGGTCATGATGCCGCGGCGGACCAGCGGCTCGCCGCCGGTCAGGCGAATCTTGCGCACCCCCAGGCGAATAAAAGCGCCGCCCAGGCGGGCCAATTCCTCGATCGTGAGCACCTCGCGCTTGGGCAGGAAGGTCATGTCTTCGGCCATGCAATAGACACAGCGGAAATCGCAGCGGTCGGTGACCGACAGGCGCAGATAGGTGACGTGCCTGCCGAACGGGTCGACAAGGCCGCGATCGGCCTTTAGGGAGGCGCTGTTGCCGTGCATACCGAGGTGGTCTCCATTAGGGTGGATCAATTTATAAGCTTCCGCTTGCCTTATGGGAAGGAAAAGGCTTTTCTTTTTGGCACGAGGATTTGATGGTGCGGCCATCAAGGAGAGTGAGATGGCAGGCAAGAAGGACAATGGCGCTTCGCTGGCCGGGCAGGTTTCGGCCGCCGAATGGCAGCTGCGCGTGGACTTGGCGGCGGCCTACCGGATGATTGCCCACCTGGGCTGGGACGATTTGATATTCACCCATCTTTCGGTCCGCCTGCCGGGCCCGGAGAAGCATTTTCTGATCAATCCTTTCGGCCTGTTGTTCGAGGAAATTACGGCCTCGAACCTGGTCAAGATCGGCCTCGACGGGTCGCCGGTGGCGCCGACCAATTACCCGGTCAACCCGGCCGGCTTTGTGATCCACGGCGCCATCCACGAAGCCCGCGAAGACGCCCACTGCGTTCTCCATATCCATACCATCGAGGGCATGGCCGTTTCGGCCCAGAAGGACGGACTGTTGCCGATCACCCAGACCGCGATGGCGCTTTATGGCGATGTGGCCTACCACGATTATGAGGGCATCGTGCTCGACCAGGACGAAAAGCAGCGGCTCATTGCGGCCCTCGGCGTGAAGCACAATCTGATCCTCAGAAACCACGGGCTCTTGACCGTTGGCGAGACCGTCGGCGAGGCATTTTTGAGGCTCTTTTTCCTGCAAAAGGCCTGCATGGCCCAGGTCCAGGCCCAGGCCGGCGGCGGCCCCCTGATCCACTGCTCGAAAGAGACCAGCCAGCGGGTGGCGGCGCAAACCGTGAGCGGCTTTCCCGCCCTTGGCCCGATGAGCTGGCAGGCGGTGGTGCGCAAAGTCGAGCGGCTCGATCCCGGCTTTGCAACCTGACCAATAAAACACCGAACGGAGGGCGACATGAAATTCGGTATCGGGCAAGCGGTCCCCAGGCTTGAAGATAACCGGTTTCTGACCGGCGGCGGCCGATACACCGACGATCTGACCTTCGAAGGCGAAGCGTGGGGCTATGTGGTCCGCTCGCCTTTCGCCCACGCCGAGATTCGCACCCTCGATGTGGCGGCGGCCAAGGCGGCGCCGGGCGTGCTCGATGTGCTGACCGCCGAGGACCTCAAGCATCTGGGCCCGATGCCCTGCGAAGCCATGGTCCCGGGCCGTGACGGCAAGCCGCCGGCCGCCCCGCCGCGACCGGTCCTGGCCGCCGGGCGGGCCCGTTATATGGGCGAGCCCCTGGCCTTCATCGTGGCCGAGAGCTATGAGGCGGCGCTCGATGCGGCGGATCTGGTTGAGATGGACCTCGATACCTTGCCGGCGGTCACCGATACCGAAGGCGCCCTCGAGGCGGCGGCGCCGGAGCTGTGGCCCGAAGCGCCCGGAAACCTGTCGCTCGATTGGGAGATCGGCGACGCCAAGGCGACCGAGGCGGCCTTCGCCAAGGCCGCGCACCGGGTCAAATTGCGGCTCGAGAATAATCGCGTGGTGGCCAACTCCATGGAGACGCGGGCCGCGATCGCCACCTACGACGAGGCGGCAGGCTTTACGCTTTACGCCGGCACGCAGGGCGTCTGGGGTGTGCGGGGGGCGCTGGCCAAAGCGATTTTCGATATTCCAAGCGATCGCTTGAGGGTGGTGACGCCGGACGTCGGCGGCGGCTTTGGCATGAAGGGGTTCGTCTATCCCGAATACGCCCTGGTCATGGAAGCGGCGAAGCGTCTCGGCCGGCCGGTGCGCTGGACCGCCGATCGCAGCGAGTCCTTCACCTCCGACACCCAGGGCCGCGATATTGTTTCGCAGGTCGAACTGGCGCTTGATGAGGATCACAAAATCACCGGCTATCGGGTTGAAAGCGTGGCCAATTTCGGGGCCTATCTGTCGCAGTTCGGCCCCTATATCCCGACCCTGGCGGCCTCGATGGTGATTGGCGGTGTCTATGATATTCCCGCGGTTTACGTGCACGTCCGCTCGGTCATCACCAACACCCCGCCGATCGATGCCTACAGGGGCGCCGGCCGACCGGAAGCGGCCCATATGATCGAATGCATCCTCGACCAGGCGGCCCGGCAGCTCGGCCTCTCACCGATCGACCTGCGGCGCAAGAACTTCATCCGCCAGGACCAGATGCCGTTTACCACGGCGCTGGGGGCGCAGTTTGACTCGGGCGATTTTGAGGCGGTCATGGAGCGGGCCATGGAAAACGCTGACTGGGAGGGTTTCGCGGCCCGGCGCGCGGCTTCGGAAGCGGCTGGAAGACTGCGCGGTATCGGCATGGGCTATTATATCGAGAGTACCATCGGTGCGCCGACCGAAGAGGTCAGACTCGAGATTACTGCCCAGGGGCGGGCCCGCTTTTACGTCGGCACCCAGTCGCAGGGGCAGGGGCACCTGACCACCTTCGCACAGATCCTGGCCGAGCGTTTGGGCATCGAGCCGCAGGCCGTCGACCTCATAGAAGGGGACACCCAAGAGAAGGACGGCGGCGGCGGCACCAGCGGCTCGCGGACCCTGCAGATGATCGGCAATGCGGCGCTGGCGGTCTGTGACGGTCTGATCGGACAGGGTCGGGACCTGGCGGCCCGTCTGTGGGAGGTGTCGGCCGGGGATGTGAGCTTCGACGACGGTCTGTTCCGGGTTGCGAGCCGCAATCTGACCATGGGAATGATCGAACTCGCGGCCCGGCTCGGCGAGCTGCCGGGCGGCGGCGACGAGGCCCTGGAGAGCGTCGCGACCTATGAAAAATCGGGCGCCACCTTTCCCAACGGCTGCCATATCGCCGAGGTGGAAGTGGACCGCGAGACCGGCGCCGTGCGGCTCGAAGCCTATACGGTGGTCGACGATTTCGGCACCGTCATCAATCCGATGATCGTCGAAGGACAGGTTCATGGCGGCGTCGTCCAAGGGGTCGGTCAGGCGCTGATCGAGCGCTGCGTGTTCGATGCCGATGACGGCAGCTTGTTGACCGGCTCGTTTATGGATTATGGGATTCCACGGGCCGACGACATACCGGCCTTCAGCTTTGAGCTCAAATCGACACCCTGCACAACCAATCCTTTAGGCATGAAGGGTTGCGGCGAGGCCGGCACCGTCGGGGCCCTGCCTTCGCTGGCCAATGCGCTTAACGACGCACTCTCTAGCGCCGGCCTCGGGAATGTGCAGATGCCGGCCACGCCGGAACGGGTCTGGACGATCCTAAGGGCCGGCTAGCGTCGGCCACGGCGTTGCCAGCCTGGGCGCGGCAGCGTACAGTCGGTGGCCTCTGGGAAAGGGCGTCGGGGAATGGCCGGAGCAGCGAGCAAAGAGGACAAGGCGCGATCGAAGTCCACAGGACCGCCGGTACTGCTGATCGTCGACGGCGCGCACTCGCCATGGATCGGGCGCCTTAAAGAGGCCTCGATCAACTTCGGCGTCGCCTCGACCCCGGACGAGCTGCGCGAGTATTTGAAAATCAGAGTGCCGACGCTGACCCTGGTCGATATGGGATTGAAGCCGGAGATGCTGCGCGCGGCCCGCAATCTGATCGGCTTTCGGCGGCTCGAGCATTTTTCTTATATCGTCGGCCTGATCGATCAAACCCGCGGCGACTTTGATTCGGACATGGTCAAGTCGGCCTTCGCTTTCGGGGCCCAGGATTTTGTGCTGTCCGATTTGCCGGCGGCCCTATTGGCCGAACGGTTGCGCTTCGCCCATCGCCACGCCGAGACCTTCCGCCGGGCCCTGCACGGCCGCAGCTCGCCTCTCGAAGCCTTAAGGGCCGGCGAAGCGATGTGGGTCTGGGAGCCCGAAACCGGCGTTGTCTATCTGTCTGAGCCGATGCGGCTGTTGTTGCGCCTGCCGGAAGACCTGCCGCTGACCAGTCTCGAAGCTTTTTTGGCGCCGATGGAGGAAAGCCAACGCGAGAGCTTCCGCGAAGCGATCAAAGAGGTTCAAGAAACCGGCCGAACCACTCAGTGGTTGCAGGTCCTGCCGCAAGGGGGCTTAAGGGGCGCCGTGGAACACAGATTGACGCGGCTCGAGGATCCGGTGAGCGGACGCATCCGGGTGCGCGGCGAGGCCCGTCTGAGGGGCGGCCGAACCGGCGAATCCAAGGATCTTTTCGACACCGATACGGTAACCGGGCTGGCCAACCAGTCGGCCTTCCTGAGGCAGCTCGAGTTGGTCTTGGGCGCCCGCCCGGACCGCCAGGACGAGGGACAGCTGGCCGAAGACGGTGATTTTTCAGGGCTCATGGTGTTTGATGTCGATCGCTTCAAACGGCTGATTGCGGTTTACGGACGCAGCGAAAGCGAGGACGTGATCCGGCAGATCGGCAAACGATTGCTTGCCGTGGTCGGCACCATCGAACCAAGCGTCCCAAGGACCAAGGTCGGAACCGGCCAGGCGGACAAAGAGCCCGACCCTTGCCTTGTCGCCTGCCTGGGGCGGGACGAGCTGGCTATCCTTATTCCCAACGCGCCGCATGTCGAGGACATCATGGGGCTGGCCGAGCGGGTCCTCGATATCTTCGAGAAGCCTTTTTCGATCGCTGGCGAAGAGGTATATCTGAGCGCTGGAATGGGCATTGCCATTGCCCCGATGGACGGCCTTGAAGCGGACCTCCTGTTGCGCCGGGCCCGCACCGCGCTTGGCCACGCCAAGGATCAGCCGCTCGGTGGTTACCAATTTTTCTCACCGGTTTTCGCGGCCAGTCAGCGCGAGCGGGTGCAGATGGAAAGCAGGCTGCGAAGCGTTGCCGATGGCCAGGAACTGGCGGTTCTGTACCAGCCGATCGTCGATATCGCGAGCGGCCATATCGACGGTGTGGAGGCGCTGGTACGGTGGAAAAACCCGAAGTTCGACTCCCTGGCCACCGACGCCTTCGTGGCTCTGGCCGAAGAGGTCGGAGTGCTGCCGCAGATCGCCAGGTGGGTGCTTTCAACGGCCATCGAGGATCTGGCGTCCTGGCGCCGCGAGGGCCTTGAGGATATCAATTTGTCGATCAATATCTCACCGACCCTGTTCGGTGAGGAAGGCCTGGTGCGGTGGATTTTCGATACCCTTGAGGAGCGGAACTTTCCGCCCTCGCAACTGACCTTGGAGATGACCGAAAGCGTTATCATGCGCGACATCGAGCGGGCCCTGAGCGTCATCGAAATGCTCAAATCCAAGGGTCTTACGTTAGCTCTCGACGATTTTGGGACCGGTTATTCCTCGCTCGCCTACCTCAAACAGTTGCCGATGGATCTTCTCAAGATCGATCGCAGCTTCATCAGCGACCTGGCCGACGATCCGGCGGCGGTCGAGATGGTGCACGGCATCATCCGCCTGGCCGGGACGCTCGATATCAGGGTCACCGCGGAAGGCGTCGAGACAATCGAGCAGCTCAAAATCCTCAAGGAGATCGGCTGCGATCGCTACCAGGGCTACCTGTGCTCGAAACCGATCTCGGCCGGCGAGATGACGGCGCTGCTGAAGGCCGGGCAGGGCGGCACTGGAAAGAGCGGCGGCGAGCAACTACACTAACCTCATGCGCATTGAGGTCATTTCAGATGTGGTCTGCCCCTGGTGTTTGATCGGCAAGCGCCGGCTGGAGCGGGCCTTGAGCGAGCGACCGGATATAAACGCGGATATCCATTGGCGGCCGTTTCAGCTTAACCCCGATATGCCCGACCAGGGGCGCGACCAGAAGGCCTATTATCTTGAAAAATTCGGCAGCCCAGAGCGGGTGCGCGAGCTGACCGAGACGATGACCGAGGCCGGCCGCTCGGAGGGGATCGATTTTGACTTTGGCAACATTCCAAAAGCCCCGAACACACTATCCGCCCATCGGCTGGTGCGCTGGGCCGGTTCGGCCGGGGTCCAGGATCAGGTCGTCGAAGCCTTGTTCCGGGCTTACTTCGTCGAGGCCAGGGATGTCGGCAATCACCAAACCCTGGTCGATATCGGCAGCGCGGCCGGCATGGACCGGGCTCTGCTTGAGGAGTTTTACGCCGCCGGGCGCGATATCGATCTGGTAAAGGGCGAGGTCGAACAGGCGGCGGCGATGGGGATCAGCGGCGTGCCCTGCTTCATCTTCGAGGGCACCTACGTGGTGCAGGGGGCCCAGCAGCCGGCCCATTTCCTGCCGGTCATCGATGCCCTATCGGGCTCTCCGCGGCCCAAGCAAGAGGCGCCGGCAGGCAGCCTTAACTAGCTTGCGGTCCGCTCTCAGGCGCCGCCTTGCTGACAATTTTCAACAGGTCACGGGCCAAATTTCGGGCCCCGTCGATGCGGCGTTTCGCGGATTCCCATGGGGCCAGATAAACCAGCGTATGGTCGGGCCGCAGTTTGGCCCTGGTGCCTTGTCGCGAGATAAACTCGACAAGTCCGGCCGGATTGGCGAAGCGATCATCCTTGAAGTTGATCCGGGCGCCCTTGGGGCCGGCCTCCAGCCTGACGATGCCGGCGGCACGGCAGGCTATCTTGACGGAGATGACCGCCAGCAGATGTTCGACCTCCTCGGGCAGCGGGCCAAAACGATCAATCAGTTCGGCCCCGAAGGCTTCGATCTCTTGGCCGTCTGTCAGGTCCCCGAGCCGCCGGTAAAGCGCCATCCGCAGATTCAGATCGGGCACATAACGTTCGGGGATCATCACCGTCAGTCCCAGACTAAGCTGCGGCGACCAGTCGTCGCGGGCCAGCACCGAAGCCTCGCCGCCCTGCGCTTCGGCCACCGCTTTTTCGAGCATCTGCTGATACAGCTCGATGCCCACCTCGCGGATATGACCGGACTGTTCCTGGCCCAGAAGATTGCCCGCTCCGCGGATATCGAGATCGTGACTGGCCAGGGTAAAGCCGGCCCCGAGGCTGTCCAGCGACTGCAATACTTTCAGGCGCCGTTCGCTGGCCTCCGTGAGTCGGCGGTTTGGCGGCACGGTCAGATAGGCGTAGGCACGGATCTTGGCTCGCCCGACCCGACCGCGGATCTGATAGAGTTGGGCCAGTCCAAATCTGTCGGCCCGATGGACGATCAGCGTATTGGCGGAGGGAATATCGAGCCCGGATTCGATAATGCTGGTGCACAGAAGGACATCGTAGCGCCGCTCATAGAAGGCGGTCATGGCGCCTTCCATGTCCCGCACAGGAAGTTGGCCGTGGGCGATGACAAATCGGATCTCGGGCACCTGTTCGCTCAGGAAGCGGGCCACCGCCGGCAGGTCGACGACGCGCGGACAAACAAAGAAGCTCTGGCCGCCGCGGTAATGTTCCCGCAACAGCGCCTGGCGGACGATCAGCTCGTCAAACGGCAGGACGAAGGTGCGCACCGCCAAACGGTCGATCGGCGGCGTGGCGATAATGCTCAAATCCCGCAGGCCGGTCATGGCCATCTGCAGGGTGCGCGGGATCGGGGTCGCGGTGAGCGTCAGCACATGCGCCTCCGAGCGCAACTGTTTGAGGCGCTCCTTGTGGGCCACCCCGAAATGCTGCTCCTCGTCGACGATGACCAGGCCCAGGGCGCGAAAGGCGATGGTCTTGGCCAGCAGGGCGTGGGTGCCGATGACGATGTCGACCTGACCGCTTTTGAGATCCTCCTTGATCTTGCGGGCCCGGCCTTGGGGGACCAGCCGCGAGAGCTGTTCGATCCGCACCGGCAGGCCGGCGAAGCGTTGGCGAAAGTTCTGGTAATGCTGCAGGGTCAGCAGCGTCGTCGGCGCCACCATCGCCACCTGAAAGCCAGCCAGCGCCGCCACGAAGGCGGCCCTGAGTGCGACCTCGGTCTTGCCGAAACCCACATCGCCGCAGATCAGACGGTCCATCGGCTGGCTCGAAGCCATATCGGCCAGCACCTCGTCGATGGCGCGCCGTTGGTCTGCCGTCTCGGCGTAGGGAAAACGGGCCGCAAATTCGTCGTAGAGACCATCGGCAGGCCTTAGGACCGGGGCCGAGCGCAGCTGCCGTTGAGCCGCGATCTTGATCAGACCTTCGGCCATCTCTTTAAGGCGTTTCTTGAGGCGGGCGTGACGGGCTTGCCAATGGCTGCCGCCCAGCCGGTCAAGCGCCGCCGCCTCGCCGCCGTCGCCAAAGCGGCTGAGCATTTCAATATTCTCGACCGGCAGATACAATTTGTCGCCGTCTTTGTAGATCAGGCGCAGACAATCGTGGAGCGAACCGGAGACCTCGATCGTCTCCAGGCCGTCGAAGCGACCGACCCCGTGGTTGATGTGCACCACCAGATCGCCCTTGGACAGGGCCGCCGCCTCGCGCAGGAAGTTACCGGCCCGCCGGGCCGATCTGGATTTCTGCAAGAGCCGGTCCCCCAAGAGATCGCTTTCGGTGAGAAAGGCCAAACTGTCGGTCTCGAAACCGCGCTCCAATGGCAACACCACAAGCCCCAGACGTCCGCTGGCCAAGGCTTTTGCCGATTGCCAATCGGCGGCGATCTCGGCGGCTATGCCATGGTCGCCAAACACGGTTTTGAGGCGCTCGCTGGCCCCCACGCTGTAGGTCGCCATGAGCACTCGTTTTCCCTCTTTTTCCAGGCCTTTTGCGTGGCATTTGAGGACTTCGTAGATGTTTTCCTTGCCCGCCTGACGTTCGGGCGCGAAGTCACGGCCAGGCTTGGCCGGCATGGTGATCAGCCGCTTCGAGGGCGGCTCGTGAAACGGGCTCAGCTGGCGCACCGTGGTCTTGGCCAGGTGGCCGTCGATCTCGTCCCGGCTTAGATAAAGGGCGGCGCCCGGCAGCGGCTTGTAGACCGGGCCGAGACCGGTCTTGAGCGTCCGGGCCTCGCGCCGCGCTTGATAATAATCTTCAATCATGTCGAGGCGGGCCGCGACCGCTTCGGTGAATTGATAGTCGAGGATCACCAAGGGCGCGTCCAGGTAATCGAACAGCGTCTCCATGTGCTTGTGAAACAGGGGCAGCCAGTGCTCGATGCCCGGATGGCGGCGACCCTGGCTGACTGCTTCGTAGAGGGGGTCCGCTTCGGTGACGGCGCCGAAATGTTGGTGATAGCCTTTTCGAAAGCGGCGAATCGCAGCTGCGTCAAAAACAAATTCGTTAGCCGGCAAAAGGTGAAATTCGTCGCGCTGGCCGGTTGAACGCTGGCTCAGAGGGTCAAAGGCGCGGATGCCGTCGAGCCGATCGCCGAACAGGTCGAGCCGCAGCGGTTCCTTCTCGCCGGCTGGAAAGATGTCCAGGAGCCCGCCGCGGACCGCGAACTCACCCGCCTCCATGACTTGGCCGGTGCGGATATATCCTTCGCCGGTCAAGAAAGAAATCAGGGCCTCGCGGTCGACATCGCTGCCGACCCGCGCCGCGAACGAATTGCCGGCCACCAGGGTTCTTGGCGGCACCCGCTGCAGCACCGCATTGACCGTGCTCAGGACGATCGCCGGGGCCTCGCCGGGGGCCGACAGCCGGGCCAGGGCGCTCATGCGCTGAGCCACGATTGAAGGTTTGGGGGACACCCGGTCGTAAGGCAGGCAGTCCCAGGCCGGAAAGCTCTCGACCGGCAGTTTCGGCTTGAAAAACTGCAATAACGCGGTCAGCACCCGCATCCGCGCATCGTCCCGGCAAATATGCAATATGGAGCGGCCCGGGGTCTGGCCGACCAGTTCCGCCAGCAACATCGCGTCAAAGCCCTCGGGCACACCTGCAATCGTCAACTCTTTTGAGTTGGAGATTATTTTCTTTATGTAATTCAACGCGGTACAGGGATATGTTCAAGTTTCATCATAGCCTGCATCAGGGGTCCATCGAAGGGCTTTGGCGGCGACCGGCGACCGGTCATCCAGTCAAGAATGTCCTGATCGTGCTGGTTCAAGAGTTCTTCGAACCAGGCGCAATCACCGGCCGAGAACTCATCGAGATGCTGGTCCACGAAGCTGCCGATCATGATGTCGGCTTCCTGGGTGCCGCGATGCCAGGCGCGGAAGCGCAAACGGCGGCGGCAGGTCGCAAGATCGTCTGACGATGGTTCCGGCATAATTCCTCCCGAGCATAGCAAAGCCCGGTGGCGGCCGCTTGGCCGCCCCCCGCACTTGTCTTGTCGCTAGCATAGGGTAATCTCTCGGTAGCTGTACAGACGAAACGAGGGCCAGCCATGCGGCCGGAGAAACTTTTTCCGCTGTTCTCGGATATTCAAGCTCTGGCCGGGGTTGGGCCGCGGGTGGCCCAATATCTGGAGCGGTTGGCCGGATCGCGGGTGATCGACCTTCTATGGCATCTGCCAACGGGCTTTGTCGACCGGCGCTGGGAGCCGAAAATAAGCGAGCTGGTGCCCGGGCGCATCGCCACGCTTAGGCTCAAGATCGGCAAACACCGAAAGAGCCCGCGCCGCGGCATTCCTTACAAGATCGCGGCCAGCGACCAGACCGGTAAGCTGACCCTGGTGTTTTTCCGGGCCCAGGAGTCGTATCTGCTCGAGCAACTGCCCGAGCAGAGCGAGCGAATCGTCTCCGGCCGGGTCGACAGCTATGCCGACAAGTTGCAAATGGTTCACCCGGATTACATCTTGAAACCCGATCAGCGCGCTGCCCTGCCGGCTATCGAGCCGGTGTATCCGCTGACCCTGGGGCTGAGCAACCGGACCCTGCAAAAGGCGCTCAAAGGGGCGCTAAAAGAGATGCCCGAACTGCCCGAGTGGATCGATCCCGGTTTCCTGAAGCAGCAGCAATGGCCGTCCTGGCGGCAGGCTTTGGAGGCCGCCCATACCCCCAAGGCGGAAGCGGATATTCAACCCCAGGCGCCGCAGCGCCAGCGTCTGGCTTACGACGAGCTTTTGGCCAGCCAGATGGCCCTGGCGCTGGTGCGGCTACAGGCCAAGAAAAGCAAAGGCCGCGTCAACAAAGCGACGGGCCGGCTACAGGCGGTGGTGCGGTCCGGCCTGCCGTTCGTGCTGACGGCCTCCCAGGAGCAGGTATTGGGCGAGATTCAAGCGGATATGGCAGCCCCGGAAGCGATGCTGCGGCTGCTGCAGGGCGATGTCGGCAGCGGCAAGACGGTGGTCGCGCTGCTGGCCATGCTGAGTGCCGTCGAGGCTGGAGCCCAAGCGGCCCTGGCGGCGCCGACGGAAATTTTGGCGCGCCAGCATTTCATGGATCTCAAGCCGCGGCTCGAGGTGGCCGGCGTACGGCTCGCGTTCCTCTCCGGGCGCACCAGCAAAAACGAGCGCCAGAAAATTTTGACCGACCTTGAGCAAGGACGGTTGAATCTGATCGTTGGCACCCACGCTCTGTTGCAGGAGGATGTGAAGTTCAAGGACTTGGGGCTGGTGGTGGTCGATGAACAGCACCGATTCGGGGTCTACCAGCGCCTCGCCCTGTCACGCAAGGGCCGCACTGCGCCGGATGTGCTGGTGATGACCGCGACGCCGATCCCGCGCACCTTGAGCCTGACGGTTTACGGCGATATGGAGGTCTCGCGGATTACCGAAAAGCCGCCGGGGCGCCGGCCGGTGACAACTCGGGTCATATTGCTCAAGCGGCTCGACCAGGTAATCGCGGCGATGCGCCGGGCGCTCGAAAAGGGTGACCGGATTTACTGGGTCTGTCCGCTGGTAGCCGAGTCCGAAGTGCTGGACCTGTCGGCGGCCGAAGACCGCTTCGAAACCCTGAGCGGCATCTTTCCGGGTCAGGTGGGTCTGGTGCACGGCCGTCTGAAGGGCGAGAAGAAAGATGCGGCGATGGCCGATTTTACGGCCGGCCGGCTGCAGATTCTCGTCTCGACCACGGTCATCGAGGTGGGGGTCGATGTACCCGAGGCCACGGTGATGATCGTCGAGCACGCCGAGCGGTTTGGTCTGGCCCAACTGCACCAGTTGCGGGGCCGGGTCGGCCGCAGCTCCCGCCCATCGAGCTGCCTTTTGTTGCGGGGTGAGAATTTGAGCGAAGTGGCGCGCTCACGCCTGGCGATCATGCGCCAGACCGACGATGGCTTCCGCATCGCCGAGGAGGACTTGCGGCTGCGGGGGGCCGGCGAGATTCTGGGCACCCGGCAAAGCGGCTTTCCCCAATTTCGGGTGGTCGATCTGGCCCGCCAGGCTTCTTTGCTGGAGCCGGCCCGCGACGACGCCCGTTTGGCGGTCGAAAAGGACCCGGGCCTTTCGACGCCGCGTGGTCGGGCCCTGCGCATACTTTTGTATCTGTTCGAGCGCGAGGCGGCGGTCAGATATCTCAAATCGGGCTAAACCGACCGCCTGAAATTTTGTCGATATTTAAACAGAATTGTTCTTTGCGCGCAGCGGGCCAATGAATTATAAGGGCTGCCAACGTTGCCAAATAAAATAAGGGAAGGTGATTTGCCCCGGATCGTGATGTTTCTTGCCGCTTTTGCGCTTGCCCTGACCGCATCGGTAAGGAGTGAGGCCGGCCCGTTCGAGGATGGCGTCATGGCCTACGACGAGGGCCGCTATGGCGTCGCCAAGACCCTGTTCGAAGGACTTGTGGCATCCGGCCACGCAAGCGCGGAGACGATGCTCGGGATCATGTATTTTAACGGCCAGGGAGTGGTCCAGGACCGTTTTATCGCCGCTATCTACTTCTACAAAAGCGCTCGCCGCGGCAACGCCAACGCTCAATTGGCCCTGGGTTCGCTCTATATCCAGGGCATAGGCGTGGGAGCCAATACAGCGACCGCCTACAAATGGGTGTCCCTGGCCGAAAAGGCTGCGGAGGGCCAGCTTGCCGAGGCGGCGAGAGAATTAAGGCAGCGCTTGGGGGCCGGCCTTAGTGACCAGGAACGCCAATCCGTAGACGCCATAGTCGACCAATGGGAGCCCGTGCGGGCCTACAAATGATTCTGAGCGTTCTGATTCAGATCAAGGATTTTTCGTAAATCCGGTAGGTCTTGTATATCTCGGAGCCGCATTGCGAGAGAATATTGCGCATACCCAGATTGTCCTCGAGAATCCAGCTCAGCTCGCCCCACACCCCGCCACGCTTTACGACCGCCCTGCGGCAGTGCTCGATCAGGGAGATCGCCATGGTGCCGCCGATGCGCGTATCCTGGTATTTCTTGCGCACCCCCATCAAGGGGACCCGCACCCCGGTCGTACATCCCCGGCTCAGACGCCACAATAATTTGAGCCAGCCGAAGGGCAGGAGTTTGCCGTCGAGATCCCTGATCAGGCTGTTAACGTCGGGCAGGGTGATCATGAAGGCCGCCGGCTCGCCATCGTATTCACAGATTCGAACCATATAGTCGCGGATCAGGGGCCGCATGGACTTGGCCGCGTGCGCGGCCTCGGCGTCTGTAAAGGGCAAAAATCCCCAATTCCCCGACCAGGATTCGTTGAAGATTTCGAAGAAGGATTCGACTTCGGCCGTATAGTTGCGCTTGTTGATGCGCCGGATAACCAACCGCTTGTTGTTCTCGCCCGACCGGGTGATACGGCTCACAAAGGGCGGCATGCCCCGGCTGATGTCGAGCCTATAGGCGTACATGTCTTTGGCTTTTGAATAGCCGGCCGCCTTAAAGTGGGTCGCGTAATAGGGCCTGGCATGACCCATCATCAGCATCGGCGGCATGTCAAAGCCGTCGATGAGAAGCCCGCATTCGCTGTTGACCGAAAGATTGTAAGGCCCCTGAACCTGGTCCATGCCCTGGTCCTTGAGCCAGCTTTCGGCGGTTTCAAAGAGGGCGGTCGAAATCTCCGAATCGTCCACCGCCTCGTACATGCCGATTTGCCCTAGGCCCTTAAGGATAAGGTCCTGTACCATATCGCATACTTGGGCGCTGATGCGGCCGACCGGTTTGCCGCCGCGGTAGGCGATCCAGAACTGCGCCTTGGCGTGCTCGAACCAGGGATTCGTTTTGGGAGTCAGAAGCTCGAGGCGCTCCATCTCCAGGGGTTTGACCCAATTCGGGTCGTCTTTGTAGATCGCCTCGACGAGGCGGATGAAGGTCTTGAGATCGGCCTTGGATTCGACCTTTGAGATCCGGATCACGGACCCTTCGGTCATGTCGGTTAACCGCGTTCGGAAAGACCCGAGGCACGTCGCCGCTCGCGCGGTGTATCGGGTCCGAGGCCGCCCGAAAGCCGGGCCACCCAAGGATAGGTTTCCGCCTCGGCGGCGGTATAACCGAGATTAAAGATGGTCGGGCTCTTGTTCGGCCGCTCTTCAACCTCGTAAAAGGTTCCGAACAGCCGATCCCAGTAAAAGTTGGTAATCCCGAAATTACCGCTTTCGTCCTGGAAGTGATGAGCCAGATGGCGCTGTTTCATACGCCTCAGCCATTTGTACTTGGGCTTGTACGACAGATGCTGGATGCAGTGGAAAAATTCATAAAAACAGGTCGTAAACAGGCCGCCCGCAAAAGCGCTGGCGGCACCGCCAATCCCGTCCAGCAGCCAGCCGATCGAGGCGGTGGCCAGAAAAATCGTCGGCAAGGTCGTATAAAGCGCCCCGAACAGGACGCTTAGATCGTACGGGTCCTGATGGTGATCGTAATGGATGCGTTTCCAGACCTTGGCGGTCAGCGGGGATTTGTAAAGTGCCCTGGAGTGCAGAACCCAGCGGTGGAGTACATACCAGATCAGCGGATAAATCAGCACCGCCGAAATTACGGCGATGATATTCGGCCCCAGCGCCGTGGCATATTTGACCGCCACAGTGGCGCTGGCGATGCCGAGAACGACATAGACGGCGATGGCGTAATACTGGACATAGGCCAAGACCAGATCCTTCAACGTCATCTTGTCGAGATAATATCGCTTGCCGCTCCAAAACCCTAAACGCGCAGCCACGGCTCTCTCCCAGTTTTCTTTTTCGGTCCGGTTGCAGTTCCCGGCCCTATTCGGTCACCCCAATAACCGAGAAAGGGCCCAGGGGCAAGCGAAAGGCATCGCCATTTAGGCCTTTTTCCTTGACAGCACTCGACCGACGCGACCCAGTGCCGCGACGTCGCGTGGCTCGAATCCCCAGCGCACCAGTACCAACAGTGACAGGGCAACGGCCACCACTCCGGCAACGACGCTGGCCGCTGCCCCGAGCTTGGCGATCTGCGGCAGGACCAGCCCGGCAATAAGCGCAGCGCCGGAAGAAACCGCCAGCGGCCGTAGCAACGATAGCCGATAAGGCTGCAGCCGAAAGAAGATCCAGGATTCGCCGAGGCTTAAGATTGCCGTTACATTCAGTCCGGCCGCGGCCGCCACCGCAGCGCCAACGGCACCGTATTCGGGGGTCAGCCAATATTGCAAGACGAACAGAGTGGTCAGACCCGCAAGACCATTGAACAATGGCAGCAAGCGCCCCGCCATCATCTCGATCAGGGCCGAGGACGGGCCGGTCAGACCCTCGATGATCCGCCCGAGCGCAAGGATCAAGATGACCCCTCCGGCCACCTGATAATCTTTGGAGAAAGGGGCCAGCAAATCATGGCGGATCAGAATGACAATGACACCGATCGGTAGCACCAGGCAACTGATCAGCCGGGTCGTAAAGGCGTACATTTCCGACAGCGCCTGGCGCTCGGCGCGGGCGTGACGGAAAGAAGCGTAGGGGGCAACCACATATTCAAAACTCTGGCGGATGACCTGCAACAGGCTGGCAATGCGCCGGCCGATGCCATAGATCGCCGCCGCCTGGGCGCCGGCAGCGCCCGGTAGTAACTGGTTCAGCAAAAGGATCGGCAAATCTGAATTCAGCTTCTTGATCAGATTGGCCGGCGTCATCATGATTGCGAACGCCATCATTTCGCGACCGAGACCCGGCTCGCCACGGCGGCTGAACAACCCATCCAGCTGGTAGAACCTTGCCGCTAAGCGAAAGGCCAAAAACGCCGCCACCGCGACCGAAAACAGATGCGCGAAGAACAAACCAAAGCTGTGAAATCCCAACAGGTAGAAGACCACCGCGCCGGTCAACCGCAGGCCCTGCTCGTAAAAAATACGAATCCGAATCTCGGGCCCGAAACGTCGGTGCGCCCGGACGCTGGCGGTGAGGACCTCGGTCAGGGTCCAGAACGGCAGCACCCAGGCGTAAACCCGGATGATGGAAACCAGATGTTCCTTGTCCGCCTCGCCGGCATGGACAATCTCGGCTAACTGGGGCGCCAGAATTACGAACCCGACGGCGAGAAATGTGGAAATTAATAGCGAAGTTGCGACCGCGATCTTGAAAATCCCAGCGGCGCGCCGTGGGTCCTCGGTGCGCGGCACGAACCGTTGCAGGGTTGTCGACATGGCAAATTCGGACAGCGTCGTCGAGACGCGGACGGCACTCCACAGGGTGAAAAACAGCCCCAAGGTCTCGCCACCGTAGAGGCCGGCCAGGATGGGCAGGGCGGCAACTTCCACAAGCGCCCCGAGGCGACCGAGAAAGGCCGTGCCCACACTCTTCGCTAGGGCAGCATTTTTCTCAATATCTTCCGGCATTAAAGACGGTCTTTCCCCATCGGCCCGGTCATTCCTCGGTATAGAAAATCACCGCCATACCCACGGTCAAGAAAAGAAGAAAAGGGGCAGTGGCCGCCAGAAAGGGGGGCGCGACCCCAAACTCACCCATCGCCATCATGAAATTGTCGGCTACAAAGAAAGTGAAACCTAAAGCCATACCGGTCACCACCCGCAACAAAAGTGAACCCGCTCGGTGAATTCCAAAGCCGGCGATGGCACCCAGCAACGGCATCAGAAGGGTCGAAGCGGGACCGGTAAACTTCTGCAATAATGAGGCGATCAAGGAATTGACCTGTCTTCCTTCGGCGCTGAGGCGCTTGATGGCCCGGTAAAGGGATATGGCGGTCGAAAAATCCGGCTCGATCGTAGCGTTCAAGAAGCGCTCGGGGGGTAGCGTAATGTCCCAGTCGCTGCTTTCCTCCGGCACGAAGCTGTGGGTCGTGACATCGAAGCGCCGCAAATCGAACAGTTTCCACTTATTGTCGATGTAAGCTGCGAAATTGGCCCGCACCAGATTGGCGACCTTGCCCGTCTCGTCGCGGCTGTAAATCGAAACTTGTTCCAGGATCACGACAGGGCCGTTGCGTCGCACCGCCCCGGTCAGGATTATGTTGCGGCCGTCGACGATGCGAGCGTGGGCGGAAAATTCCGGCGGCGGCGCCAGGCCGACCGCATAGTCGTTGTCCTCCCAATACTTCAACTCGGCGTTGGCACCGATCAAAACCGTTTCATTGAAAGCGAAATGCAGGACCGCGATGATGCCGCAAACGAGCCCCATCGGCAGAAGAATGCGGTGCGAGGAGAGGCCGGACGCCTTCATGACCACGATCTCGCTGTGCTGATTTAGCGTGGCCATGGCCAGAAGCGTTGCCAAAAGCGCGGTAAAGGGAATGAATTGCGAAGTCAGCTGCGGCAGGCGTAACTTCAAATAATAGAAAATCTGGGCACTTGAAGACCCATCGGCGGCCAGGATATCGTCCGAAACCGTCAGCAGATCGAGCAGCTGAAGGGTTGCCACCAGACCCACCAAGAGACCTAAAAACCGGGCCACATAGAGGCCGGCCACATATCGGGCCATGCTCATCGACGGCAGAAAGAAGCGCCGTGTGGTGCTCAGGGCACTCATCCGTAATCCCTTTCAAAGCTGGCGATCAGGCGTCGGAATGGCCATTTGATCATATTCCACAGCCCCTGAAGCCACAAAAGTGGATCGCCACCCACCCGGTTGGCGCGGATATGAAAAAACCACACGGACAAGACCGCCATGCCGAACAGCATCGGCCAGATCGACTTGTAAGGTGCGGCGCCGCCGGCGATCATGGTCTCACCCACCTCGAGCAGCTCGTTGAAAACGATAACCAGCGTGATCCCCACCACAAGCCCCAACGAGCGCCCGGTCCTCTTGTTGGTGATTCCGAGGGCGCAACCGAGGAACGGCGCGAACAAAAAGAGCAGGGTGATGGTCAGCCGCCAGTGAAGATTACCGCGCATTTGATTGTATTCGGTGGTGTCGAGCGACGGCTCGTCGAGGCGGGCCCATAATTCGGGCATCGTCAGCTCGAGATATTCCTTGCCGCGGTCCCGGAAGGCCTCGAAGGTTGGCAGCTCGATCCGGATATCCTGGACATCGAAAGTCAGAACCCTCGGTTTCCCGTGCCCCTCGTTCAAATTCACCAGCCGGCCATTATACAGCCTCAGGATCACGTGCTGGCGATTGCTGGTCGAAAAGAAACCGCCGCGGTCCGCTGTGATCGTAAGGCGTCGGCCGTCCTTTAGGGTGCGCTCCAGGAACACACCGATGAGTTCGGCGCCGTTATTGCGCGATTCTTCAATCCTCAAGACCATATTGTCTGACAGATTGACAAACTCGCCGACCTTGATGCTGGCGCCGAGCGCGCCGCTTCTGAGGTCGAACACCAGACCGAAATAAGCGTACCGGCTAAACGGCTGGACATAACTTACCAGCGCCACATTGATCGCCATCAGGGCGACGGTCAGCATGAGCAACGGGCGAAGAATACGCTTAAGGCCGACACCGCTGGCGCCAATGGCATCGAGTTCGCTGTTCATAGATAATTTTCTGAACGCCACCAGGACACCCAAAAACAGCCCAAGCGGCAAGGCGAGGCCCAAATAATGGGGCACCAGACTGCCCAGAAGCCGAAATACAACTTCAACCGGGCCGCCCTGATTGACCACAAAATCAAACAGCCGTAGCATGCGCTCCAGCAGCAAGAGCATCGCCGCGACGCCGAGCGTCATGATCAAGGGGCCCAAAACCTGGCGGATGATATAGCGATCCAGAAGAGTAAACATGCAAACTTTGTCCTGTTCGTATGTGCCGAGCGTTGGCTATTGTCTCAAATACCATCGCCGGCCCCCCTTTTGAAACCCGATTTTGGCTATTCTGTGGGCCTTTCGGATTCATAACCTTCATAGAATGGCCAAATCTCAGACATATTTTTGCCTATTTTCTAGTCTTTTCCTTGGAAAGTCATTAAGTCAGTTCGCTTGGCACCAACCGCCGGGTGATTTCGAAGCAGGAAAAAGCATTGTCTAAAGCATTGTCTATTGAGCGCTTGCATAATCGACGGTCACCGCTGCTGCCCTTCGCGGCCTGGCTCGCGGCCGGGCTGATCCAGGCAACGGCTGCCGCCGCAAGCGGCGATCCGAGTGTCAGTACGCTCGGTACTGTAACGCCACCCCAGCATCAACTTGGGCCCTGTATCGAAAACAGCGACGGCAAACCACGGGTGCTTGTCAAGGTCGAGAAGCTGCAAAGTACCGAGGGCAACCTCCGGGTCCAGATCTACGGTGATAATCCGGACGATTTTCTCGAAAAGGGCAAGAAGCTGGTGCGCATCGATGTGCCGGTCGATCACAAAACCATGCGCGTCTGCGTGCCGTTGCCGGGACTCGGAAATTACGCCATGTTGGTGATGCACGACCGTAACGCCAACGGCAAGGCCGACTTTATGACCGAGGGTTTTGGCTTTTCGAACAATCCGAAACTGCTCCTGGCGCCGCCCGATCTTGAGGAAACACTGTTTGCCGCCCGGGCTGGCGTTGTCGAGTTGACCGTTTCCCTGTTTTACCTGATCGATGTCGAACAAAAGGAACATCGGAAGCGCCGACGACGTTGATTTTAGAGGTCCGACCGCTTTATAGGTGGTTCCCGAGAGGGGGCAGGGTGTCCCCGGGAGCGTCCTAGACATGCCAAACCACCGCGTCGCAGTGCTGAGCAATCCGGCAAGCACCAGAAACCTGAAGAATATAGGCCGCATGCGCCGCACCGTCGCGGCGGGCAGCAATATTCTTCATCTGGAGCTCGACGGTATTGAAAGTATGGCCGAGGCCCTGCGGCAGATCGCCCGTTACGATCCTGTGGTTCTGATTATCAGTGGCGGCGACGGCACCGTACAGGCCACGCTGACCAGCCTGCACCATAAAAGCCCGTTCAATGAGGTGCCGCCGATCGCGGTATTACCAAGCGGCAAAACCAATCTTATTGCCGCGGATCTGGGCATGCGCGGTCGACCGGAAATCCTGTTTGGTGACATCGTGGCGCTGGCGCGGAGCGGAAAATTCCGCAAGACTTTTGTAAAAAGACCGCTTATGAGACTGGATCTTGGCGATGGCTCGCCACAGCATTATGGGCTGTTTTTTGGCGGTGCCGGGCTGGTCAATGCGATCAAATTTTGCCGGCGGTGGCTGTTTCCTCTGCATCTGCCAAATTTTCTCACCCACATCCTGGCCGTCCTTTTGGTCACCTACTCAGCGATCGTTGGCGGCCGCCGCAAGGGCTCGCCGACCTACTCGCGCAAGGTCTCGATCAATGCCCTCGGCGGCGGCAAACTGGAGGGCCATTTTCTGGTCTACATAGCCACCTCCCTGGATCAGCTGTTCCTGGGCATCCGTCCAGCCGATTGGGCGGGTAAGGGCGGCATCGGTCTGATCGCGATCGAGCACAATCCGCGGGCCGTGATGCGGGCCCTGAAGGCGATCATTATGGGGCGCATCGGCACCACGACCATCAACGGTGTGCCGGTGCGAAGAATCAACGAAATCCGGATCACCGGCCGCGACCCGGTGCTGCTGGACGGTGAGATTTTGGAGGTTCCCGATGGCCACTCGCTGTCGCTGAAGGCCGTCGAGCCGATGACCTTTGTCAGTCTTAGGGGCTACAAGTGAGCCAGGCCGGACCATCGGCACCTGGCGATCCACCAACCCTGGCTGGTTTCATTCGCCAGGAATTGTCGAAACCCCAGCCACCGGCGATCATGGCGGCGGCCCAAGCGGCCAAAGAACGCTTCGGTGAACAAGCGCTGGCGGTTCTTTTTTACGGCTCATGCCTGCGCACCGGACAGGTGGCGGATCAGATCCTCGATTTCTATATTATCGTGGACGACTACCGATCGGCCTATGGCTCCGGACTGCTGGCGGCCGCCAACCGGCTGCTGCCGCCCAACGTCTTTTACGCCGAGACCAGGTTTAACCAAACCACGATCCGCACCAAGATCGCAGTCCTCAGCCTTCAGGACTTTATCGACCGGGCCGGCCCACGGCGTCTCAACATTTCGATTTGGGCGCGATTCTCGCAGCCGGCGGCACTTCTTTACGCGGCCAATCTGGCGGTCAGCGAGAGCCTGGCTGCGGCCGTCGCCGAAGCCGCAAAAACCATGGTCTGCGCCGCCCTGCCGCTGACGCCAGAGATCGCCGGCCCGAAAGAGGTCTGGCAGAAGGCTTTCGAGCTGACCTATTCGGCCGAGCTTCGAAGCGAAGGCAGTGGCAAGGCGGCCGAACTCTATGGGCTCGACAAGGAACGCTATGATGCCATCACGCCTCTGGTTTTCAAGGCGCTTGAGGGCACGCCGTCGATCAGCCTTGGCACCGCGCGGCGGCGCTGGCTGTGGCGGCGGGCCAACGGCAAGACGGTTAGTTTCCTGCGACTGGTCAAGGCGGCCTTTACCTTTGATGGGGGAGTCGATTATCTGGCTTGGAAGATCAAGCGGCATTCAGGCGTCGAGGTCGAGATCAGGCCGTGGCAGCGGCGGCATCCGATTTTGGCTGGGTTTCTTTTGTTTTTGCGTCTGCGTCTGAAGGGAGCGTTTCGCTAAGCGCCACGCCGAGTTTCTTCGCCACTTCTTCGAACAGAGTCAAAATACGCTCGATCTGTTCGGGCGTATGCGAAGCGCAGACGCTGCACCTCAAGAGGAACAGACCCTGCGGCGTGGCCGGCGGCAGGGCCATATTGACGTAGACTCCAGCCCTTAAAAGCGCTGACCAGAAGCGGGTGACCTGCTCGGTGTCGTCGAGTATGATCGCGGCGATCGGACTTTCGGCGCTCTTGGTGCCCAGTCTGAAACCGGCCGCCTTGAGCCCGGCGTGAAGCTTCGTCGCATTGTCCCAAAGAGCGTCTTTGAGATTGCTGCCGTGCCTTAATTTGCCGATTGCGACTTTGGCCGAGGCAACGACGGACGGCGGTAGCGAGGCGGTGAACATATAGGGCCGGCAGACCAGTCTCAGGACCTCGAACTTTGGGTGATTGGAGACACAAAAACCGCCCACCGTGCCGACCGATTTGGAAAACGTACCGATAATAAAATCGACCTGGTCCTCGACCCCCAGCTGTTCGGCCAGGCCGCGGCCTTTATCCCCGCAAAAGCCCATCGAATGGGCCTCGTCGACAGCGATCGCCGCGCCGTGTTTCTTGGTCACGGCGACGATCTCTTTTAGTGGTGCCCGATCGCCCAGCATGCTGTAAATGCCCTCCACGACAACCAGTTTCCCGGCCTCTTCGGGCAAGCGGCCGAGGCGCTTGTCGAGATCCGCGGCATCGTTATGGCGGAAGCGCAGAATGTCCGCCGTGCCCATGGCGCAGGCGTCGTAGATGCTGGCGTGGCTGTCGGCGTCGATAATCACATAATCGCCACGTCCGACGACGGTCGAAAGGATACCCAGATTTGCCTGATAGCCGGTTGAAAAAACCATGGCATGCTTGGTGCCGTAAAAATCCCTAAGTGCATCCTCCAGCTCCTGGTGCCCGGAGTAGGTGCCGTTCAGGACCCGTGAGCCGGTGGTGCCGGTGCCGAAATCGGTGAGCGCCTGACGCGCCGCCTCGATGGCGTCGGCATCAAAGGTCATGCCCATATAATTGTTGGTGCCGGCCAGGATCGTCTTCTGCCCGTCGATAACCGCTTCGGTCTGGGACAGCACCTCGTCCATGCGCACGGCAAACGGATCGGCGGCATCCGCGGGCAAGCGGCTGTACTGGTCAATAACCGCCTGAAATTTATCGAAAAGATCTTTGCTCATTTTTCCCCGATGATTTTCTCGACCGCGTCGGCGACCTGCTGAATGGTTTCCAAATCCGGTAACAAATTGAGCGGCAGGACAATATCGAACTCGTCCTCGATCATTGCCACCATATCCATCACGGTCAAGGAATCGAGTTCCAGATCGCCTGAAAAGGTGGTCTCGGGATGCAGCGTAATGGACTTTTTATTGTACGACGTTACGAGAACGTAAATGCGCTCACGAATGCTTTCGTGACTTAGATCTAATTCTTTTTCCGTCATTTCAGGCTCTCTGCACTCACTTATCTGGCTTGCAGCCCTCTTCGGGCGGACAAGTCATACTATACTCGAATCTGAATTGAAAACAGTCAATTGGTGAAAATGATTGGCCGTGTTACGGCTCCCCAAAGGCCTGAAATCAGGCCGAAAGACGCGGCAGAAGGCCTTTTTCCACATACCCCTGGATGGTCTCCAAAAGACCGGAACGGAGCGTGTAGACCGGTTGCCACAGACCTTCCTCCGCCAATGGGTTGGTTTTTACCAGCCAATCGGGATGGCGCAGCTCGCGAACCTTGCCAGCGCTCAGGATCGCCGGCCGGCCGCTTATGCGGGCCCGCAATTGGTGAAACATGGCGCTCACATGGAGGACAGCCGCCGGGACCGGCACGGTTCGCACCTTGCGGCCCAGAATTGTCTCGGCTATGGCAGCGACATCGGCCATCGAGTAACCGGCCGCGCTGCCGTCCCGCACCTCGATAGTGCGACCAAAGCAACGCCCCTGATTTGCCACGGCCAGCATGGCGGCGCCTAAATCGGCTACGTGGATCAGCGAAAAACGGCTGGCCGGTCGGCTGACCACCGGCAGATATCCGCGGCTCATGGCGCGGATAAGCGGCAGAATTTCCTGGTCACCCGGTCCGTACACGCCGGGCGGCCTGAGGATTGTCCACGGGGCATCACCCAGAGCATCGCGGATCACGCTTTCGCCTTGTCGCTTGGTCCGGGCGTAGGCCGAGAGATGCGGCTCGCGAGCTGCCAGGCTCGAGAGATAGACCAGATGGGGCGGCTCGCCCGGGCTCGCACCTACGGCTTGGGCGAGATTGCGGCTGCCAACGACATTGACCGCCTCGAAATCGAGTTCGCGCAGCGCCTTGACCAGACCCGCGCAATGAAAGACGGTACTGGTACCGGCAACCAGGCGGCCGAGGGCTGCCTGGTCTTCAAGATCGCCGGCGATCCATTCGACACCGGGCCGTGGCGGTTGCTCGCGGCGGCTGAGCGCACGAACACAAAGCCCACTCGCCACCGCAAGCTCGATAAGATTTGAGCCTATGAAACCGGTGCCACCGGTAATGGCGATAGGTTTTGCCGGATGAGCGGTCTGTGACATGCCCTCAGTGGGCGAGAGCCGTCAGTCCGCCCGAGATGAACTCGGCCCGGGCTCTGGCGCGGCTGAGTTTTCCGGATGAAGTGCGCGGCAGGGTGCGCGGCGCCACCAGTTCAATCCGGCAGCTGATGCCCACCGCGGTGCTGATCTGGGCCCGCACTTGGCGGGCAAATACGCGCCGTGCTTCGGGATCGCGCAGGCGGCACTGAACGAGCACCACCGGCACTTCTTCGGCGTCTTCGCCCGGCAACGATATCGCGGCGATATCGCCGCTGCGCATGCCCGGTAGCTGCTCGACCGCCCATTCGATATCCTGCGGCCAGTGATTACGGCCATTGACGATAATCAGATCCTTGGCCCGGCCGACAATATAAATATATCCGTCGAGCATGTATCCCATGTCCCCGGTATCCAGCCAACCGTCCTCGGACAGCACCTGCCGGGTCGATTCCGGATCGCCGAAATACTCGCGCATGATGCTTGGTCCGCGCAGGAAAACCCGTCCAATCTCGTGATCATTAAGTATGTTTTGATCGCTGTCGCGAATCTCGACATCATAATCGGGTAACGGCCGGCCGCAGTTGACAACGCTGCGGCATCCGTCCGCGTGGTTGGGGCTGCCGACGATATGGCCGTTGATCGGACCAACGCCGTAGCTGCCATCGACACGGTCATATTTGGCCGCCTGCGACGACAGCTCGCCGGACAGAATCCGCTCGTCCATGAGATCGATCTGAATGCCCGTATCGACCGGCATGAAGCTGACCGCCAAGGTGCATTCGGCAAGCCCGTAGCTGGCCACGAAGGTGGTTGGCTTGAAGCCGGCCGGCGCGAAGGCTTTGGCGAACCGGTCCATGACGTCGGCGCGGATCATATCACCGCCGATGCCGGCCACCCGCCACTTCCTCAGATCGAGTGCGGCCAAGGCTTCAGGGCCCAGGCGGCGGGCGCAAATGTCGAAACCAAAGGTCGGGCTGTAAGTAATCGTGGCCTGGTTACGGCTCATCAGCGACAGCCACATCATCGGCCGCCGGGCAAAGTCCTCGGTGGCCAGATAATCGACCGTGACCTGACAGGACAGCGACGTCAGGAACGTGCCGACCAGGCCCATATCGTGATAAAACGGCAGCCAGGAGACACAGCGGTCGTCATCGACCAGTTTAACGCCGTGGTAACCCATACCGTGGCAATTCGACATCAGCGATTTGTGGGTCACCGCGATGCCATGCGGGAAGCGGGTGCTGCCGGATGAATATTGAAGGTAAGTCAGATCGTCCGGCTGCGGTAAACGCAACTCGCCTTTTTCGGTCGCGGTGGCGAAAAACTCCTCCGGCGTTCCCTTGAACCGGAACCGCTGGTCCGAGGCGGCCTCAAGAACCAGATCCTTCATTATCTCGGGTGTGATGACCGCGGTAGCGCCGCAGCTGTCCATTTGCCGCGCCAACTGCCTGACATACCCTTCGTGACCGCCGAACGAAGTGGGCAGCAGCAGCGGCACCGGCAGCACGCTGGCATACTGGCAGCCGATGAAGAAGCGGACAAAATCGGCGCTGGTTTGGGCAATCAGCGCAATCCGTTCACCGGCCTCGAACCCGAGGCCCACCAGGCGGGCGCCGATGTCTTCAGCCTGATCCCGTAAGTCCTTATAGGAGACGACATCTTCAAGCTCTCCACGCGAGGAATAAAAATTGATCCCCCGGAGGCCCTTGGCGGCATATTCAACTGCGTCTACCAGAGTCGGAAAGTCCGCAAAGCGTCTTGGCAGGTCAGCATCGAGTGTGGGTGTTGCCTCAAGCATAGATGCGTATTTGACCATTCTGTTTCTGTTTCTGTAATAAAACGGGGAAATCACACGTCGCATGCCGATTCTGGAGCCAAATTATCATCCACAGCGGCGGGCGGCTGCCAAATGCGGGGCGGTATTCGAGCCCCTTTACCGTGTTCGCTTCCCGTTTTGCCCTTTGGGCTTTATTGTCCGGCGAAATCCTAGGTCCGCCAAACTATCAATTCAAGGGGTCAAATACATATTGGGGAAAAGTTAGGCAAGCCTTTTCTTGCTTGTTTGGCCCCCTGATCTGTACCAAGGTTCGGCCATTATTGGTCCGCAAATCGGGGCATTACAGGGTGGATATCGAAAAACTTCGCGCCGATACGCCAGCTTGTCAGGGGCTCGTTCACCTTGACAACGCCGGCTCGTCGTTCATGCCAAATCCGGTTGTAAAGGCCCTCATCGGCCATATCGAGCGGGAAGCGGCGGTGGGCGGCTATCTGGCGGCGCGCGAGCGGGCCGAGGATCAGGAGGCGGTTTACGGATCGCTCGCCCGGCTGATTGGCGCCGCGACATCAGAGATCGCCTTTATGGGCAGCGCCACCGACGCCTGGGACAAGGCCTTTTACAGCTTGGGGCTCGGCCGCGGTGACAAGATCGTCACCGCTTTTAACGAATACTGCGCCAATTATGTGGCCTTCCTGCATTTACAAAAAAAGCTGGATCTCGAAATCGACGTGGTCGGGCCGGACGACAATGGCGATATCGATCTCGGCGCCATGCGCCAAGCCATCAACTCGGGCGCCAGGCTGGTGGCGATCAGCCATGTGCCGGCGACCAGCGGCCAGGTCAACCCGGTGGCCGAGATCGGACGCCTGGCCCGCGAGGCCGGGGTGCCTTATCTGCTCGATGCTTGCCAGTCGCTCGGCCAGCTGCCGGTAAACGTCAAGCACATCGGCTGCCAGATGCTGGCTGGAACCGGCCGCAAGTTTCTGCGCGGGCCGCGCGGCTGCGGATTTCTTTACGTGGCCGACGACTTTCGCCAACAGATGGAACCGGTTTTTATGACCAATCAGGGTGGTCGCTGGGTCAGCGCCGGGACCTACGAGGAGCGCCGCGACGCCCGTGTGTTCGAGGTCTGGGAACGAAATGTGGCGGTGCAGCTGGCCTTTGGCGTAGCGATCGATTATCTCCACGCCCTCGATATGGACTGGGTGTCGGGCCGTATCTGCGCTCTGGCGGCGCGTCTAAGGGTCGGTCTGGCGGCAATCCCGGGCATCACGATCTGCGATATCGGCCAAGAGCTGTCGGGCATCGTGAGCTTTACAAGCACCGCACAGTCGGCTGAAGAGATTATGCGAAAGTTGCGGCGGCGCGGCATTATCACCCAGGTGGCGAGGGTCGTGCACACGCGGCTCGATCTTGAGGCGCGCGGCATCGACACGGCGGCCCGCCTGTCGCCTCACTATTTCATCCTCGAAAAGGAGATTGATCGCACCCTCGAGGAGATCGCCGCGCTTCACAGCTGAGGCGGTGCGGGCTTTTCGAAATCCGCCGGCCGGCGGCGTTTGAGCCGCGTCGTCACCGCCACCCCGGTCATGATCAGGGCGAAAGCGAAAAGGGTCGCAAGGCTTAAGGATTCGTCGAGGAAGGTGATTCCCAGGACGATCCCAACCATCGGCACCAGATAATTGCACAGCGACAGAAAGACCGCACCGACCCGGAAGACTACCCAGGCCATCATCACCACCGCCAGGCCAGACGAGAACAGGCCCAGATAAAAAATCGCGCCCAGGGACCATGAGCTGGCGGCTCTGAGGTCGGGGTCTTCGACGATAAAGGCCAGCGGCAGCGAGACAAGGAGCGAGCAGATCATCATCCCGGCCGCCACGACCACCGGCGGCAGATGATCGAGTTTGCGCATCTGTACGCCTGAGATGGCATAGCTCAGGGTGCCCACATAGATCGCACCGACGGCAAGGGCAGCGGCGGTTCCGCCATTGCCGCCGCCGCTCACAAGGATCCCGACGCCCAGAAATCCGATCGCCAGGCCAACCAGTTTGCGGCGGCTCAGGCGTTCGTCGTGGGTCGCCAGATGGGCCACGATCAGAGTATTCAGGGGAGTCAGGGCCATGATGATGGCGGCCAGCGAACTGTCGATGCTCTGTTGCCCCCAGGCGATCAGGGTAAAGGGCAGGGCGGTGCCGGCCACGCCGATGAACATCAGCCGTCCCCAGACCGCGGCCTCCCGGGGAAAGCGATGGCCGCGGACCACCACCAGCAGGCTCAAGAACAGGGCGGCGACGATGATCCGGCCGCCGGCGATGGTAAAGGGCCCGAATGATTCGAGCGCCGTGGCGATGGCCGCGAAACTCGAACCCCAGACGAAACTGACCGTCAGGAGGCCGGCAAAATCTCCCGCTTTCGGATCCTGGATGGCCACTCGGTACTCCCTTGGAGGCCCCTCATAGACGAGGCCGGCCAAAGGTGCCAGCCCCAATCGCAAAGGCACTTGCCAGCCGCCTCGCGGCCCGGCACTGTTGGCCCATGGCAAAGGGGAAAAAGACGGTGAGTCCCGACTACCTCGAGAGGGCGGCCTTCTATTATCTGTCGCGCTACGCCTCAAGCGCCGGCAATCTGCGGCGGATTCTTAGGAACAAGGTCAGGCGACGCTCGCAAGCCGGCCTCGGACCGCCGCCCGAGGCCGCACGCTGGATCTCCGATGTGGTGGCCAAATGCCTGCGTCTCGGGCTGGTCGACGACCGCGGCTACGGCCGCGTCAAGATCCGTTCGATGCTCAGGTCCGGTAAATCGCTGCGCCGCATCCGGGCCTACCTGATGAGCAAGGCCATCGACAGCGAACTGATCGATCAATTGATCGCCGAACGGGCCGGACCGGACGGCGCGGTCGAATTCGGAGCCGCCATGACCTTCGCCAAGCGTCGGCGTCTGGGACCGTTTGCGCGGCCAAGAGATGAGAGCGATGAGGCGGCCAGGGCACGCCGCGAAAAGGCGCTTGGGGCCTTTTCACGGGCCGGCTTCCCGTTCCCGGTGGCCAAGCTGATTCTCGATAGCAAAAATGTGGCCGAGCTTGAGGCGCTGGCCAGCGAGCTGGTCGATCAATCCCCCTGAAGGGCCTTCAAAGTTTCCTCGGTGTCCACGTCAAGCCAGAAGCCCAGATCGCCGCCGTGCTCAGCCATCAGGGGACCGAAGTCCGTGACGCGCTCTTCCAAAAATCCCTCGTTTACCTACCTTTTCCGAAAACGCATTGAAGCACGCCCAGGGGTGGCTTAAAGCGAAGGGATGGATGTTCTCTATGACCGTATCGGATCCGGCTATGACGTTACGCGGAAGCCCGATCCCTATCTTCTCAGTCGTCTTTTAGACCTGCTCGGACCCGAAGCGGGCGGGCGCTATGTGGATGTTGCTTGCGGCACCGGAAATTACAGCCTGTCGCTGGCCGCCGCCGGCGTCCGAATCACAGGGTTCGATGTCTCGATGGAAATGATAGCGTCCGCCAAGTCCAAGACCGCCCCGTCGGCGCATGAAGGCTGGCTGGTGGCTGACGTATCGGACACACCGTTCGAAACGGGCGCTTTTGCCGGCGCCACATGCACGCTGGCCATTCACCATTTTCCCGACTTACCGGCGGCCTTTCGTGAGGTCGGGCGCATCGTCGCCGCCGATGATGGACGGTTCGTCATTTTCACTTCGACGCCCGAGCAAATGGAACGCTATTGGCTGAACCATTATTTTCCCGACATGCTGCGCCGCTCGGCCCAGCAGATGCCCGATCTGGACGGCATGCGAAGCGCTCTCAGCGCGGCGGGATTCTCCAGGGTGGCGACCGAAGTTTACAGCGTCTCGCCGCGGCTGGAAGACCTGTTTTTATACAGCGGCAAGCACCGGCCATCCCTCTATCTGGACCCGGGGTTTTTGGCCGGCATTTCAAGCTTCGCCAATTTGGCTGAACCGGAAGAGCTGGAACGGGGCCTGGCGAAACTCGCCCGGGATGTCGAGGCCGGCGCCATCGACGACGTCATTCGCTCGGCTCACTATGAGGACGGCGACTACCTTTTTGTATGCGCTAGCCGATAGCGCGCTCAACCGGTTTCAGGCCGTATCATCATGATGCTGCATACTCACGAGGGTCTTTAGAGCATCCTCGGTGTCCACGTCGAGGCAGACGCCGGGATCATCGACCGGAACTTCAGCCACAAAGGCGCTGTATCGCTTCAACAGAGAACGGGCCCCCTGGTCGCCGTCCAGCTCGATCATCGGATCGAACAGCGCCCGGTGCCAGACCACCGGATTGCCGCGCTTGCCCCGCCAGGTCGGCAGCGCCACCAGGATACCGTCGGCCGCGTTGATGGTCTTGAACAGCAGGTCAATGGTCTCGGGCCGTACCTGCGGCATGTCGCCCAACATCACCGCCACCGCGGCGACGCCTGAGAGCGCCTTGAGTCCGCAGCCCAACGAACCGGCGAGACCGTCCTCGTAATCCGGGTTTTCGACAAAGTGCAGGTCGTCTTCATCCAGGATCTTGCGAACCGCATCCGCCTGGTGGCCGAGCACCACGACGATGTGTCCGATCTTCGCCCCTCTAAGGCTGTGTAACGCTCTGTGCACCAAGGGCACACCGTCGATGCGGCATAAAAGCTTGTTTTCCTTGCCCATGCGCTCGGAGCGACCAGCCGCCAGCAGGACGGCGCCGCGAGCTGCCCCCGAAGACGGCTCGGACGGCGCCGGCGAGGGACGCCGTGGCTGCGGCCGGTCCGGGGTTTCTTTTAGCAGGCCACCTCTGCCCATCGCTGCAAAATCCTGCGACGAGATTTCCTGGTCGGCCACTAGACGCTCCAAGACCCAATCGAGGCCATTAAGCTGCGGTGAACCGGCGCAGCCGGGCAGGCCGACCACCGGCACCTCGCCGATCCGGCCAAGCACCAACAGATTGCCCGGGTCGACCGGCATCCCGAAGCGCTCGATGGTGCCGCCCGCTTCGACGATCGCCGCCGGCACCACGTCCCGGCGATCCACGGTCGCCGAAGCGCCGTGGATCAGCAGAAGCTCGGCCCCGCCTTCGATCATCGCGCCGATGGCCCGGGCCAGGGCTGGCGTCTCGTGGGGCACTTCGTCGGTGCTATCGATCTTGTTTCCCAAGCCTTCGAGCCGCCAGCCGATCAGCCGCCGCGTCTTGTCCCTCGCTTTGGCCGTTTGATGGGGCAAAGTGGTCTGAATGAGGGCGCTTCGAAGGTGCCGGAAGGGGGCCAGAGACAATAAGGGCCGTCCGGCCAATATCGTTTCCGCCCGAGCCACCACATCCTGGGGCATGGCAAAGGGGATAATCTTTATGCTGGCCACCAGATCCTTGGCCTGGACGGGGGCCAGGGTTTCCAAAGAAGCGACTGTAAGACCTTCGTTCAAGCTGTTGATTTCATGTAATTTTTTAACATCAAGGATCAAGATGCCGTGGGCAGCGGATTCAAGGTTCACGCGGCCCTTGTGGGCCTTTTTGGCCTTGACGTTCGGGCCCCGGGCGGCCGCCGCGATGCGCGCCGCCGCGGCGTCCTCGGGCACATCGTCGGGCTCAAGAATGGCCACCACCAGCTCGCTGACGCCGGCCGCTTCGATGGCCTTGAGATCATCTGCACTCAGAACATGGCCCTTATTGAGCCGGCCGACCGTCGATCGGAGGCTGTGGGCGAGGATGGCGCCGGCGCAGGATTTGATCGGTTGGGGACCAAATTTCATGGTCTGTGGTTCCTCAGGGTGGCGATGACCTGAGCCAGGGCCGAGGTGGCGATCTCGGCCGGCGTCTGGGCGCCGATATCCAGTCCCAAGGGCCCGTGGATGCGCCCCAGGGCCGCTTCATCGAAGCCGAGCTCTTGCAGCCGCGCCAGGCGGGCCGCGTGGGTTTTGCCGCTGCCCAGGGAGCCAATATAGAAGGCCTCGGACTTCAAAGCCACATTCAGGGCCGCATCGTCGAGCTTTGGATCGTGGGTCAGCGTGATCACGGCCGAGCGGCGATCGAGCCGGGCCGCTTGCAAGACATCGTCGGGCCAGTCCTCGACCAACCTCGCCGCGCCAAGGCGCGCCTGGTTCGCAAAGACTCCCCGCGGATCGATCACCGTAACCTCGAAGCCGGCCAGTTCGGCCATCGGCACCAGGGCTTGGGCAATATGCACCGCCCCGATGACAAACAGCCGCAAGGGCGGGTTAAAGACATTCAGGAAGATTTCCTGGTCGGCTCTGACCAGCGACCGCGGGCGATCGGCCGTAATCGCCGCTGCAGCCTCGGCGGTCAGGTCCGAGCCGCAGATCTCGAGGGTTTCAGCCGGCGAATACAGGGTGCTTTGGCCATCCTCAACCAGGGTCGCCATGACCACCGGCCGTTTGTCGAGACGCCGCTGGTTCAGATCTTCCAGAATCGCCTCAAGCGCCGTATCGACCGGTTGCAGAAAGACGCGTATGCGGCCGCCGCAGGCCAGTCCGACGCTCCACGCCTGGTCGTTCGTAACCCCGTAGTCCAACAGTTTGGGGGTCCCGGCAGCTATCACATCCATGGCCACGGTCAAGACGTCGCCTTCGATGCAGCCGCCCGAGACCGAGCCCTCGAAATGCATGTCGTCGCGCACCACAAGCTGGCTGCCAAGCGGCCGCGGAGCCGAACCCCAAGTGCTGATGACGCTCACCAGGGCGGCCTGGCGACCGGCCTTGACCCATTCGAGAGCCAGACTCGGCACATCGGGAAGCGGGCTGGACGGCACCATGGCGGGATCGCTCATCGGACAAACCTTACCGCCAGGCGAACAGGGCCAGCGAAGCCAGGACCAGCAAAGCAAGTCCGCTGATCCACAGAGCGACGCTCAGACCACCACCACCGCCGGCCGCAATTTCTTCTTCAGGCGGCTTTGCGGGGCTCAACTCAGCTGCGAAATTTGCAAAAAATTCATCGGCCAGTTTCTTCGCCGTGGCGTCGATCAGCCGGGCTCCGAGTTGGGCCAGACGGCCACCCAGCGATGCGGTCACTTCATAGGAAAGCCGGGTGCCTTCAGCGGTCTCCTCGAGCATTACGCTGGCCGACCCCTTGGCGAATCCGGCCGCCCCGCCTTGTCCTTGGCCGGAGATGACGTAGCTTTCCGGCGGCACCATATCGGACAGTGTGATCCGGCCCCGAAACCGCGCCTTTACCGGACCGACCTTGATCGTGGCTACGGCAACGAGCACATCATCTTCGGCCCGGGTCAGACTTTCGCAGCCGGGAATGCAACGGGCCAGTACCTCGACATCGTTGAGGGCCGCCCACACCGCTTCACGCTGCTCCGACAGCAACTGTTCGCCGCTCATTTTCATCTGCTTCTCGCTTTCCTAGGATGATTTGGCATAGAAAGTAGCGACCCGCGCCGGGCGGGGCAAGGGTTGCCTGCCTGAAGCCCCGGTACAGCGCCAGTTTCTCTTGATTTTTCCTCTTATGCCCTTACAAAAGAGGATCGGGCACGAACCGATCGAAGAGGGAGTCTAGAAGCATGGGGCGGTTTCTTTCGAACCCTTATGGGCGCAACTTTCTTGGCCATGCCCCCGAATGGTACAAGATTGCGATCCTCGGCTTTCTGATCGCCAATCCCATCCTTTTTTACACCGTCGGCGCTTACATCACCGGCTGGGTTCTGGTGATCGAATTTATTTTCACCCTGACCATGGCCCTCAAATGCTATCCGCTTCAGCCCGGCGGCCTGTTGGCCTTCGAGGCGATCGTTTTGGGCCTGGCCACGCCGGCCGGCGTTTACCACGAGGTGGAAGGCGCCCTCGAGGTGATTCTCTTACTGGTGTTTATGGTGGCCGGCATCTTTTTCATGAAGGATATGCTGCTTTATGTTTTTACCAAGATGCTGGTGAATGTCCGCTCGAAGGTTGTTCTCTCCCTCTTGTTCTCGTTCGTGGCGGCGGTTCTTTCGGCTTTCCTCGACGCCCTGACGGTCATCGCCGTGATCATCACTATCGCCACCGGCTTTTATGCCATCTATCACAAGATTGCTTCGGGCAAGGAGTTTCACCACGATCACGACCATCACGACGACGAGCTGTTGCCGCATCTCGAGCGCGAAGATCTCGATCAGTTCAGGGCATTTTTGCGCAGCCTGGTAATGCACGGCGCGGTCGGCACGGCGCTTGGCGGGGTGACCACACTTGTCGGCGAGCCGCAAAACATCATCATCGCGGCCAAGGCGTCTTGGAACTTTGTCGAGTTTTTCTTGCGCATGGCCCCGGTCACGCTACCGGTTTTGGCGACCGGGCTTCTGGTGGTGGTGGTGGTCGAGCTGACCGGCACCTTCGGCTACGGCACCAAATTGCCCGAAAAGGTTTTCGTCATCTTGGTCGAGTACGACGCCTACCGCGATAAGAAACGCACGCAGCGTGAAAATGCGGCCCTGGTCGTGCAGGGGCTGGTAGCCGTCTGGCTGGTCTTCGGACTGATGTTTTCGTTGGCCGCGGTCGGGCTCATCGGCCTCAGTGTGATTGTGTTTGCGACCAGTTTCAGCGGTATTATCGATGAAGGGTCGATCGGTAAGGCGTTTGAAGAAGCGCTGCCGTTCACGGCTCTTTTGGTGGTCTTTTTCTCCATCGTCGCGGTGATCGATGCCCAGGGCCTGTTCGATCCGGTCATCCAATGGGTATTGACCCTCCACGGGACCGATCAGATTGCCGCTTTCTATCTCGTTAACGGCCTTTTGTCGGCGATCAGCGACAATGTCTTTGTGGCCACGATCTATATCAACGAAGTGGTGGACGCCCTCAATGCCGGCGTGATCACCCGCGACACCTTTGATCTGATGGTGGTGGCCATCAACACCGGCACCAATATCCCCAGCGTCGCCACCCCGAACGGCCAGGCGGCCTTCCTGTTCCTGCTGACCTCGGCCGTGGCGCCGCTGATCCGTCTGTCCTACGGGCGCATGGTGATGATGGCCTTGCCCTACACCATCACCATGACCCTGATGGGATTGGCGATGGTGATCTATGCGCTCGAACCGGCAACCGCCGAATTGTACGACCGGAATCTGATCGAACATCATCCGGCGAGCCAGGCGGCTGAGGCGCTTGAAACGGCTCCGGAGAACCACTAGAGACCGCTTACGCTTTGCTCCGAGCCGACTTTGTGTTAGACTTTTGTCGCTCGGAAATCACCAAGCCAATAAGAAATCAAACGCCCCTTGGTCTTTTAGGGGTGTCCGTAGATGAGTAGGAGCAAGCCATGGGAGTTGGCGTTGCATTGAGTGAAGAGGCGATTGAAAAGGCCGGTGCTATCGAATTAACCGGTGTCGTCAAATGGTTTGATGCGGTAAAGGGGTACGGTTTTCTGCTTCCCAGCGATGATGACGGGGATGTCCTGATCCATTATTCCATACTGCGCGAATTGGGGCGCCGGTCGGTGCCGGAGGGTGCAACCATCGTTTGCCAGGTCGTCCAGGGGCCGAAAGGCCGCCAGGCGATCCGGGTGCTGGAGCTGGATCTCTCGACCGCCACCAGTCTGATCTCGCCATCCGAACGCCAGGCGGGCGTGCCGGCCCACTCGCAGCTGATCGGCGAGGCCGGCGAGTTCGAGGAAGTCATCGTCAAATGGTTCAACCGGTTGCGCGGCTATGGCTTCGTGACACGCGGCGACGAAGATCGCGATATTTTTGTGCATATGGAAACCTTGCGGCGGGCTGGATTGGCCGAAATCTTTCCCGGCCAACCGCTGAAAGTGCGGATTGGCGAGGGCGAGCGCGGCCCGCTGGTGGCCGAAATCCATCCAGATAGCGTCTAGGTTTTCGCCGGCACAAATGGCAGGTGGATACAGCCGCCAGGATGTGGATTGCGGGCTGCCGGGCTGGGTCCGCATGGGGGTCAATTCACGGCTCGGAAGCCGCCGGACGATCGGTTCAGTAACGAGGTGTAAAATGCTTGTTTTTCAATCTCTTAGGCCAATATCTTCAGCCATGAAATTTTTCCTGCTGCCGCTTGCCGTAGGGCTTTTCCTGGGCAGCGGGCTGAGCCCGGCCCAAGATATCCCCAGACCACAGAGGCTGCCGCTGACGCCGCTGGTGATCGAGACCGCGGACGGCAGTCATCGCTTCGAAGTGATGGTCGCTAAAACCACCCCGGAGCGCACAAAAGGGCTGATGTTTCGCCACAAGATGGCCGGCGACCACGGCATGCTGTTCGACTATGGCCGGCCCCACAAAATCGCCATGTGGATGAAAAATACCTACCTCTCGCTGGATATGGTTTTCATCCGTGCCGACGGCACGATCGTCAATATCGTGGCCCACAACAAACCGCGCTCGCTGCGTTCGGTACCTTCGGACGGCCCCGTTGCGGCGTCTCTGGAGCTGATGGCCGGCACCACCGAGCGCTTGGGGATCAAGGCCGGCGATGTGGTCCGCCATGCCATCCTCGGCAATCTCGAGCCATTACCATAGGGACGGCCAATTCGCATTTCGCTCTTGCCACCCGGCCTCGGCCCGCCTAAAACGGCGGCAGATTCCATGACCATCGATACGGGGAGTGGCGCAGTCTGGTAGCGCACCTGCTTTGGGAGCAGGGGGTCGGAGGTTCGAATCCTCTCTCCCCGACCAAATTTCGCAAAGATTTTCCAGATAGCGCAGAGCCAGAAGGGATCAGCTCAATCCTTCGCGAACTTTTGGCGGATGTAGGCGATGACGTTCCTCACGTCCTGATCGGTCAGATCCGGGTTGCCGCCGAGCGACGGCATGGCCATGAACGAACCGGGGCTTTGAAAGCCATTTTTGATATTATCAAAAAGCTCCTGATCCGATTTGGTCAAGACGCCTTTCTTTTTGGTGAAGTCCGGCACTCCGGGGATGGTCCCCTTGCCCTTGGCACCGTGACAGGCCACACAAGTCGAGCCGTACACGCTTTCGCCCTTTTCGGCATCTCCTCCCGAGGCTTCCCCGGCCAGGGAGATGCTTGCGGCGAGGAGGCCAGCAAGTCCGACAGCCGCTGCCAGCCCGGCCCTTAAAATATCCATAACTCCATTCTCCTGTTAGGAACTCGGTTGAGACCGGCCTTGACCTATTCCTTCTTATTGCTCGATCGCAGGAAGGCCTGAATGTCCCTTATAACATTTCCGGGAATGTTGCCCCTGACTCGCATATGGGTGGTCGAGACCAGCCATTCTTCGTCCGTGAGCTCGCTCGGGCTCCTGATGTTGTGGCAGCGGCCGCATTGCTCGGCCCAAGCCTTGGCGCCACGGGCAATCTGGGCCGGATCCGGCACATCATCATGGGCCGAATAGGAGGCCGTCGGCACCAGCCCGACGAGACCCACAAGGGCGATAACCGTAAAGATCGTGGAAGCCTTCATCTTTATGTCCTTTCAAAACTCATCACTCAGAACCCGTAGGCGACTTGCAGCTGGATCAGGGTTTCGTTTGCGATTTCCTCTTCGAAGAAGCGGCGAATCTCCAACCCGACGCGGGCCACCGCGGAGGGTGCCATCCAGTAATTGAGGCCGATGTTGTAACGCCTATGAGCCTGTTCCTCGAGATGGTGGCTGCCCTCGACCCGGAACTCGCCGTAGCGGAATACAGGCTCCAGTTTCTCGGTGAAAGAGGCGTTGCCCAGTTGCGGCAGACGGTAGGCGATCTGGGCGTACCAGGCCTCCAACGAGAGTTTCTCCAGCATCTCGACCTCGCCATGGTCTTCATCAAAGCTATTGATGGGACCGCGGGTGTTCTTCAGATATTCAAAACGCATGTCGAAGGCGTTGCGGGTAAACGCTGCGTCGACACCCCAGACCTTGGCAAAAGCGCTCGTCGGCAGCAAATCCCCGGGACCTTCGATGCCCTCGAGCTTGCCTTTCCAGAAAGAGCCGCCGATCTCGAGGTAGGGCACGGGCAAAATCGCGATGCGCCCGCCAAAAGCCTTGTTCTTATTGTCGTCACCGCCAAAGCCCTCGAACTCCGGATTGCCTTCATGGCCCATACGCGGTCCGTTGCCGATAGCAAACACATAGGTAAGTGTGCTGCGTTCACCGATCGGGACGCCGCCCCTGAGCTGCACACCGACCTCGCTTGCCGGTTGCGCTCCATCGTGATGGAAACCGGCCGGGGCGTTCGAGAGCTTGTTGATCCAGCTCGGATGCAGGCGCTCCTGGAACTGGCCGACCGGGCTCAAATATTTCCCGACGACCAGGGTCGCGTAATCGTGCAGAAGAATATCGAAATGAGAATATTCGAGCTCGAACTCGGTCTCGCCGTCCTCTTCGACTTCAATCTCCAGCTCGGCTTCGAAAATAACCAGATCTTTGTACTGAAAGTGAAATCCCGGATTAAACTGCAGGCCGCCAAATTCCCACTCGTCGGCTTTGGTCCGAAACTCGGCGCCGGCTGTGGCATAACCGGCCAGGTGCCAGATCGTGTCCGGGATGGAAGGATACGAAGACTTTGACTTGACTGCCTGGGCAGTTTTTGTGGCCTCAAGGGCCTTGGTTTCTGCTGCCTCGGCTCTTTCCTTGGCCTGCTCGGCGGTCTCTTTGTTGGCCAAAAGCAGGTCGCGCAGCTGCCGCAACTCCGCCTCGAGGGCCTCAATGCGCTCAAGCAATTGCTTGTTGGTCGGCTCTTGCGACCATGCACTGTGTGTTGGTAGCGCTGCCATTGCGGCGACAAAAACGATGAGGCATACTGCACTGAATAGCTTTCTTTTGTGTGTCACGTTCAATCCTTCCCTTGCATTGGCAAATTGCCTGGTGAGGCGCGAGGTATTATAATGGACGTGTCAGTCAAGCTTTGATCTGGATCAATTTCTGGGGATTACAAGGAGTGGTGCCGCAATGCCACTAAATCGGTCTGTTTTGGGTGCGCACACGGCGGCGTGCGTAGTGAATCGTCACGCTTGGCGGAGCCAAAAATGAAACGCGCCATCGGAATAATTGTCGGGCTGATAGCGCTCCATGTCGCACTCAGCCTGTGGCCGGGAGGTCAGGCCCCAAAAGCCGATTGGCTGGCCGACGGGCCGCCGGTCCTGGTGATGGCCCACGGGGCCGGCCAGGGGATCGGTCCGCAAAATACGCTCGAAGCCGCTGTGCTATCGGCCGCGGCGGGGGCCGACGTGATCGAGCTCGATGTGCACCTGACCGCCGATGGCCATCTGGTGGTGATCCACGACGCCACCGTCGAGGCGACCACCAACGGCAGTGGCGCGGTCGACGAAATGACCCTTGAAGAAATCCAGGCCTTCGACGCCGGGACGGCCTTCCGGGAGGCTTCGGGGGCGGCCAGCTTCGCTGGCCGGGGGGTCGTGGTGCCGACCCTTGAGGCGATCTTCGAGGCTTTGCCTCAAGCCGGCTATCTGATCGAGATCAAACCCGAGGCGCCGGGAACCGACCGGGCGCTGTGCGATCTGGTGCGCGAATACGCTCTCCAGGCCCGGGTCATGGTCGGTTCGTTCCATCTGACGGCGCTCGAACGCTTCCGCGAGCTGTGCCCCGAGGTCGCCACCTCGATGGCCGAGAGCGAGGTCGAGACCTTGGTCTATCTCCACAAGATCGGTCTGGCCAATCTGGCGCCGCTGAACGGTTCGGCCCTGCAGATGCCGCTCGAGGCGGCCGGCATTAGGATCCTCACCCGGTCGCTGATCAAGGCGGCTCATGGGCGCGGGCTGGCGGTCCACGCCTGGACGATCAACGACCCGGAGGTCATGGAACGGCTTATCGGCCTGGGCATCGACGGCCTGATCACCGACTATCCCGAGCGCGCGCTGAAGGTGCTGGGCCGGAAGTAGCGCCGGCCAAAGGCGATAGAGAAGCGGCAGGGCGGCCCCGGCCAGCCGGCCTCTCCAAGATTTTGTTTTTGGCCAACCGGAAGCGGTGCTATTCTTCGCCCGGAGCCGTTGGAGGAGGCGATTGGACAATTTCCTGGGTGAGTTGAAACGGCGCGAGTTATTCAAGGTCGGCCTGGCCTATCTGATCATTGGCTGGTTCGTGGTCGAGGTGGCCAGCGAGGCTCTGCCGACCTTCGGGGCTCCCGAATGGATCCTCAGGGCCCTGATGATCTCGGTCGCGGTCGGATTTCCTGTGGTGCTGGCGATTGCCTGGGTGTTCGAGTTGGCGGCCCCCAAAGGCCAAAAAGCCGAGCCGGCAGAGGATGCACCGGCGGCCGACGATGGCGAGCGGGTCGAGCGCTCGTCGATCGCGGTCCTGCCGTTCGATCGCTTTTCGGATCAGGCCGGGGACGAATATTTGACCGACGGCATTACCGAAGACCTGATCACCACCCTGTCGCATTCGCCTTATCTTTTCGTCACGGCCCGCAACGCGACCGAAAAATACCGGGGCAAGGCGCATGATTTCGCGGCCATCGGCAAGGCGCTCAAGGTGCATTATGTGGCCGAAGGCAGCGTGCGGCGCTTGGCTGACGGGATTCGCCTCAATGTGCAGCTGATCGAAACCGAAAGTGGCACCCATGTATGGGCCGAAAAGTTCGATTTCAACCCGGAAGACTCTCCGGGCGCTCTCGACAACGCCGTCCGCGCCGCCGCCAGTGCCTTGGCCAGCAAGGTTTTTACGGCCGAAGTGGCGCGGGCCTTGAAGGCCGATATCGAAAGCCTCGATGCCTGGGGTCTGATGCACCGAGCCTATTTCGCGCTCGATTGCCCGTCGAAGGCCTCGACCGAAGAGGCTCTGGAGATGATGGACAAAGCGCTCAAGATGTCGCCGCGCATTGCCGTACCGCATTCGTTTAAGGCCAGCCTGTTGGCGGTTCGGACCCTGAGTCTGTTTTCCGACGATCCCGAAACCGAGTTGAAGATGGGCAAGAAACTGGCCCGCCAGGCCCTGGCTCTGGCGCCGCACGCCGACTTCAGCCATAATGCCACCGGCCTGATTGCGGTCGCCGAGGGGCGCATCGACGATGCCGAGCCGGCCTTTCGCCAAGCCCGCGAGAAGGCCCCCAACAACCCCCTGGCCATACGCCTGTTGGGAATGGCGCGAATCTACAATGGGGCACCTGAAGAGGGCATGGCGCTGGTCGAGGAAGCCGCCAAACTGGCGCCGCGCGGGTCCTCAACAGGGTTTTCGGAAACCTGGCTGGCGATCGGACATTTGCTGCTCGGTGAACATGAAAAAGTGCTTGAAGCCGCCGGCCGGGCGATCGAACAGATGCCGGATCTTGCGGTGGTCCACATCGTAAAGGCCGCAGCCCTAGAGCGGCTAGGCCGGACTGGTGAGGCCATGGCGGAAATGAAGTTGGCGCGAAATGTTCTGTCACAATATCCACTCGACGAAATCCAGGACCGCTTTCGCCGATACTCTATGATTGGCCGCAACCGGGATCTCTTCGATCCCCTGTTCGACGCCTTGCGGGCAAACGAAGCGGCCATAGAGAGCGGAAAAGCGGATGCTGTTTAAGAAGCGCAAAACCTGGGTGGTGGTGGCCGACGGGGCGCGGGCCCGGATTATGAAACGTAAAGGCCGCGGCCAGCGGCTGATCCTGATCGAGGAAATGGACTCGCCCGACAGTCGCCGCCCAACCCGCGATCAGGGCACCGGAAAACCGGGGCGCGGCTTTTCGCCGGGCAGCGGCCGCCATGAATTTTCCGATCCCGTCGATTGGCACGAGGCGGCCAAGGCAAATTTCCTGAAGCAACTGGCCCGGCGTCTGCTTGAACTTGATCACCAGGGCGCCTTTGACGAATTGATCCTGGTGGCGCCGCCCAAAGCGTTGGGTGAGTTGCGAGCCGGGCTGGGCGGCCATCTGTCCGGCCGCATCAAGGGTGAAATAAACAAGGACCTGACCCAGCTGACCATGCACGAACTGGCGGTCTATTTGAAAAAGGTTGGCGGCTGGTGAAGCCAGGCCACGAAAACCCTCGTTGTCAAGGCGCCTGAACCTCACTCGGCGGCGGCCCGGGTGCGGATGCTGGTCACGATCTCGGCCCTGACCAGCCTGGTGGCCGAACTGGCGGAAAATACGGCCCGACGGTGGTCGCTCTGGCGCCGCCCGATCGTATGTTCGCCTTTTCAGATTCTCACGGCTCGTTTCGGTAGGGTAGCTTGGGCGGAAGAATGATTTCGAGGGCATAGATCTGATCACCCAGGGGCGAACCGTCACCATTTCCGGCATTGGCGGTCAGGTGAAAGGCAACATACGCGTTCCCGTAATCGGGCGCCGTCCATTTCAGCCTCCAGATTGCCGTCGGCGCCGAATGTGGCTCGAGCGTGGAATCGACGGAGCGCAGATATTCGACTGGCGGTAGACCGTGAAGAACCTTTTCCGTACGGCCATCGACAGGCTCGAGGGCGCCGGCCGGGCTGCCGCAATGCATGGTTCCGGCGGCCCGGGCGCTCAACAGAAATCCCCCAACGCGCAACGCCGGATCCGCCAAGCGGATGGTCAGATCGTAGGTCTGGCCCGGCTGGTAGGCCGGTGGCAGACCTTCGAGGCTAAGATTGGTGCCGGCTTCGTGAACATCATTTTCAAAATGACAGGCCGTGCAGTCCGGTTCGCCGAAACCACCGGTATGGGCTGGCGGCACCTCGAGGGAAGAGGCGCTTGCGTTGAACGGCAGCGCCAGGGCAAAAAAGCCGGCGAGGAGCGGGCATAGCTGTCTGGAGCCGGCCATCAATCGAGCTTCAAGCGGCCCACCGTATTGGCATCGGTCCCGAACCAGATGGTACGGCTTTGGCGGTGCAGCATCATGTGACGCACCGTGCCGCCGCCCGACGGCACCTCAACGGTTTCGAAAAATATTTTGGTCCGGGGATCAAAACCGACAAAACGGTTGGGGCTGGGGCCGGTCTCGACCAGCCACACACGGTTCATATGGTCCAGCGCCATGGCATAGGGGCGTGAGGCTTCACCGCCCGGCAGATCCCATTCCGTGATCTCGCCGCTTTCGGGATCGAGGCGCCCCAGCTTGCCGCCCCGATAATCGACATACCAAATGATGCCATCCGCGGTTGCCACCAGGCGGCGCGGGCGGCTCTCCTTGCGTGGCAGAACGATCTCCAGAAGTTCCATTGTCTCGGGATCGACCACCGCCAGCCGGTTGGTTCCGAATAAAGCCACCCAGACGCGACCGCCGCGATCGATAATAATTCCATAGGGACGCGCCGCCGGGGTCAGGGCGGGGATCAGATCGACCTTCTCGGTTTTCATATCGAGCCGCCCGACCATATTGCTGCCCTGCAGGGTAAACCAGATTTTGCCGTGACCATCGAAGATCAGCGTATGGGGATCGCGGGCCGCCGGGTCGGGCATCATGATCTTGTGGATGGCCTGGCCGGCCCGGTAACGGCCGATGTAACGCTGCCGGTTGGCCGCGAACCAGAGCGTGCCGTCCGCCTCGACGATCAGATTGTGCGGACCGGTCCCCGGGTCCAGCGGCACCTTGCGGAACTCGCCGCTTTCGACGTCAAGCGCCGCCAGATAATGGGTCCGCTGGCCGACGAACCAAACGGTCTTGCCGTCTGCGGTGTAGGGATCCCGGGGCCGCGAGTTTTGGTAAGGAACCTTCCACTCCTTGATCTCGGAAGCCAGGCTGTCCTTGGAGGCGAACAGACCGCCACTGGCAAGTCCGGCCAAGACGGCCGCATACAGCCCGGATTTTGCGAAAAAACACCAAAAACCATCATAAAATTTCAGCATCGGAACCCCTTTCATCCTGTGCCGCGCACTTACCAGACCAAAACGTCACGACTTCCTCGGTTATGAAGCTGCGGCGATGGGCCATCGTCGAGTGACGTCCAATCCGTGGCTATTCTTTAATCGCAAACTCAGTGATCATAGAACGATCGACCTGGCCCCGGGAACTAAAAACTGGCAATTGCCCAAGGCTGCATAAGCAGGCAGAACCCGGGGCCAAGCCGGCAAATTCAGATAGTCTTTTCTTTCAGGGGCCCGATATGATTTACTTGGCGGCCGGCGACCTCACGTCGCGTTCGACTTAGATGATAAGAGGGGGGAAGCTTGCAACTGGTTTCATATGCGGGTTTCAGTCCAGTCCGCGCGCGTCTCTTGGCGCGTGCCGCGGTGGTTATCGTTTTTACTTGGTTTGGAGCGATGAATTTCACCTCTCTCGGGGCGGACATGGCCGAGCGTTGGCTGACCGGCCATCTGCTGTTCGGGTTTTTTCAGACCACTCAACTCGCATCTTACGCGCCCTGGGTCGCCAAAGGGATTGGCGGGGTTCAGATACTAGGCGCGCTGCTGGTGGCATTGCCGCGGCCGCGGCTTCACAGCCTGGGTGCCGGGCTGCTTTCGATATTGGCCATCGGTGCCTTGACCCTGTTGATCACAAACCCGGTCTGGATAGACGGTTGGGGCGGCTTTCCGGCCATTGGGGCCGGCCAGGGACTGATTAAATATGTTGCCATCCTCGGCCTGCTTTTTTATCTGGGCACCGAGGGACAGCGGTATTTCATGGGTGCCGAAAGCGCCCGCTTCAAGGCCCTGGCCAGTCCTTTGATGCTGTTCGGACTGATCCTGGTCCTGGGCTGGATCGGGGCCATGAAGTTTACCGAGGTTGAAGCCAGGGGGATCGAACCGTTGCTTGAATCAAGCCCGCTGTTTTTCTGGATGGGCAAGGTCTTCTCCCTGCGGGTCAGTTCGATGCTCTTTGGTGTGGCCGAGCTCACTACCGCTGGCCTGTTGCTGGCCGGCTGGTACAACAGATCACTGTTTACGCTGGGCGCGCTTCTGACAATTGTGACGATGGCCGCGACCCTGAGTTTTTTATTCACGCTGCCGGGCTGGAGCGAGCCGCTTGGCGGCTTTCCGGCGCTTTCGAGCTCCGGGCATTTTCTGTTGAAAGATATGTTGCTACTGGCCGCCTGTGTGGTCCTGGTGTCCGAGCGCTAGCCGCCATCACCTACCGGCCACCCGGCGGATAGGAACCGGGATCGATCTCGCAGCCGGGGGTGCCGGACTATTTATCGATATAAACGAGCGGCACCAAGACGTTGGTCTGGGGAAAATAAGCCGCCACATTGCGGTTGCGGAGGCCTCCAGGGCCGGTCCTCGGTGCAGGGAGGCAAAAATTTCCTCATCCGACACCGGCGATCCCAGCTGACTGCGGAAGCGCTCGAAGGGTTGCGGCCTGAGCTGTCAATGGGGTAAGCGTGTTCACTGAGCTGAAAATAGAAGGATTCAAAACAGGTGGCGAAAAAACCGACACACTCATTGGTCAGCGACATTGAGATTGCGCGCGCCGCAACCATTTTGCCGATTGCCGAGGTCGCCGGGGAGAAATTGGGCCTCCCGGCCGAGATGCTGGAGCCGTATGGTCACTACAAAGCCAAGATATCGCTCAATTATTTGGCCAACCTGCCGGCCAAGCCGGAGGCCAAGCTGATACTTGTCACGGCCATGACCCCGACGCCGCCGGGCGAGGGCAAGACCACGACGACGGTCGGCCTGGGCGATGCCCTGAACAGGATTGGCAAATCAGCCATGATTTGCATTCGCGAGCCGTCACTAGGCCCGTGTTTCGGCATGAAAGGCGGGGCCGCCGGCGGCGGCCTGGCGCAGGTCGTGCCGATGGAAGACATCAACCTGCATTTTACCGGCGATTTTCACGCCATCGGTACGGCAAATAATTTGTTGGCGGCGCTGATCGATAACCAGATCTATTGGGACAACGGGCTGGATCTGGACCCTCGGCGGGTCACCTGGCGCCGCGTTGTGGATATGAATGATCGGGCGCTGCGGCAAATTACGAACTCGCTTGGCGGAATTGCCAACGGGTTTCCACGCCAGGACGGTTTCGATATTACAGCGGCGTCCGAAGTGATGGCGATTTTTTGCCTGGCCACGAATATGGAGGATTTGCACACCAGGCTGGGCAACATCATCATTGGGTATACGCGCAAGCGTGAGCCGATCTATGCCCGCCAACTGAAGGCTCATGGACCGATGACGGCCCTATTAAAAGACGCCTTGGCACCCAATCTGGTGCAAACCCTGGAAAACAATCCAGCCTTCGTTCACGGCGGCCCTTTTGCCAATATCGCCCATGGGTGCAATTCGTTGATTGCTACCCAATCAGCCCTCAAACTGGTCGATTACGTGGTCACCGAAGCCGGCTTTGGCGCCGATCTGGGGGCCGAAAAGTTCTTTAACATAAAATGCCGCAAGGGCGGTCTGGTGCCCGATGCGGTGGTCATGGTGGCATCCGTTCGGGCGCTTAAAGCGCATGGCGGGGTGGCTATGGATGAACTTGGGGCCGAGAACCCGGCGGCGGTTCGCAAAGGATTCGTAAACCTGGCACGGCATGTGGAGAATATCCGTGCCTTTGGCCTCGACCAGGTGGTCGCCATTAACCGTTTCAGCGCCGACAGCGACGAAGAGGTTGATCAGGTGCGCCAGCAATGCGCCAAACTCGGGGTCGAGGCTATCCAGTGCACCCATTGGGCCGAAGGCAGCGCCGGCGCCGAAGAGCTGGCCCGAAAGGTCGCTCAGATGGCCGATCACGACACGCGCAAGAAATTCCGGCTGCTTTACGATGATGATATGAGCCTGTGGGACAAGATCAGAACCGTCGCCCAGCGGATATACGGCGCCCAGGGGATCATCGCCGACAAGAAAATCCGCACCCAGATCAAATTCCTGCAGGATCAGGGGTTTGGACATTATCCGGTATGCATTGCCAAGACCCAGTACAGCTTTTCCACCGATCCCGATCTTAAAGGTGCGCCGTCCAATCATGTCGTGCCGATTCGTGAAGTGCGTCTTTCGAACAGCGCCGAGTTCCTGGTTGTTATCTGCGGCGAGATCCTGACCATGCCGGGCCTGCCCCGCAATCCTAGCGCCCACCACATCAAGGTTGACGCCGAAGGCCGGATTCAGGGGCTGTTCTAGGGTCGATCTGGTCAACGGAATTAAGATAAACCTGCGACGATACCGATATTTCGACAATCATGATCTCTGGCGATCATTGGTGGGCGAAGTTTTACGTGGACTGCCGGAAGTTTTAGGCAATAATGACCGGCGCGTTCGGGCAGGCACGGGCCGTCGGTCGGTCGAGCCTGCGAATTGAGAAAATAATCCGGGGCTATGACCAAGAATTATGGTCCCGCATAAAGACAATCTGACGAACCTTAAGCAATCGGGACGTCGGTTGAATGTGAATGAAATCTCGCCTAGGCATCGATTCCCTCGATGGGACTTGTCAGTCTAGCGGCAGGAGGACGGAAAAATGAACGGGACTAACGAAAAACGTAAGATCGTATGCGTACTTTACGATGACCCTATAGAAGGGTACCCGCCGAATTATGCGCGCGATAGCATTCCAACGCTGGCCGGGTATCCGGACGGACAGTCGTTGCCTTCGCCAAGCGGCATCGATTTTTCACCCGGCGACCTCCTCGGCTGTGTCTCGGGGGAGCTCGGGTTGCGGAGCTTTCTGGAAGAGCGCGGTCACAGGTTCGTCGTGATGTCCGACAAGGACGGCGCGGATTCGGCGTTCGAGAAGGAACTGGTTGACGCTGACGTGGTGATTTCTCAACCCTTCTGGCCGGCCTACCTGACCTCCGAACGGATTGCCAAAGCACCGGCGCTCAAGATGGCGATCACGGCCGGGATCGGCTCGGACCATGTCGATCTGCAGGCGGCGATCGACAGAAATATAACCGTGTGCGAGGTCACCTTTTGCAACAGCATCAGCGTTTCGGAGCACACGGTCATGATGATCCTGGCGCTGGTGCGCGACTACATCCCCCAGTACGACTGGGTAACAAAAGGTGGCTGGAATATAGCCGACTCAGTTTCACGCTCGTACGACGTCGAAGGCATGAGTATCGGCGTCCTCGGTGCCGGGCGTATTGGATTTGCCGTGCTCCAGCGCATGAAGCCATTTGACGTGGAACTTCACTACACCGATCGACACCGGCTCTCGGACGAGATCGAGAAAGAGTACCAGCTGACGTTTCACGAGGATGTGGAATCACTGGTGCAGGCTTGCGACGTCTTGACCATTCACTGCCCGCTTCATCCGGAGACAGAGCATCTTTTTGACCAAAAATTAATCAACCGGATGAAGCGTGGTTCCTATATCGTAAACACGGCCCGGGGGAAAATCTGTGATCGGGACGCCATTGCAGAAGCGCTGGAGAGCGGTCAGTTAGCGGGCTATGCCGGCGATGTATGGTTCCCGCAGCCGCCGCCCAAGGACCATCCGTGGAGGGGTATGCCCCACCACGCGATGACACCGCACACCTCTGGAACGACGCTTGCCGCTCAGGCACGATACGCCGCAGGTGTAAGGGAGATCCTGGAGTGCTGGTTTGATGGCAAACCGATAAGAGACGAATATCTGATCGTTCAAGGTGGAAAACTGGCCGGCGCGGGCGCCCATTCCTACAGTGAGGGAGACGCCACCGGCGGATCGGATGAGGCCGTCGAGTTCAAGACCGGCGGTCAATAATCCGCGCCAACCGGAGTATCGAGCAGGACCGCGCATGGACCCGCGGGCGGGGGCGGTCCTTGGGCGTCAGCAATATTGAGCTTGACCATCTATTGACCATCTATATGCAGACCAACTGGCGGCGCCGGACCAAGTCCTGCAGGCCGTGCACTTTCTTGAAAAATGGCCGCGGCAATACGCCGATGAACGGCTAATCCCAAAGTCCTCGGCAGCCCTGCATGTCAGGCTGGGCGAGCGGAATAAGGCGATCATTGCAGCGCCGTTCCGGCGCCAATTGTCCGCCGACAGCCTCGATGCGCAGGCCAATCGGGCCTTGACCCGAAAGGTCCTGGGCATCATCTTACGGCCACAGCCGGGGCGGCAAAGCTATTGGCGCCCGATTGAGTGATTTGAGTGGACGGAAAGGCAGGCGGAAATGGTTGAAGCGCGGATTTACAAGCCAGCCAAAACCGCCATGCAGTCGGGCCGTGCGGCGACCCGCAAATGGCGCCTCGAATTTGAATCGAAATCCGCCCAGCGGTCGGACCCGATGATGGGATGGGCCGGCTGGGGCGATACACGGCGGCAGGTACGATTGAAGTTTCGCAGCCGCGAAGCCGCCGAGGCCTATGCCCAAAAGGCCGGGCTGACCTACCGCGTACAGACGCCGCAGGCGCCAAGGCGACGCCCGAAAAGCTACGCCGATAACTTTAGATAGGGCCGGCCTGCGGGCCGGACCCGGCAGCGCAATGGCCCCGTAGCTCAACTGGATAGAGCAGCTGCCTTCTAAGCAGCAGGTTGTAGGTTCGAGTCCTACCGGGGTCGCCAAGACAAAAGGTTTGTCCAATTTGGGGGAGTTATCCATGAGTTATGTAAAAGCCGTTATCGGACTGGTCGGGCTCGGCATGCTTGCCGGATGGACCGCCGCGCCAACGGTCGCTCAAGAGGTGCGCCGCAGCGTCCAGGCGGCGCCGGACCGGGCCGAAGGCGAGGGGCCTTTTACACGCCTTGTCATTCGCGGCGGTATGTTGATCGAGGGCACCGGTTCGCCGCCTATCGGTCCGGTGGATATCGTTATCGAGGGCAACCGGATCCGCGAAATCAAGCCCTTCAATCCGGTGGTGGCGGCAGCCGATCCTTCGGTTCGCCCCGAGGCCGGTGATTTTGAGGTCGATGCCTCGGGCATGTATATCCTGCCCGGGTTCATAAATGCCCACGCCCATATCTCGAACCCCGGTCAGTTCGACTTCGGCGAGGCGGCGCCGGCCGAATATGCCTACAAGCTATGGCTGGCCCACGGGGTGACCACGATCCGTGAGGTCGGCTCCGGCAACGGCCGCGAATGGACGCTGAATGAAAAGGCCCGCAGCGCCAGCAATGCGATCACGGCGCCCAGAATTATCGCCCACGACGGTTTCCGCGGCGTCAAGAGCGCCGAAGAGGCGCGGCGCTGGGTTCGACAACTGGCCAAGGACGGTGGCGACGGCATCAAGTTTTTCGGCGCGCCGCCGGATGTGATGACGGCGGCGATCGACGAGGCCAACAAGCGCGGGCTGAGGACCGCCATGCACCACGCGCAGCTAGCGGTGGCACGCTGGAATGTGCTCGATTCGGCCCGGGCCGGGCTGTCGAGCATGGAGCATTGGTACGGGCTGCCGGAAGCCCTGTTCGATGATCGCCAAATCCAGAACTATCCGCCGGATTATAATTATGCCAACGAGCAGCATCGCTTCGGCGAAGCCGGACGCTTGTGGGCCCAAGCGGCCAAACCCTATTCCGAAAAGTGGAACGCGGTCATCGACGAACTGATTGCGCTCGATTTTACGCTCGATCCGACGATGACCATTTACGAGGCGACCCGCGACGTGATGGCGGCGCGGACCACCGAATGGCTGGCCGATTATACCTGGCCGGCTCTCCAGCGCTTTTTTCAGCCGAGCCGCATCGCCCACGGCTCCTTCTGGTACTACTGGACGACAGCGGACGAGATCGCGTGGCGCCAAAATTTCCGCCTGTGGATGATTTTTTTAAATGAATACAAGAATCGCGGCGGCCGGGTGACCCTCGGCGACGATGCCGGCTATATCTACAAACTCTATGGCTTTGGCTATATCCGCGAGTTCGAGCTGCTGCAGGAAGCCGGTTTCCATCCGCTGGAAGTGGTGCGCGCGGCGACCTACCACGGGGCGCAGCTGATCGGCCGTGAGGCCGATCTGGGTTCGGTGGAAGTGGGCAAGCTGGCGGATCTGGTCATCGTCGGCGAGAATCCCCTGGCCAATTTCAAGGTCCTCTATGGCACCGGGGCGGTGAAGCTGAGCGATAAGACCGGGGCGGCGGAGCGGGTCGGCGGCGTACGCTGGACGATCAAGGACGGCATCGTCTTTGATGCCAAGGCGTTGCTCAAGGATGTCGAGAACATGGTTGAGGTGCAAAGGGCCACCGAGGCCGCCGGCGGCTCATGAGTAAAAGTGCCGGCCAAGCTGTGCTGGTTGGCGGTTTGAGGGTTCCGGATTGGGCTTGCCTGGAGGGCGGCGGCGTGTCATCCTTTTGAGCCGTTTGGGGCTGGCGGCAAAGTCCGGGAGTCTGGGTTCGAATGACACCTTTTCTGGTCGATGCCATTCTGGTTTTGATGTTTTCCGCGATTTTTGCGGCCATTCTTTATGTTTTCAGCCGGCGTAGAAAAGGCGCGGATTCGACCGATGTGCCCTGGCCCGGGCTGATCGGCCTGGCTTTGATCGGCGGCTTGATCGTGACCTTTGTGTTCAACCTTCTGGAGCAGCGGGGCGAGCAGTCGCTTGATCAAGCGGGCGAAGCCGGGGAAGTGGTGCTTACGAAGCCAGATAGCCCCGACTGAGCGCCACAGCCTTGATCATCGCATATACCGTCTGACCGGCTTCGAGCCCGAGTTCGTCGGCCGATTTGCGGGTGATTCTGGCCACCAGACGGGCCGCGTCCGGCGCCGCAACTTCGCGCAGCGCCAGTTCGACGACCGCTTCCCCGTCGGTGATGTCCACTCCTAATATTTCGCAACGCAGGACATTCAAAACGCTCGATTTACCGGGCCGCTCGAGGGCCACGGCGACGTCACGCCCGAGGATGCGAATGCGCACGTCCTGGCCGGCCTTTAGATCCTTTTCGGCGGTTTTCAAGGTTCCCCCGGGGACCATAAGATCGCTGATCCCGGCGCCGCTGCGGCCAACCTTGGCTGCCAGCACCACACCGGCATCATAGGCGCCGGTAAACTCGCGAAAGGCTTTGCTGTTGACCACCTCGACCAACCTACCTTCGGCCCTGACACGCCCCTCGGCAATTAATACCGCGCGGTCCGCCAGCCGCAGAATCTCTTCGAGCCGGTGCGTGATATAGAGGATCGGGATCGACAGCGTCTGGGGCAGCAATTCGAGATAGGGCAGGAAGGCTTCGCGGCGCCCCGGGTCGATGCCCGATAGGGGCTCGTCCAGGAGCAGAATTTCCGGCCCGGCCAGCAGCGCCCGGCCGATCGCCACCCTTTGCCGTTCGCCGCCCGACAGTTGGTGTGGAAAGCGGTCCAGCAGGCGGCCGATCCCCAGCCGCTCTACGATTTGCTCGAATGTGTCGTCGGCGGGGGTCTTGGGACTGCCGTATCTGAGATTTGCCACGACCCTCAGGTGGGGGAACAACAGCCCTTCCTGGAAAACATAGCCGACCCGGCGCCGCGGGGCCGGCAGGCTGATGTCTTTTGCGCTATCGAAGAAGATCCGCTCACCAAACGCAATGTGGCCACCGTCCGGGCGATCGATGCCGGCGATCAGATTGGCGATCGTCGTCTTGCCGCTGCCCGACGGACCAAACAGGGCGGTAATCCCGGCCGGCATTGAAAAGGCAACATCGAGCGAAAACTCACCCAGCCGTTTCTGCAAATCCACAGATAGGGTCGGCGGCGGGTTCATGGTGCCCTCCCTTTACGGCCAATTAGCCGGCGGGTGCTCCATTCCGAGAGCAAGAGTGCGCCAAAGGCCAGGGCCAGCGAGATCAGCATTAATCGCAGAGCGATGACGTCGCCGCCGGGCGTTTGAATAGCGGAATAGAGGGCCAGCGGCAGCGTCCGGGTCAGGCCGGGGATGTTGGAGACAAAGGTAATCGTTGCCCCGAACTCGCCCAGCGCCCGCGCGAATCCCAACAGCGCGCCGACCAGGATTCCCGGCAGGGCCAGGGGCAGGGTGATGGTCAAGAGGATTTTAAGCCGGCCGGCGCCGAGCGTGCTGGCCGCCCCTTCAAGCCGCAAGTCCTGAGCCTCGAAGCTCAGGCGGATGGCCCGCACCATCAGCGGCAGGGCCATGATCAGCGAAGCCAGCGCCGCCCCGTACCAACTGAAGATCAACGTCAGGCCGAAGCTATCGGCCAGAAAGCCGCCAATGGCCCCGGACGGCGAAAACAGGAGCAGCAGGAAATAGCCGATCACTACGGGCGGCAGGACCAAGGGCGCATGCACCAGCAGATCGACCAGAATCCTGCCGGCAAAGCGTTTGCGGGCCAGGAGATAGGCCAGGGCCGTGGCGATCGGCAAACCAATAAGGCTGGCCGCCAGCGCTACCTTCAATGAAAGGAGAAGGGCCTCGACCTCGGCTGCGCTCAGCCATTCCATGACCGCTACCTCGCGGTCTTGTCGAAGCGGCCCAGCGCCGCTTCAAGATCGGCCACCAGATCGGCCGGATCCTCGAGCCCCACCGACAACCGCAGGAGGGGGCCGGGGCCTTGCCATGCGGTAGCCGTGCGCATGGTTGCCGGATCCGCGGGCAGGATCAGGCTTTCAAAGCCACCCCAGGAAAAGCCCAGTCGGAAATGCACCATCTGATCGACCAGGGCGCCCATATCCTCCATCCTGCCGCGCTTCAGGACGATCGAGAAAAGACCCGAGGCGCCGGAAAAATCGCGCTGCCAGATATGGTGCCCAGGGGTCCCTTCGAAGGCCGGGTGCAGGACCCGGTCGACCAGCGGATGGCCGACCATTGCAGCGGCCACTTCGAGGGCGTTTTGCTGATGCCGCTCCAGGCGCACGGCCAGCGTCTTCAGGCCCCGGTGCGCCAGATAGGCATCATCCGGGCTAGAGACCTGACCCAGCTGGCGGGCCATGCGCCGCAGGCGCTTTTCAAGCCCTTGGCGGGCCACCACGATGCCCATCATGACGTCCGAGTGACCGACGATGTATTTGGTGGCGGCGTGGATCACATAGTCGGCACCCTGGGAGAGAGGATTGAAATAGAGTGGTGTGGCCCAGGTATTATCGACCAGGAGATAAGCCCCCCTGGCCTTGGCGACGCCGGCCATGGCCTTGATATCGGGCATCTCAAAGGTCAGCGATCCGGGCGCCTCGACGAATACCAGCCGCGTCTGGTCGGTAAAATGAGCGCCAATCCCGGCGCCGATCTGGGAGTCGAAAAATTCGCACGTCACCCCAAGGCGCTTGAGCATGGTGCCGGCCAGCTTGCGCACGGGCTCGTAGACATTATCAGCCACCAGAATATGATCGCCGGCCCTGACCAGCGAAAAAATAGCCGCGGCGACGGCCGCCATTCCGGACGGAAATAGTTTGGCCGCGGCGCCACCCTCGAGATCGGCCAGCGCTTGTTCGAGCGCAAACTGGGTCGGCGAGCCCATGCGGCCATAGAAAAACTGCTCATCCATGTGGCGTACGCCGTGGCGCAATTCGGCGTAGGAATCGAAGGTCACGGTAGAGGCGTGATAGACCGGCGTATTGGCGACATGGTGCTTGCGGGCCGGTCCGTCGCCGGCCTTTATCACCTCGGTGTCTTTGCGCTTGCTCATGACTCGGCTTCCTCCGAGACCACCGGCATGGCCGGATCCGAGCCCCATTCGACCCACGAACCATCGTAAACCCGAACATCTTCGCGGCCCAAGAGATTAAGCCCCAGGGCGACAATAGCCGCGGTCACCCCGGAGCCACAACTGGTGATCACCGGCTTTTGCGGGTCCATGCCGAGCTTCCCGAAGATCTCTTCGAGCCGCCGCTCATCGGCCAAGGTCCCATCGTCCGAGAACAAACTGGCGTAGTGGAGGTTCCTGGCCCCCGGCATGTGACCGCCGCGCACTCCGGGCCGCGGCTCGGGCTCGCGAGCGAAGAAGCGCCCGGCGCTGCGGGCATCGAGGATTTCGCTGCTCCGGCACTCGACCGCCTGCAGCACATCGTCCTTGGAGGCGACCATTTCGGGCTTCAGGCGGGCCGAAAAATGTCCGGCTGC
>JADFIA010000039.1 GCA_022566895.1 Pseudomonadota bacterium
GCTCAAATCCTCGGCCACCCCGCCGACCTTTTCCAGCGCCTGGTAGATCGGCACCGTGCCGATCGGCACCGGGGCGTTGCGGATGATCCATTCGCGGATATTGTGGATATTGCGCCCGGTCGATAGGTCCATCACCGTATCGCCGCCCCAGCGGATCCCCCAGACCATCTTGTCGACCTCGTCGGCGACCGAGGAGGTGACCGCCGAGTTGCCGATATTGGCGTTGATCTTGACCAGGAAATTGCGGCCGATGATCATCGGCTCGGCCTCCGGGTGGTTGATATTCGAGGGGATAATGGCCCGGCCTCTGGCCACCTCGTCGCGCACGAACTCGGGGGTCACAAAGTCCGGCAGGATGGCCCCGAAGGGCTGGCCGCCGCCCTGGGTCCGCCGCGCTTCGGCCCGGCCTTCGTTTTCGCGCATGGCGATAAACTCCATCTCCGGCGTGACCAGGCCGGCCCGGGCGTAGGCCATCTGCGATACCGCCTTGGCGTCCTTGGCCCGCAGGGGTTTGTGGAGGTTGGGAAATTCGGGCACCAGGCGGTTGGCCTTGGCGTAACCATTGTCCGCGTCCGTGACCGTGCGGCCGGCGTATTCCTCGACGTCGCCGCGGGCCATGATCCAGCCCTCGCGAAGCCGCGGCAGCCCTTTCTGGATATCGATCTTGACCGTATCGTCCGTATAGGGCCCGGAAGGATCGTAGGCCAGATAGGGCGGCTCTTCGGCGCTGGGATCGAGATCGATCTGGCGCATCGGCACGCGGATCGTCGGGTCCTTGGGGTGCTCCAGATAGGTCTTTTTCGAGCCCTGGATCGGTCCGGTGGTGACGGAAATATTGGGTATTTTGGTCGGCGCGTTCATTTTGGCCCTCCGCTAGTGGTCATCATCGGGAGAGCCGTAGCGCTTTTTCGGGGAACGGCTTGAAGTGCGGCGATTCCGTTCCCTACGCCGGCATCACCCGGATCAGGTTCAAAGGGTCGCCGTGCTGCGATCTTCCGCCAACGGCCTCTCAGCCCCTTATCGGGGCACCCCTCGGAATGAGCGGATGGTGAGCCCCGGGCCGGCCAGAGTCAAGCCGAACCGAATTGTGGAATTGTTTGAGGCGCAAAAGCGCCTTCGACCCAAGCCTTGCTGTATCTGGTAAGCGGACTGATCTATTGGGACAAGATGTCCCAAATCGCAGAAACATGCCGCACAAATAGCGCCTCGGTCGGTTCGTGAATTTTAAAAACGTAGCCCGTGAATTCATAGGTTACAAAGCCGGCAGAGCTGTGGCGTATAGCAAAAACGGGGCCGCCGCTGAGGCCGCCTAGTCGCCGGGGTTCGGGTTCAGAAAAATGCCGTGCCCAGTATTCTCGCTCAAACCCGCAGGTGAAGTAGTCCGAATGCCTATCAACTACCCGGCATGCCCCGCTGCTGTAGCTTCCGAAGTTCAGTTCGTCGAAGCTCGCCGGCTTTCGGAGTTCACCGGGAAAACCGCCATAAGCAACGAAATCACCGACTTCAATCGGCGCCGGGACACGCGGGCCAATTTCGTAGAAAGCTTCGCCTATTCCATCGCTATCTTTAATAACCTCTTGTGCCTGTTCTGACGTAAATTCGAATATAGCAAAATCAATTGCGCGGTCCTTCACGATTAACAATGATAACGGATCATCCAATTGGAGATTTGCTAAAGAAAGAGAGCAGCTTTCATCTTCCTTTTTCTTGTTTTGGTACTCCCTGATAAGGTGTTCACATGTGAGGCCGAGAAATCTTTTTCCCGCCTTTAGCAGGGACATCGTTCCATTGGTAATTTCAACCGGCTGCGCGGGCGAGGGCGGCGGGCCGAAAAATAGGGGCTTACAGAAGCGGAGCGGATATTTGGCCATTTCTTGGCCGAGGTCGCCGGCCGCAAGTGCCTTGGCCTCCTCGGGCGTCATTCCAGTGCTTCTGTCGATCAATTTGCGTCCTCTCCAGGAGTTGGAAACCACAAGGGATATTCCAAACCCAACTTGAGCCTTGTTTGGGCGGCCAAGAATATCACATCTGCTGCCGAAAACGGAGTGTGCGGGGTCGGGACTTGGGGCATTTTGCCCGCCTGGAAACGGCTTTTCAAAGCGGGAGTGTAGACTATGTTGAGGGTAATCGAGAAAACGGGGCACGCGATGAGCGAGACCAGCGATCAGACAATCACGGATCCCTTCTACCGGGCGCTTTTGGAGCGCGACGGACGCTACGACGGTATCGTTTATTATGGCGTCACGACGACCGGAATCGTCTGCCGGGCCAGCTGCCCGGCCCGCAAGCCGCGACCTGAGAATACGAGGCTGTTCCTCGATCTCGAGGCGGCCTTGAGCGCCGGTTATCGGCCGTGCAAGCGCTGCCGCCCCGAAGGCATAGCCCCGGCAGACGAAACGGTCGGCAAGGTCATCGCCGCCTGCCGGACCATCGCCGCCGATCTGCACGCCCGGCCCGACTGGAGCGAAGTGGCAGCCTCGATAAGCCTGTCCGAGCGTCGGCTGCGGGATCTGTTCCAGGAAATTTTGAATATTTCACCGGGCCAGTTCGCGGCCGCCTTGCGGCACGCCAGGTTAAAGGAGGCGCTGGCCGACGGCGAACGGGTCACCGATGCGATCTACACCGCCGGATACGGCTCGCCGAGCCGGGTCTACGAGAGCGCCGGCAAGCGCCTCGGCATGACCCCCGGCGCTTTTCAGAAGGGCGGGGCGGGGGAGGCGATCTCCTTCGCGGTTGCCGATACGCCCGTGGGCCAGATGCTGGTGGCCGGCACCGAGCGCGGTATCTGCGCTTTGCTCTTCGGTGAGGCGGCGGGCCCCTTGCGGGATCGATTAAAAGCAGATTTTCCGGCCGCAAAGATTGTCTCCGACGACGGGCGGATGGCCGACTGGTGCCGGGCTTTGAAAGATTATCTCGAGGGGGCCGCCCACTGGCCGCTATTGCCGGTCGATGTGCGGGCCACCGCCTTTCAGGCCAAGGTCTGGGAGGCCCTGCGCAAAATCCCCGCGGGCCAAACCGTGAGCTACGCCGAACTGGCCAAGCGCATCGGCAAGCCCGGCGCGGCCCGGGCCGTGGGCACCGCTTGTGCCAATAATCAGGCGGCTCTGGTGATCCCTTGTCACCGGGTGGTGCCCAAGGCCGGTGGCATCGGCGGCTACCGCTGGAGCCCCGAGCGCAAGCGCTATCTGATCGATCTCGAAACCGAGGCCTGAGCTGGCCGCCCGGCTCCCGGTAATCTCGAACCGCTCGAAGGTCCGGCAGAATAGGCGGCGGGGGCCGGGCCTTGTATTTCCGCTGATCTGTCAGTAGCTATAGGGCACCGATCCGGGCCCTCCTGGCGGAATTGGTAGACGCACAGGACTTAAAATCCTGAGGAGCTCAGGCTCCGTCCCGGTTCAACTCCGGGGGAGGGCACCAATATCCGACGAAATACAGCAAAAGGTTGGTTTGTAATACTCAACTTACATAAGGAGCATACGTAGTGAGAGTTTTCTTTTACGGCCTCTATATGGACGAAAGTTTGCTCGCCACGAAGGGAATAAAGCCTTCTGAAGTAAATTTAGGCTTCGTTGACGGTTATGGTTTGCGCATCGGTGAGCGGGCAACATTGGTTCGGCGTCAGGATTGCCGAACCTACGGAGCCATGATGGATATCGCGCCAAATGAGGCAACAGAATTGTATGCGGAGGATAGCGTCGCGGACTATTTACCAGAGCCCGTCACTGTCGAACTCATGGATGGCACACAAGTTGAAGCAACTTGCTACAACTTGCCTAGCGATAAAGTGGCTGGGGCCAATAAAGACTATGCAAATTCACTATTGGACGTTGCCAGCAAATTGGGTTTCCCAGATTCTTATCTAGACCAGATTAGGCAGGCGAGAATGTAGCCGCCAATAGGGGCGGAAGAAACGGATATAAGTTTATGCACTGAACTCATTTCCGTTCTTCCTTCTTCCTCATCGGCCGAGGCGGCGAATGGATCAGCGCAACGACACGCCCGCCAGTCTGCGGCAGTCACTGCCGCTACAGTTGGGGACGCTCTTGTAATCGCCCATATCGACCCAAATGCGCAGCGTCCGACCCCTTTCGTGAGCCGAGACCAGCAACTGGATGATGGCGTCGAGCACGGGTCCGGCGGCTTCGACCGACATGGCGTAATAGGGGATATCTTCGGTATAGGCTTGGCTTTTGATGACCGCGCATTTGACGACGATGCGGTTCCGGAAAACCGCGATCCTAGTTGGCTTGCAGGCACGGCTCTTGAGTTGAGCCGCCTCGGCGCTGCCGGTCATCGCCGACAGTCCGGCAAAACCGCCCACCACCAGGGCCGCGACCATAATCATCTTTCGAATATGCATATAATTTCTCCCTTATCCTGACCGGGCAACCTCGTACCCTTGCAAAAAAGCGAACCGATGATAGCTGATGAGCCGGCCCCGGAAAAGATTGAAACGAGTTTGCGGCCGTCAAGTGAAGTCCGGCTGGTTTTCAGGCGCCGCGGCAGCGAAAGCGGCGAGGGTCTGCAGGCGCCCGTCGATTTCGACCAGCCGTGGGTAGGGGGCAAGGTCACACTCAAAGCGGCGGGCGTTCCACATCTGCGGGGCCAGGCACAGATCGGCCAAGCTGACCGCATCGCCGTAGCAGTATCCGTCGGCGCCGCCGAACTTGGTGACCATCGCCTCGAGGGCGGCGAAGCCGGCGGCCACCCAATGCCCGTACCAGCCGTCGACCGCCGCCTGATCCTGGCCCAGGGGGCCCTTGAGGTATTTAAGCACCCGCAGGTTATTCAGTGGATGCATTTCGCAGGCCACAACCTGGGCCATGGCGCGCACCCGGGCCCGGCCCAAGGGGTCGGCCGGCAGAAGCGGCGGTTCCGGGTGGGTCTCGTCCAAGTATTCGAGGATCGCCAGCGACTGGGTAAGCGCCTCGCCGTCGTCGGTCTCGAAGCTCGGGGTCAGGCCCTGCGGGTTGGTGGCCAGATAGTCGGCCGCCTGTTGCTGGCCCGACGGCAGGTGCACGAAGACCGATTCATAATCCAGGCCCTTCAGGGCCAGCGCGATGCGCACCCGGTAGGAGGCCGAACTGCGAAAATAGGTGTAGAGCTTGGCCATCGGATTTCCTCTATCAGCCCTTGGCGCCCTGCCAGCGGTAGGTGATATCCACCTCGATACCGAACAGGTCGAGGATCCGGCCAACCGTGTGATCGACCATCTGGTCGATGCTCTGCGGCCGCGCATAGAGGGCCGGCATTGGCGGCGCGATAATCGCCCCCAGCTTGCTGGCCTCGTAGAAAAGCTTGCAATGGCCGCGGTGCAGGGGCGTCTCGCGCGGCATCAGCACCAGCCGGCGGCCTTCCTTAAGCGTCACGTCGGCGGCCCGGGTCATCAGATCGTCGGCGTGCGAATGGACGATCGCCGACAGGGTCTTCATCGAGCAGGCGGTGACCACCATGCCGGCGGTCTTAAACGAGCCACTGGCCAGGCTGGCCGCGAGGTTCGTGACCTTGTGCACCTGGTCGGCCAGGGCTTCGACCTGGGCCGGCTTCCAGTCGGTCTCGATGGAGATATTCATGCGCCCGGCCTGCGAGAGGATCAGGTGGGTCTCGACGTGCTCGATCTCTTTTAGCACCTCGAGCAGACGGATGCCGTAAATCACGCCGCTCGCTCCGGCTATGCCAACGATCAAACGCATTGCAGTGGCTCCTCCCGGGGATCAAAAACCGCTCGCCTGGTCATAACAGGGAACGGCCAAGCTTTCCAACGATGCCTTTCCAATTACCAAGACGCTGCAGGCGGTCATGCGGTGGGTCGAAGCCAATTTGCGACAAATCGCCCAATTCCCGTTTGAAACCGGGCCGGGCAGCGCGTAGTGTGCGGCCCTCTATTTTTGTAATGGGAGCCAACGAAATGAGAAATCTCAGACTGATGACAGCGGGACTGGCCGCCATGACCCTGCTGGCCGCCTGCGGCGAGCAATCCGACGAGCCCGAGGAAGCGACCGAAGAGGCGGCGGGCAACGTCCTACTGGCCGAATGGACCGGGCCCTACGAGGGTGTGCCGGCCTTCGATAAAATGGATCTGGCCGATTTGAAGCCGGCCCTCGAGGAGGGCATGGCGATGAACCTGGCGGAGATCGATATTATCGCCGTCAATCCGCAGCCGCCCACTTTCGAAAATACGATCGTGGCGATGGAGCGCACCGGCCGCGACCTGGACCGCGTGTTCAGCTTTTGGGGCATCTGGGGCGCCAACCTCTCGTCGCCGGAATTTCGGGAAATCCGCCAGGAAATGGCGCCGAAGCTTTCCGAGTTCAACTCCAAAATCACTCAGAACCAGGCGCTGTTCGCGCGCATAAGGGCGGTCTACGAGGGCCAGGAAATGGAGGGCCTTCAGCCGGACCAGCAGCGTCTGACACTCCTTTATTACGAGGGCTTTGCGCGCAACGGCGCCACCCTTGAAGGGCAAGCCAAAGAGCGTTACGCGGCGATCAACAAGCGCCTGGCCGCGCTGCACACCCAGTTTTCCTCGAACCTGCTGGCCGACGAAGAGGGCTATGTCACTTATCTAAGCAAGGATCAATTGGCCGGCCTACCGGACTCCTTCATCCAGGCGGCGGCCGCCTTGGCCACCGAGCGCCAGCACGAGGGCGAATATGCGATCTTGAATACGCGTTCGTCGATGGATCCGTTCCTGACCTTTTCCGCCGAGCGCGACCTGAGAGAAAAGGTCTGGCGGACCTACTACGCCCGCGGCGACAACGGCGATGCAAATGACAATAACGCCATCATGGCCGAGATTCTTCAGCTTCGCAACGAACGGGTAAAACTTCTTGGCTACGACAATTACGCCCAGTGGCGGCTCGAGAACCGCATGGCCAAAACCCCCGAGCGGGCCCTCAAGCTGATGGAGACGGTCTGGCCGGCCGCTCTGGCCAGGGTCGAAGAGGAAGTGGCCGATATGCAGAAGATCGCCGATGCCGAAGCCGCCGGGATTAAGATCGCGTCCTGGGACTACCGCTATTACGCGGAGAAGGTCCGTAAGGCCAAATACGATCTCGATTCGGACGAGGTGAAGCAATATCTGCAGCTCGGTAAACTGCGCCAGGCCATGTTCTTCGTGGCCGGTGAGCTGTTCGATTTTAAATTCACGCCGATCGAGCAAGGCAAGGTGCCGGTGTTCCATCAGGACGTGCGGGTCTGGGAGGTCAGCAACAAAACCAGCGGCGACTATATCGGCCTGTGGTATCTGGATCCCTTCGCCCGGACCGGCAAACGCTCCGGCGCCTGGGCTACCAGCTACCGCAGCCACGAGACCTTCGATGGCAAGGAAACCGTGCTGGCGTCGAACAATTCGAACTTCATCAAGGGCACGCCGGGCGCCCCGGTGCTGGTCTCGTGGGACGATGCCGAGACCTTCTTCCACGAGTTCGGCCACGCCCTCCACTCCTTATCCTCGAACGTCGCCTATCCGACCTTGAACGGCGGTGTGCGCGATTATACCGAGTTCCAGTCGCAACTGTTGGAGCGTTGGGTCTTCACCGACCAGGTGATCAATACCTATTTCGTGCATCATGAAACCGGCCAGCCGATCCCGGCCGAACTGGTGGCCAAGATCAAGGCCGCGGCGACCTTTAACCAGGGCTTCACGACGACCGAATATCTGGCTTCGGCGCTGGTCGATATGCTCTATCACACGGTCGATCCGACCGGCATCGATATCGACGCCTTCGAGCGCCAGGCGCTTTTAGACCTCAATATGCCCGAAGAGATTCCGATGCGGCACCGCTCGCCGCATTTCGCGCATATCTTCTCGGGCGAGGGCTATTCGGCCGGCTACTACGGTTACATGTGGGCCGACGTGCTGACCTCGGATGCGGCCGAGGCCTTCGCCGAAGCACCGGGCGGTTTCTATGATAAAGAGGTCGCCGCACGGCTGGTCAAGCATCTCTTTGCGCCCCGCAATTCGCTCGATCCGGCCGAGGCCTATCGGGCCTTTCGCGGCCGCGATCCGCGCATGGAGGCGCTGATGCGCGACCGCGGCTTCCCGGTCCCCCCAGAAGGTTCGAACGAGGACTAGGACTGGCAGCTCGGCTTAGGTGAGGCGGGTGATTTCTGTAATCACCCGTCCCGCCGCCACTTCGAGGTTGTACGAATGAGTAGGCGTAAATCGATAAGCCGCAGAGCTCTTCTGGAATCGATGTTGGCCGGAGGTTTGGGCGCCGCGTTGTTGCCCTTCAAGGGCCTGGCGATGGCCGCTCCAGATATCACCAAGAGAATTCCGTCGTCTGGCGAGGCGCTGCCGTTGGTGGGTCTGGGAAGCTGGATCACGTTTAACGTCGGAAACGACAGGAGGGCACTCAACTCGTGCGCGGACGTGGTGCGCGCATTCTTTGCGGCCGGCGGGCGCTTGATCGATTCATCGCCCATGTACGGCTCGTCGCAGGCCACGATCGGCTACGCGCTGAACAAGCTGGGCGATCCCGAAACCCTGTTCGCTGCCGACAAGGTCTGGACCTCCTCGGCCGCCCGCGGACCGACACAGATCGAACAATCCCGCCGCCACTGGGACGTGCGGGCGTTCGATCTTTTGCAGGTTCATAATTTGCGGGCGTGGGAGCGCCATCTCGATCTGCTGTTCGGCATGAAAGACGAAGGCCGGCTTCGCTATGTCGGGGTTACGACCTCCCATGGCCGCCGCCACGGCGATCTTGAGCGCATCATGAAACGGCACCCGCTCGACTTTGTACAGATGACCTACAACGCGAGCCACCGGGCGGTCGAGCGGCGCCTCCTGCCGCTGGCCCGCGAACGGGGCATCGCGGTGATCGCCAACCGACCCTATGATGGCGGCAGACTAATCCGCCGTGCCAAGCGCGAGGTTCTGCCCTCCTGGGCGGCCGAAATCGGTGCCGCCAATTGGCCGGAATTTCTTCTCAAATTTGTGGTTTCGCATCCTGCAGTTAACTGTGCGATCCCGGCCACTACGCAAGTCGTCCACGTGCGCGAGAATATGAGGGCAAGCTCCGGCCTCTTGCCGGACCAGGCGACGCGCCGCCGCATGGCCGCCCATATCAGGCAGCTCTGATGTCCGAGTGGATGACCTACCGGCTTTCGGATTTTCTAATGTTTTCGCCCAGCACTTATTTCCGCCAGTTCGAGCTTTATAATGCCGACGTCTGGCCCGCACATATAATGACTTTAACGCTCGGGGCCGCCTGCTTGTGGCTAAGTCGCCAACCCATCGCGGCGCCACAGCGGGCGCTGCCGGCAATCCTCGCTGGCTGCTGGTTGTGGGTGGCGTGGGGTTATCTCTATACGCGCTATGCCACCATTAACTGGGCCGCCAGCTACTTCGCCGGGGCCTTCGTGTTGCAGGCGATTTTGCTGTTCCTGGTCGGCACATTCGGGAAGAAGCTTGAGTTTGGCGGTTCGATCCAGCGGGCACAAAAAGCCGGGATCGCAATTTTCCTGATCGCAATGATCGTCCAGCCCCTGATCGGAGTCATCGCCGGGCGGCCGTGGGTGGAGGCTGAAGTATTCGGCCTGGCACCCAATCCGACGGTCGCGGCGACGCTCGGCCTGCTGCTGGCGGCGCGACGCTGGCGCTGGGAACTGTTTGTCATTCCCGCTCTTTGGTGCGGGATCGATGGCGCTACCCGGCTGGCGATGGAAGCTCCGGATTTCTGGGTCATGCCCGTCGTGGCGATACTTGTTATCGGTCTCGCCGCCGCTGCTGCCATCGACAGGCGACGCGCCGCTCGACAGTTGTAGATAGCGGTCGAGGCCTTTCGGGCTTTCCGTGGCCGCGAGCCGCGCATGGAGGCGCTGATGCGCGACCGTGGCTTCCCGGTCCCCGAGGGCGGCGAATAGGCCACCGACGGCGCAAGCTAAAACAATGCAACAGCGGGAGCCCCCGGGCTCCCGTTTTTTCTTTGACCTGGGCTACCAACAAGAAAAACGTGTTCTCACTTGATGTGTGCTTGTTTCTAGTTGTAAGCAATCATCTATGGCCGTTTATCGCGTGGATGTAGTGGGCGAAAGTTTTCATGACCGGCAGTCGCATATTTCAACGATCCGGACAGAAATGCCTGCTGTGCTCAAGAGAGAGAAGGATAATCCGTACGGAAACTCGGCGGTCAAGATCTTGGTAGCCGATCATCCAATAGGCTATATCGGCAAGCATAATGGCTGGATCGCTGAGTCAATTGATAGAGGGGTTCCGCTGTCAGCCCGAGTGTGGAAGATAAAAGGCCGGGGCAGTGATTACCGCGGCGTCGTTCTCGAAATCAAAAAAGGCGAGGATGCGGAGCAGGGCGATTTTGTGCGCCAGGGAAGTTATTACGACGACCAAGAGCGTTTCGACGATCAGGAGCGGAAGCCGAGCTACGTATATATTTTTGCAATTCTTGCCATAGTCATCGGCGCATTGATCGGGTTTTTCGCTTGAGACGGCGCCAAGTTTTGGGCCAAATTCGCTCTATCTACAGCCGCGCCTTCCCGGTCCCCGAGGGCGGTGAATAGGCCATCGACGGCGCCAGCCAAAACAATGCAAAAGCGGGAGCTCCCGGGCTCCCGTCTTCTATTCAGGGCGCAGCTTTTTCTGGGAGCGGTGCGGCGCGGCTGGTAGGATGTCCCTGAAAGCTTAAGGGAGGGGCGGATGGACGCCAGGGGGATCGACAATGGGCGGATGCGCTCACTGGATGTCTTTCGGGGACTGACCATCGTCGCCATGATCGTGGTCAACGCGGCCATGGTGGTGGCGGCCGGCGAGGGGGCGGTGACTTACGAGATGCTCGAGCACGCCCGGTGGGCCGGGGTGACGCTGGCCGACCTGGTCTTTCCCTTCTTCTTGGTCATCCTCGGGGTGGCCATCCCCTTTGCGCTGGGCAGCGACAAGGAGGCGACGGGGCTCGACCGGGCGGTCTTTCAGAGGATCACCAAGCGCGCCGTGATCCTGGTGCTCCTGGGACTGGCGCTTAACTTCATAACGCTTCTCCGCACCGACGGCGAGGCCCTGCGCTGGCTCGGCGTGCTGCAGCGTATCGGCATGGTCTATTTCCTGGCGGCGCTCATATACCTGAAGTTCGAGCGGCGCTGGATCGCCGGCATTGCGGCCGCCATTCTGCTGCTCTACTGGCCGCTCGCCTCGCTGCCCATATCTTTTGACCAGGTCGACCTGAGCGTCCCCGGGGCCAATTTTATCTCCTGGTTCGAGCGCCAATATCTGGGGCCGCATATCTATGTGGCGGGGCAGGCGGGCTTCGATCCGGAGGGTCTTCTCTCCACGCTGCCGGCCACCGCCCAGACGCTGCTGGGCGTCCTGGCCGGGCTGTGGATCCGGACCCAGGGCGAGGCCAAAATGCGGCTTTCCCGTCTCGCTTGGTCCGGCTTCGCCTTGGCCATGGTGGGTTTCCACTGGGGGTTTACCTTTCCCATGGTCAAGGCCCTGTGGACCTCCAGCTACGTGGTCTTCACCACGGGTCTGGCGCTCCTCGCTCTGGCGGCGCTCTCCTGGCTGGTCGACCTGAAGGGCTGGAGCCGCTTCTGGACCCAGCCCCTTGAAGCCTTCGGCTTGAACGCTATCGGCGCCTATATCCTCCATATCATCTTGTTATGGACCTTAAAGGCGCCGCTGCTGGTGCCGCTCTACTGGCTGGTGGACCATCTGCTCTCTCCGAGAGCGTCCTCGATTCCGCCGGTGCTGATCCTGCTGTTCCTGACCTGGCTGCCAATCGCGCTTCTGGCCTGGCGCAAAATCACCATCCGGATCTAGGGGAGATCAGTCGCACTCGAAATCGTCACCATTGAGAGGCCGGCACAACTCCGGCCAGCCGCGGGCCTGCCAGAAATCGAGCATGCCGCTCTTCCGCAGCAGGTCTTTCGATGCCCCGGTGTTTCTGAGCGGACCTAGAAAGGGCAAGCTCATCCAGGTCCAGTCGAGGAAGGAATTGTCTTTCAGCGCCTCCTCGAGGGTGAATCTGAGGACATCCTCGGCCAGCGCCAGATCTCCAAGATGCACGGCCCAGTAAATATTGAGCGCCCAATGCTGCGGGTTTTCCATCGCCGAGGTCTTCAATAAGGCGAGGGCCGCGGTCGGGTCGTCCAGATGATCGAGAAATTCGCTGCGATAACCGGCGATGTCGGGGCGAACTCTCGGGTAGCGGGAAAACTCGATGGCCCGTTCGATGTCGCCCTGGTCGATCGCCATCCCTACGAGCCCCTGGATCAGATAGCCGCCGACCACCTCGCCCCTCAGCGACAGGCCCGTTTCGATCTCCCGTAGCCCGTCTTCCTTGCGGCCCGTGGCATACCAGAGCAGCGATCGAACCGAGCGGTGAATTGCGGCCAGGGGATCAAGCTCGGCTGCCTTGTCCGCATAGGGCAGGGCCTGCTTATAGAGAAAGGTGCGCATCAGCAGCTGTGCGTATTGTGAGTTGGCCTCTATCTCGTCCGGATTGAGATCAAGCGCCCGCTTGTAGCTCTTCTCCGCCGCGATCAGATCCGAGCGGTCGCGCAGGATATCCCCCATCACCGAATGGGCGCTGGCCAGATCCGGATCGGCCTCAAGGGCCCGCTTTGCTGAAATCTCGGCCGCGATCAGGGCCTGGTCCGGTGGCTTGCCTATATAGTAGAGACTTAAAGCATGCGCTTGAGCCAGGGCAGACCAGGCGGGCGCGAAGTTGGGATCCTGGCGCGTCGCCTCGCCCAGCACCCGAATGGCGCGGCCGAAATCGCCGCGCTTGGCGACCTCGGCCCTGCCCTCCAAATAGAGATCATAGGCCGCCATGTTGGTGGTGCGCGCGCGGACCAGGGACTGGCCGGGGGCGATATCCATTTCGACCGCCAGCGCCCGGGCGATGGCCGTGGCAATCTCCTCCTGGACCGCGAAAATATCCTCGAGTTCGCGGTCGTAGATCTCCGACCATATATGAAAGCCGTCCGAGACTCGTATCAGCTGGGCCGTGATCCGCACCCGGTTTTGCTGTTTCCTGACGCTGCCCTCGAGGATGGTCGAGACCGAGAGCGCCTGGCCGATCAGGCGCAAATCCTGGTTCTTGCCTTTAAAGGCAAACGACGAGGTGCGCCCGGCCACCTTCAGGTCCGGGAACTGCGAAAGCACATTCAAGAGCTCCTCCGACAGGCCGTCCGAGAAATATTCGTTCGACTTGTCCTCGGAAAGGTTGAGAAAGGGCAGGACGGCGATCGACTGCCCGACCGATTCTACGGGTGGTGCCTGACCCGACGGCGGCACAAAGCGATCATAGACCAGAAATGCGACAGCGATCGCAAGCGCCCCGATGATCATGCGGTCGAGCTTGCGCCCGGTCGAATGGGTGATCGAGGCGTCGGCATCCACTTCGTGGGTCTTCTTGACGCCCTCGGGTGTAATCTCATAGGCCCAAGAGAAAATGAGCGCCACCGGCAGCCCCACCAGCAGAAGCACGAGCACAAGGGTGGCCGTCCAGTCGGGGAGGCGCAGCGGCTCAACCACCACGTCGATGATTTGCATGATCACCCAGCCGGCGACCAGATAGGCGACGCCGACCCTGACCACGTTGCGGCGCTTCAGCTCATCGAAGAAACTGCTCATCGGGGCGCTCCGCACTCAAAATCATCTTCGCCCTTGGACCAGCAGTAGGACGGCCAGCCGCGCTGGCGCCAATAATCGACGAGGCCCATATCCTCGACAAGCTCTTTATAGCGCGGGTCGGTCCTGATCTCGTCCATGAAGCTGTAGCCGTACTGGGTCAAGCCTGCATTGATGGCTCCATTGTAGGCGGTCACCTTCATCACTTCGAACAAACCGTTCTTGCCGACAAGGGCATAAATAAGGCCCGCCCAGGTGTAGCCATCACCGGCATCGAAATTCTCGGGTGGCCCTCCGCCTGCAATAATATGGGAGAGCGCCGCCGTCCAGAGGTGGCGCGTCGGCATTGCACAGTCCGGGCAGGCTTCGAGAATTGCAAGGGCGGCCTCGTATTCGCCCGCGAGGACCCGGATCTCGGCCTTTACCAGATAGGCAAGCGAGAAGGTCGGATCGAGCGCAATCACGCGATCGGCGATCGCCTCAGCCTCGGCCAGATTATTGGCACTGAGATGGGAATAGGCCGACGCCATCTGAAAGACAGGCCGGAAGGGCTCGAGCCGGGCGGCGCGATCGCCATATTCGATGCTCTTGTCCCAATGCCCGACGCCGTCGAGAAATTCGTTGTAATCCTCGAGTACCGAGGCCGATTGCGGATCGATCGCCAGCGCCTCTAAATATTCGTTCTCTGCTTCGATCCAGCGATGATTGATGCGGTGAACCGTGCCCATGGCCTGATGAGCCAGCGCCACGCCGGGATCGAGCTCGATCGCCCGCCCTGCGGCCGCTTGCGCCAGAACATTGAATTTGGCCCATTCCGGCCGCCGACCCTCGAACTCGCCCACATAGGTCGGCAGCACCTGGTAGGTGATCGCCAGGGCCGCCCAGGCCGGGCCAAACTCGGGATCGAGTTCAAGCGAACGACGGAGATTGACCACCGCATCGGCGAGACCCGGTCCGCGCTGTTTCAACTCCCCGAAGCCCTTCAGGTAGAGATCATAGGCCGCCATGTTCTGGGTACGACTGGTCACCAGGCCGCCGGCCTCCAGACCCAACGGGGCTTTAAGAGCGTCGGCGATGGCGAAGGCGATCTCTTCCTGGATCGCGAAGACATTCTCGAGCTTGCGGTCGTAGGTCTCCGACCATAGATGGAAGCCGTCCGCGACCCGGATCAGCTGGGCGGTGATCCGCAAATCATCGCCGGCCTTCCTGACGCTGCCCTCGACGATCGTGGTGACGCCCAATTCGCGTCCGATCTCGCGCACGTCCTTCGATTGGCCCTTGTAGGAGAAGACCGAGGTGCGGGCTACGACCATCAGGCCGGGCACCTTGGCGAGGGTATTTAAAAGCTCTTCCGTGATGCCATCGGAGAAATATTCCTGCTCGGCCTCCGACGACATGTTCACGAAGGGCAATACGGCGAGCGACGGTTTGCCCTCTTCGACTTGTGGGGCTACGATTGGCGCTTCCCCCGATGAGGGGGTGAAGCGCTCATAAACCAAAAAGACGACGACAAGGACGAGCGCCGCGATGATCACGCGGTCCAGCTTGCGTCCGGTCGAGTGGGTGATGGATGCGCTCGCGTCGACTTCCTCGGTCTTCATCACGCCCTCCGGCGTCACCTCGTAAGCCCAGGAAAAGAGGAGTACGATCGGCAGGCCGACGAGCACGGCAATGATAAAGAAGGTCGGAACCCACTCGGGCATCCCCAAACGCGGGGCGATGGTGTCGATGACCTCAATGATCAGCCAGCCCAGGACCACATAGGCGATGGCCACGCGGACCACGTTGCGGCGTTTTAATTCAGAAAACAGCTCCTTCATGACCGCTGGCACTCCCCATCGCCGGCTCAGACTAGTCGAAGCCACAGCGAAAGGGAATATGGCAGGCCCGATGCTGCGGCGGGGCTCCGCTGGCTGGAAACGTCATGGTCTGGAATCAGGTCTTGGGCTTGGCCTCTTCCTCTTCGGCCTCGGCTTCGGCCTCTTCGGCTGCGGCTTCTTCGGCTTCGGTGGGTTCGGCCTTTTCGGCCTCGGCTTCTTC
>JADFIA010000078.1 GCA_022566895.1 Pseudomonadota bacterium
CCGAGGCCGAACAGAGCCACGTGGGCCAGCACCGCCAGGGTCCAGCCCAATCGCTGGCCGCCCAACAGCGCCGCCACCCGGTTGAGCAGATAGCCGCGGAAGAATATCTCCTCGGCAAAGCCGCCGGCCGCCCAGGCCAGCGTCAGCCACATCAGATAGAGCGGCAGATTGCCGTAGAGCGGATCGAAAAACGACTGATCCGAGGGCGCCACGCCGAGAGCGTCGCGCAACTCGGCGAACAGCGGTCCGAAAATCAAGAGATTGGCCAACAAAAAGGCGAAGCCGAGCACCCCGGCCAGCCACAGCTTGTTGGGCCTGCGCAGTCCCAGATCGCGGAAGCTTTCGCCGCGCTGGCGCATCAGCCACCAGATCACCGCGACAATGACCATCGTCCGGGCCGGCACCGGGGCCAGCTTCGGCCAGCCGATCGCCGGGTGGATGAGAAATGCGAATAGGAGCCATACGGCCCCGCCGACCAGCAGGATCAGCCCCATTTCGCGCCCGAAGCCAGACCAGGTGATGGCCCGCGGTCCGGGTCCCGGCATGGCCGCGCTCGGCCCCTCGGGTCCGGTCGCGCCTTCGCTAGTCTGGCCCATATTTGCCCCCTGCGCTATTTCCGCCCTGTCCTGTCGCCGCAAAAAGGTACCGGGCCGCTTGACGGCTGTCCAGCCGTCTTCCGCTTGACGTCCCGGCCTGCTATGACGGCGGCATGATGGAGCAGGGTAAAAAGGCGGTGGTCTTGTTATCGGGCGGCATCGATTCGACGACGGCGCTGGCCATGGCCCAGGCCGATGGGTATCAGGTCTACGGCCTGACCTTCCTCTACGGCCAGCGTCAGGGGCTCGAGGTGGAGGCGGCCAAGCGCATCGGCCGGGCCGCCAAGCTGGCCGACCACCGGATGGTCGAGATCGATCTGACCATATTCGGCGGCAGCGCCCTGACTTCCGATATGGCGGTGCCCAAGCGGCGCTCCTTGGAAGAAATGCGCCGCCAGGTGCCGATCACCTACGTGCCGGCCCGCAATACGATCTTCCTCTCGTTTGCCCTGGCCTTTGCCGAGAGCATCGGGGCGGCAGATATTTTCATCGGCGTCAACGCCATCGACTATTCGGGCTACCCCGACTGCCGGCCCGAGTTTATCCGCGCCTTCGAGGCCATGGCCAATCTTGGTACCAAGGCCGGAATCGAAGGCCGCCGGATCAAAATCCGCACGCCGCTCATCGAAATGTCCAAGGCCCAGATCATCCGGGCCGGTACGGCGCTGGGGGTGAATTACACCCATACCACTTCGTGTTATGATCCGGACGATGAAGGTCTGGCCTGCGGCGCCTGTGATTCTTGTCTGATCAGGAAAAAGGGCTTCGCCGAGGCCGGCCTCAACGATCCGACCCGCTATCAGGAGGGCGCTGAGTGACTTACGCGGTCAAGGAAATTTACTTCACCCTGCAGGGCGAAGGCGCACAGACCGGCAGGCCGGCTGTGTTTTTGCGCTTTGCCGGCTGCAATCTGTGGTCCGGGCTGGAGCGCGACCGTGAAGCGGCCGATTGCAATTTCTGCGATACCGATTTCCGCGGCACCGACGGGCCGGGCGGCGGCAAGTTCGCCGGCCCCCATGATCTCGCCGACAAGGTCGCCCTTGTCTGGCCGCCCGATAACCAGGCGAACGCCCCTGCCCTGGTCGTGTGCACCGGCGGCGAGCCCTTGCTGCAGTTGGACGAACCCCTGATCGCGGCGCTGCACGAACAGGGCTTCGAGATCGCAGTCGAATCGAACGGCACCATCGCCGCACCCCCGGGCCTCGACTGGCTGACCGTCAGCCCCAAGATCGGCAACCCCCTGAAGCAAACCTCTGGGGATGAGTTAAAGCTCGTCTATCCGCAGGCCGGCGGCGACCCGGAGCAATTCGAAGGGCTTGATTTCCTGGCCTTTTTCCTGCAGCCGATGGACGGGCCAGAGCTGGCTGAAAACACCCTCGCCACGATCGCCTATTGTGCCCAACACCCCAACTGGCAGCTCAGCCTCCAGGCCCACAAATATCTCGGAATTCCTTAAAAAAACCTAGCCGCGGCCGCGGTACGGCGCCACCCCCTGGTCGGGGATCCACAGGCCTTCGGGCGCCTCGCCCCAGGCAAAAAAGACGTCGATGGGGATGCCGCCGCGCGGATACCAGTAGCCGCCGATGCGCAGCCATATGGGGGAGAGCTCCTTGACCAGCCGCTCGCCGATGCCGACCGTGCACTCCTCGTGAAAGGCGGCGTGATTGCGGAAGGACTGAAGATAGAGCTTCAAGGACTTGCTTTCCAAAAGCACGCCTTGGGGCACATAATCGATCACCAGATGGGCAAAATCCGGCTGCCCGGTGACCGGGCACAAAGAGGTGAACTCGGGGCAGGTAAAGCGCACCAGATAGGGCCAATCCAGGCGCCGGTTGGCGACCGTCTCGAGTACCGCGTCGTCGGGGCTCTGGGGCGGTTCGTCCCGGCCGCCCAAAAGCGAAAGATTTTCGTAGATATTCTCGCTCATACGCCCTCTCGCCGGGGGCTCCGCCCCGGAACGACGGTGATAGGCCCAAAGGGCCGCCCTTGTCAAAGGCCAAGTCGGGTGCTTAGTCTTTGCCGAAGCAAGCCACAAGCGCCGGAAGGAGAGAAACTTGAAACGCCAGGACGCCTTCGTCGAAACCGTCTGGCTGGCCAATCATCTGGCGGATCCCCAAGTCCGGGTGCTCGATGCCAGTTGGCATCTGCCGGGCAGCGACAGGGAGGGCTGGGCCGAATATCTGGAGGCCCATGTCCCCGGGGCCGGCTTTTTCGATCTTGACCGGATCAGCGACGCCGACAGTCCTTATCCCCATATGTTGCCCAAGGAAGAGGATTTCGCCCGCCACATGCGGCGCTTGGGGCTGGCCGATCATCACCGGGTGGTGGTCTACGACACCGGCGGTGTGCATGCGGCGGTGCGGGCCTTCTGGACCTTTAAGGTTTTTTCTCACGACCAAGTGCGGATCCTGGATGGCGGCCTTGAAAAATGGGTGCGCGAGGGGCGTCCTCTCGAGGCTGGCCACAGCGATGTGGCAGCCGGACATTTTTCGGCCCGCCTGAAGCCCGAAATGGTTGCCTCCAAGGACGATGTGCTGCAGGCGGTCGAGCGCCGGAGCAGCGAAATCCTCG
>JADFIA010000040.1 GCA_022566895.1 Pseudomonadota bacterium
TGGCTTGGATGGTCGTGTTCATGAGCGGATCTCTCGGTTGGGGTTGGCCCAGGGGCGGGGTTGGCAGCGACCGAGTCAATCAGGTATTGTGAGCCCTGTCCACACCCCCCGCGCGCCGCGCCGGGTGGCCGGTTTGGCCCCTGCCCCGCCGCCTCAAAACTTGACCAGCAGCCCGGCACCCGCCTCGTATTCGGAGCCAAAGCTGGCACGGATCAAGACCGTCTTGCTCAATTCATATTCGAGGCCAATCTCGTACTCCTCGTCGGTGTTCCATTCCCAATCAAACTTGAGACGTTTTTGGAGCCGCAATTCCGAGCTGAGCCCGAAATGCACATCGCCGTTGGTCTCGAGGCGCAGATCGGCGGTGATCAGCATCGGCAGGATATAGCGCACCCCGATCATGCCGACGTTTTCGCGACTGCCGTCCTCGTCCGCTTCAAAGGTGCCGCCGGCGTAGACGTCGAGCCAACGGGAAAGATTGCGCACGTAGACCGGCTCGATCTCGTACTCGTCCCGCCAGTCGAAATCCCATTCGACCTCGAAGCGGTGCCTCGAATTGGCGGCCCAGACCCTGCCGCTGAGCTGGTGGCTCATCACCGCCAGGTCGGCAAAGGCAAACCAGTGGCGATCTTCGGCCAGCTTGCGGATGACGCTTTTATCGGCCTGGCTGCTGGCTTCGTAGGAGACCACCCGGGCCATGCCCGAGGCCATGTGATAAAGATTGTGACAGTGAAAAAACCAGTCCCGCTCCTCGTTCGCCTCGAACTCTATGGTCACGGTCGACATCGGCCCCACATCGATCGTGTGCTTTAGAGGGCTGAGCGCGCCCTGGCCGTTCAGGACCCGGAAAAAATGGCCGTGCAGATGCATCGGGTGGTTCATCATGGTCTTGTTCACCAGCACAAAGCGCACCACTTCGCCGCGGCGGATCAGAATGCGGTCGGCCTCGGAGAGCGTGCGGTTGTTGATACTCCAGACGTAGCGATCCATATTCCCGGTCAGCTCCAGGACATGCTGGCGCCGCGGCGCAGCGGCGCCATATTCGGTGCTCTCCAAGGCCCTAAGGGCTCCGTAGTCTTTCATATGACCGATCACCCCGCCGAGCGGCATCGGCATTTCCGCCATCTCCTTTATTCCTGCCGTCGGCATCTCCGCCATCTCCTTCATTCCCGCCGTCGGCATCTCGGCCATCTCCTTCATTCCGGCCATCGGTTGGTCGGCCATTTCCATATCCATAGCCATACCCATATCCATCAAGAACAGATTGGGCCGCGGGTGAACCGGGGCCCGGACGATCTCCCCCTCACCGAGGATGGCGGTGGCATAGCCGGTACCGTCCATCGAGGTTGCCCGCAGCTCATAGGCAAGATTGTCCGGCAATTCGACGATCACGTCGTAGGTCTCGGCGACCGCTATGCGCAGCCGTTTTACGGCTTGCGGCTGCAGATCGATGCCGTCGGCCGAGATGATGGTCATCGGCCCGCCGGCGAACTCGATATCGAAATAACTGGAGGCCGCGGCGTTGATCATCCGCAGACGCACCCGTTCGCCGGGCTGTGCCGGGCCAAGCCGGTGCACCTGCTCCCCATTGGCCAGAAAAGCGTCGTAACCAACGTCCGAGAGATCCATCGGTCCCATGCGGGTCCAGGCCGAACGCAGGCGGTTGCGGACCGCCCTTGAGCCGTTGGCGATCACCCGGTCCCAGGACTGGACGCTGTCTTTCTGGAGGGCATAATATTCCCCTTCGCGCTTCAGGTGCCTGAGCACATCCTTGGGCCGCTCGTTGGTCCAGTCGGAAAACACGACCACGTATTCGCGGTCCACCTGGATGGTCTCGACTTTTGGCCGGAAGACCAGCGATCCATATACTCCGCGCTGCTCATGCAGCCCGGTGTGCGAATGGTACCAGTAGGTGCCGGCGGTCCTTATGGTAAATTCGAATGTAAACGACGAATGGGCGGCGATGGGCAGCGTATTGAGGTAGGGCACCCCGTCCTGCTGCGGCGGCACCAGGACGCCGTGCCAGTGAATCGAGGTCTCCACATCCATTTTGTTATGAAAGGTGACCCGCAGGAGATCGCCGAGCGTGGCCTCGATCGTCGGCGCCGGAATACTACCGCCGACGACCATGGCCCGCACTGGCCGACCCGCCTTGTTGACGGTTTGGTATTCGATATCGAGTTCGTACTCGACGACCGCCGCCTCAGCGCCAAAGGCCAGCAACGGCTGCAGCAGAAACACAACAAGGAAAATTCTCATGACCAAAATCCATAATCTGAACGAAATCGTTCGCCTGCGGTCACAGGCGAAATCACACCAATATCGTTAGATCAGGATTTGGGAGGTGGTTTGGCAACGTCTGCGTCAACGCGGGGCGCAAGACCGAGCAGCCGCGGTGACGGGAAGCCATCGATGGTCACCATGGTCTCGGCGAGGCTGCCGGAAAGGATCCTGGTTTGGCAACTCATACAGCCACAGTCGAGGCAGAAATTACCGCAGGACCCATCCAGATCCCCTGTTACGGGTTCGAATTGGCTGTTCTCCGGCCCGCCACCTTGCATCCATTGCATTGTCGGGCCGGTGGATACCATCCCATCCGATACCATGGCCATTGACGGCGTGGCGCCGTTGAGGGCCAAAGCGAATACGATCAGGAGGGTATAAAGTGGACGCGCCATTCGTGTTATGTAGCATTGGCCGACGGGATTGCAAAGCCATGCCCACCTTCTCTTTGCCTGACTATCTCCAGACATGGCCGCCCTGGGGCCCGAGGGCTTGACTTTCAGGCTCGAAAGCCACTGATTAATCAAATGGGCTCCGAGGCATATATTCCCGCACTCCGGTTTCATTGGCTGACGCCGCTTTACGATACGGTGGTTGGCGCGGTCTTGAGGGAAAGGACCCTGCGACGCCTGATGGTCGAGCAAATCGACCCCAAGCCGGCGGCGCAGGTTCTCGATCTGGGTTGCGGCACCGGCACCTTGAGCCTGCTCCTTAAAAAAACCCATCCGGAAATCCGGATGGTGGGCCTGGACATCGACCCGGCGGTCCTGGAGATCGCCCGCCAGAAACAGCGAGCCAGTGGATTGGATGTCGCCTTCACCAGAGGTGATATCCACAGCCTGATCGATGAAGGATCGTTTACACCGAATGCGTTCGATCATGTGGTCTCGAGCTTCGTGTTCCATCACCTAAGCCGGGACCAGAAACGAAGGACGCTCGATGCGGTGTTGCAAGTTCTCAAGCCCGGCGCGCGGTTTCTTCTGGTCGATTTTGGCAAACCCGCCAACATATTTTTGCGAGCCGGCTTTTTTCTGGTGCAGCTCTTGGACGGCTTTGCGAGGACCTCGGATAATGTGCGCGGAGAACTGCCGCGTTTTGTCAACGAGGCCGGTTTTGTTGAGGTTTCGCAAGGCCCGCCCTTTTCGACCGCGCTCGGTTCGGTCTCTTTTATCGCCGGCCGCAAGCCACAACCCTTTTAAGACAACCTGAAAAGATCAATCAGGGTTGATCGTGGTTCCCGGAAATACGGCGTTGGCGCCAACCAGGCCGATCGTAACCGAACACACCGCCCCGGAGAAGGCGGCGAAGGGATTGCGGTTATTGCCCGGGCCGTCGGCATCCCGAGCGTCAGCAGATAGCCAGCGATGAAGATAGGGTTTGCCTCTGAAAAGCCTTGTCGGCGCCAATCACGCAGAATCATTGATCAAAAAAAGAGGGCGCTTTTGACCCCCATCGGACTCTTTCGGGGGCTTCACATACTCCATATTTGGCGCCGGGGATTCGAGCGGATTGAGAGTCGATTGCTGGTCAAAACCCGAAGGAATTGTTTTCGGCCATACCTCACTCTTTATCGCGGACCTGGGTGAAAATACCATGGTTGAATTGACGCCAGCCTTCGGACGTCTTGAGCCAGTCCGTAACTTCCATTTTATTTGGCGCAATCAACTCGTAGCGTGAGCGACCCTGTTTGCCGCCTTCGACCCCCCAATAAGCAACAAGTGCATCCCCGTCATGTTCGGCCGAAATCGGATGGAGATCGCCAGAATTGTCAGCCCAGAACGCAATCGAGAGGTCGCCATCCTCCACTTTGTAGTAGGCGATTCCTTGAAACAGCGACGTTTGATCAGGCTTGGGCCGCATCTCAATGCGATAGTCGAGGCGGACAAACCGACCATCAAGAGCCGGACTCCAGGTCATAACGCTTTCGGCCGGCAGGCCGAATGCAGCGTCACTCGACCGCCACTCGCCCATTAACTGTTGAAAGAACGGTTTCTCTTCCGCGGCACTTGCCGGTACAACAAATGTGACAATCGCCAACACAATCATATAAAATCTCACCGGTTTCTCCTTATGTTCATTCGCTTCCAACAGGGCGTTTCGGATTTCTCCGTTTTGGCGTGAGCGGAATCTCGTCCGCTGAATATGACAAACCGTTTCGGGACTTTCAAGTTCAGCTGGCGAAATCCACACGTTCGGTTGCTTCTGGTCGACTTTGGCCAGCCTGGTAACGAATTTTTAAGAGCCGGCTTTCTTCTGGTTCAGGCTCTGGACGACTTTGCGACCACTTCGGACAATGTGGGCGGAGAATTGCCGCGCTATGTCAACCAGGCCGGTTTTGTTGAGATTTCGCAAGGCCGGCCCTTTTCGACCGCACTCGGGTCGGTCTCCTTTATCACCGGTCGCAAGCCAGCAGCGCCCTGAGACTGCCGCGAAAAAGGGCTATGCGGATTGGGCGCAGGTCCCTTTAAAGCGGCGCGGCCGATCAGGATGCCGGTCGCGACGACCAGTGGATATGGGTTATCACCCAGTTCCCGTCGCGCTTTTCCAACAATATGGTCTCGGTGCCCAAGAGATCGATCTGGCGCTCCCTGAAGGTGCCGCGGGTGCTGCCCATCGAAGTGACGATGGCAAAGTCGCCGGCTTCGAAGACCTTGCGGTCCGTGAGTTGCCGCTCCATGGCGGCCACGAAGGCCATGTCGGCAGGCATGTGATGGCCGGCATATTCCTCCAAAGAGCGTTCGGCGCCGCCGGATTCATAGATCAGCACGTCGGCCGCCAGAAGCGCCCGCACCGTCGCTTCGTCCTTGGCCGCCAAGGCATCGCCAAAGGCATCCACGGCCGCCTCCGGGCTGCCAGGTATCGCCGCCGGTCGTTCGGCCTCCATGGCCGGGCTTTCCTCGGCGTGCTCCTCGCCGGCCTCGTGGGAATGGCCCGGACCCTCGTCCTTGGGCAGCGAAGCCACCCCCAGCCCATATTCATAGACCAGGCCGGCGCCTTTAAGGCCGGTTACCGACAACAGAGCCACCCCGACCGCCATCAGGATCAGCAAAGCGCCCGGCTGGGCGACCTGGCGGCGCGATTTCAGATAGGACCAGGCGCCAAGAAAGATGATCAGGGCGCCGGTGACCAGCGCCCAGTTGCGGTGATCGGTCATGGCCAGGTGCGAGGGATCGTCGTGGGCCACCGTATAATAGGCGTACAGGCCGGAAGCTATGGTCAGAACCGTAATAGTGGCCGCCGCCCACAACGCCCAGCGCCCGGCGGTCTTTAACTCGTCGCTCCTGGCGCCTGCGGCAAAGACCCGGGCCGCAGCCATAAAGACGAAGGCAATAACGAACAGCGCGATCGTGAAATGAACCAGGAAGGGGTGCCAGTTTGGGTCCGGGCTGAGCATGATCTGCGACTCCTAATACATCTGCCTTGAGCAACGACGGGATCTTGGCAGCGGCTTACGCTGGTGCTGCCGGGATTCGTCGTAAGAGCTTAATAGCGCTTTTTGCGCAGGCGCGACGGTATCAGGCGGATTTTCTTGTAACTGAGCGTAATCGTCTCGGTCATCTGGGCGCCCGAACCGGCGGTCTTGAGGCTGGTGATCCTGACGTTTTGAAGCTCGTACTTCAAATAAGTCGCGCGGGCGCCACCATAATTTGATTCGATGACCACAGTTTTCGTTGGCTTGCCGCTTGCATTGCGCATCATCAGGCTCGGGCTGGCCTTGTCGACCCGCTTGGTGATGGTCACCGTGCCCGCCTCCAATCTGGGCTGCCTGAGCGAGGCGCCGGAACGCGTGGTGGTCGATCGTGTGGCGCCCCAGTTGACCGAGATCACGTCGATCCAGTCGTTGTGGTCCTTGTCTTGCGATTCCCCTTTAACACCCTCGAACTTGAGGTAGCCCGCCGCTTCGGCCGCCGGCGCCGCAAGGGCCAGAACCCCGATCGCCAGCAGGCCGGCGAAGAGGATACGGACCGCTTTTCCAATCCCTTGCATGGTGCTTCTCCTTGAATTTATCGGATGCATTCGGATCACGACCATTCAAGCGTTTGAGCCCCGGCCTGGCAAGGTTTTTCGGCTCACACTTCGATATTGACGCCGAGAAAGCCCAAAAGGAGAATAAGTGCCAACGCCGCAAAGTTAAAAACACCCGACCGTGCTCGTAGTAATAGGCCTTGAGGTCAAGCCCTTCCGGCCCCGGGGTCTCGGGGCCAGGATAAAGGCCGCCAGGGCCAGGGCCAAGACCTGTGCGGCCATGATTAGAAGCTTGAAGACGGTCCAGTCCTCGACCAGGCGAAAGTTCCAGAAGCCCCACCAGAACTGGATAAGCAGCACCACGACGAAGAGCGTCCAGAAGCCGTGCAACCAATAGAAGCGGACACGGCGGCGGGCCGGCAAAAGATGGCCCCAGCTGATACCTGTGTTAGTGATGCCCAGGCCAATCAGGATCGAGATCAAAACCGAAAGATATTCAAACTGCGTCACCGCCCACCCCTTGCGCCAGGCGCCATTCTACACGGCGGGCGGCGGGCGCATCAAGGGCCCCGGCCGCCGGGCCGGGCGGGTTATTTGGCTTTAAGGCCGGCCTCCCAGCGGTCGATCGGACCCAGGGGGCCGACCGGGCAATAATGCTCTTTGGTCGGTACGCCGGTCAGGCGCGTATAGAGATCGTGCAGAGCGCGCATTTCGCAGCCCGGGGTGGCGATCAGGCCCGAGATGAGGAAGGCAAGGCCCAGATGCGAGAAGATATAAAGCTCCCAGATCCAGACGCTGCGCGCCAATAGAGGCGTCTCGAGTGAACCACTGGCCAGATAGCCGAAGCCGGCAAGGGCCAGAAAGGCTCCGGCGCTGACCAGGGCCGGCCATTTCTTCCAGGGGCGCGAAAAGCCGATATTGATCACGTAGCTGATCAGGAACAGGCCGGCCGGCAGACCGTTCCAGATCAAGGGCCGGAGGGATCCCTCGCCACTCATGAGCTGGCCGGAGATTTGCACCAGGCCGATCACGTACCAGGCGCAGAACGCCCCGAAACCAAAGCGAACGAGACGTCCCACCGGGCCGGGCCTGGGCAGGGATCCGGGTTGGTCGAGCTTGAGATCGGTCGTCGTCATGGCTGCACCTGGCTGATTTTGTCTCGCCGTAGAGCGGCGCTTAAACTGGTATATAGGGGCTGTAGCGAGTACAGGGTCAAGGGCCGGGTCTGCAGATTTTCCGGAATCGCCGGAATTGCTGGATTTGCCGCGGTTTCCAGCCAACCGGGGCGCCCACGGGGTGTGAAAAGCGCGCCCCGGCAGCCGGCCCCGCCTAGTACAGGCCGTGCGGGATGGTCTTCCCGGTCTCGAGGAGGGTCTTCATGTCCGAGAGCACCGTCGGCCAACCCTCGCTGATATATTCAAGCATTTTCGAGCCCTCCTCGAACTGGTCATGGATCACCGTCAGCCTGGTCGCCTCGCCGACGGTCTCCAACTCGAAGGTAACCACGCTCGGGGCCTCGTCGCGGACCTCGGGCATGCGCGGGAAGCTCCAGCTGTAGGCCAGGCGATGGGGCCTGTTGCATTCGATGATCTTGCCGGCCACCCCGACCGAGCGGACCCCGTCCTTGTCGTCGTTGGTGAAGGTGATCTTGGAGCCTACCTTCCAGTCGCTCTCGACCGTCGAATTGTGCCAATAGGCTTCGGTAAATTCGGGCAGGGTCAGGGCGTCCCAGACCCGCTCGATATCGGCGTTGATGATGGTGACGTATCTGAATTCATTCTTGGTCATGGGTCTTTTCCTCCAGAGCTCGTTTCAGGGTGATAATCGCCTTGGTCCGGGCCTTCGAATATTTATCGATCCAGCGATCGGACAGCTCGGCGATCGGCATCGGGTTCAGGAAATGAAATTTCTCGCGGCCCCGCCATTCGGTGACCACGAGGCCGGCCTTCTCGAGGACGCCCAGATGCTTCGAGACCGACTGACGGCTCATCGCCAGGCCTTGGCACAGCTCGGCCAGCGTCTGGGCCGGGTTCTCGAACAGCCGGTCCAGAAGCCGCCGCCTCGTGCGGTCGGCCATCGCCTTGAAGATCTTGTCCATTTCGACGGGTCGCTTTGCGCTAGGTACAACGTTACAACTGCCGAACTATATGCAACCATTTAGTTGCCTGTCAAGGGAAATATACGGGCCAGCAGAGGTTCGAGGTCCGCCGATTTGGCGGAGCCGGGCCTTGTGCTAGTCTCCGGGGCGTCGTCTCGGATTCGGGGGCCGGTCATGTTCGAACAACGCTCGCATTGGGTATCTTTGATTTCCGGGATTGGCGCGGTCTTTCTGTGGACCCTGTTCGGGATCTACGGCACCGTCGGCATCATCGGCATCATCATCGCCTTTATCGTCGGCGGTATGGTCGGCAGGATGGTCTGGGCAGGGGCCAATACCCTTACCGACGACTGGTTCGATGAGACGCACACCCTGCCGGGGGTGTTCGTCGGCCTGTTGTTATCTCTGTTTGCCGGGTTTGGCATCGAAGCCTCCGGCATCCTGCCGGGAGCCTTCTTTTACCTTCTCGCGGCCGGCGGAATTCTTGGTCTCATCATTGGCCTGCGCATGGACGCCAAGGGACGGCACGATTGATCCGGACGAGACAATCCCCCACCCACTATATCTGGTATCGTGAAAACCCGAATTAGCAGCATATTGTGGCCCACTGGCCATTGTCATCGCCGGCGCTTTGGGCTAATGTCCGCCCTTCCCCGGTCGGGGAAAGGGGCCATTTGGCGGCCTCCGAGGGGAGCGACCACAAACAAGAGGCGCAAATGTCTCGCCGCAAAAAGCTTTACGAGGGCAAGGCCAAAATTCTCTACGAAGGGCCCGAGCCCGGCACGATCATTCAATATTTCAAGGACGACGCCACGGCCTTTAACGCCCAGAAAAAGGGCATCATTGCCGGCAAGGGGGCGCTCAACAACCGCATCTCCGAGCATATCTTCACCCACCTCGGATGGATGGGCATTCCGACCCATTTCCTCAAGCGCCTGAACATGCGCGAGCAGCTGGTCAAAAAGGTCGAGATCATCCCCGTCGAGGTGATCGTGCGCAACGTCGCCGCCGGCTCGATGTCGAAGCGTCTGGGCATCGAAGAGGGCACCGTGCTGTCCCGCACCATCGTCGAGTTCTGCTACAAGTCCGACCCCCTCGGCGATCCGTTGATCTCGGAGGAACACGCCATTACCCTCGGTTGGGCCAGCCAGGACGAACTGGCCCAGATGACCGAGATGAGCCTTCGCATCAATGATTTCCTGTCCGGCCTTTTTGTCGGCTGCGGCATGCGCCTGATCGATTTCAAACTCGAGTTCGGCCGTTGGTTCGACGGCGAGGAAGAACAACTCATCCTGGCCGACGAGATCAGCCCCGACACCTGCCGGCTGTGGGACCTCGAGACCAACGAAAAGCTCGACAAGGACCGCTTCCGCCGGGACCTCGGCGGGGTCGAGGAGGCCTACCGCGAGGTCGCCAGGCGCCTCGGCGTGCTGCCCAAGGACAGCGCCCCGAAGGACGCCAGCGCCGCATGAGGGGTATAGAGTGAAAGTCCGTATCCACGTCACCCTGAAGCCGGGGGTTCTCGATCCGCAGGGCAAGGCGATCGAACATTCGTTGCACGACCTGGGATTTTCCGGCGTCGAGAGTGTGCGCCAGGGCAAATATATCGAGCTGGAGCTGGCCGACGACAACCAGACCAAGGCGCGGGCCGATCTCGAGGAGATGTGCCGCAAGCTCTTGGCCAACGTGGTGATCGAGGACTATGCGATCGAGCTGGTCGAGGAAGAATGAGCTTCAGGAATTTCTAAAGTAATCAAAATGTCAGAAAATAAAAAACAAAGTTTTCTTGAAAAAATCGATAAAGCACCGATCGAACTGAAGGAAATTTGGCAGCAAACTCACGAAACTCACAAGTGGATTCGATTCCAAGACAGGTACGAAAGATGGAAGAATAGATGGGGCGATTGGATACGTCGCAATATCTCTCAAGATGAGTCTGTTCGGTTTTTGGCAATTGAAGAGGAGGAACAAGAAGGTCTTTTTTTCACCCCCTGGGCAAAGCAAAAGCATATCAACAAAAGATTCGAGGATTATTTTGAGGGCCTTCGCGACGACGCGGGGAAATACGTCGGTAATGACTCTCGAAGCCCCGGTGAGCAGTTTTTTGATCTCCAATCGGAAAAGACCCCTCTGTCAGGCAAACAAGTCTTTATTGTTCACGGACATGACGGAACCAGCCTGGGACAACTAAGCGACCTGCTAAAAGATGAATTCGGACTAGAACCGATCATTCTAAAAAAGAAAGCTGGCAGGAGTCGCCACATATTGTTGAAATTTGAGCAGGAGGCAAAAAAAGCCGCATTTGCTTTGGTTCTGTTAACGCCGGACGATATCGTCAAGACAGAAAAGGGGGAGTTTGCACAGGCGCGACCCAACGCGATCTTTGAGCTCGGGTGGTTCTTTGCCCAACTTGGCCGAGAACGAGTTCGAATTATTATGCGGAAAGGAATGCAAATCCATTCAGATTTGGATGGCGTGGAGCGTCTAGAGTTTCATGAAGATATCGACGAAATTTTAATTAAGCTTAGGAGAGAATTGGAAGCCGGCGGTTACGATCCGGGGAAAAAGGAATTCGTCGCATGAAAGCCGCGGTCATCGTCTATCCGGGCTCCAATTGCGACCGCGACATCGCGGTGGCGCTGGAAAAGGTGACCGGCCGCAAGCCCCTGATGGTCTGGCACGGCGAGTCTGATTTCGAGGCGGTCGACGTGATCGCCCTGCCCGGCGGTTTTTCCTACGGCGATTATCTGCGCTCCGGGGCCATCGCGGCACGCAGCCCGGTGACCGCCGAAGTGGTCAAAAGGGCCGCCGCCGGGGTGCCGACGATCGGTGTGTGCAACGGCTTTCAGGTGCTGACCGAGACCGGCCTGCTGCCCGGCGCCCTGATGCGTAATGCCAATCTGAAATTCGTCTGCAAGGACGTGCATTTAAAGGTCGAGAACGCGGCCACCATCTTCTCGAACGCCTTCGATAAGGATCAGGTGATCCGCCTGCCCGTGGCCCATCACGACGGCAATTATTTCGCCGACCCGGCGACCATCGAGGCCTTGGAAGCCGAAGGCCGGGTGGTCTTCCGCTACGTCAATGCCGATGGCAGCTCGGGCAACGGCGCCAACCCCAACGGCTCGCGAAACGACATCGCCGGCATCGTCAATCAGCAAGGCAACGTGCTGGGTATGATGCCGCACCCGGAGCGCCTGATCGAACAGGCGCTCGGCGGGGCCGATGGCCGGGCGCTGTTTGAAAGCCTGGCCCAGGCTATCGATAAGACGGCGGGCTGAGACGTGGGCACAGCGGGATTCCCGGAATGAGCGGCCAAGTGACCCCCGAGATGGTGGCCGAGCACGGCCTGAACGACGAGGAATATGAGCGCATCCTCGCGGCCCTCGGCCGGGCCCCGAACTATACCGAGCTCGGCATCTACTCGGTCATGTGGTCCGAGCATTGCTCGTACAAATCCTCGAAAGTGCATCTCAAAACGCTGCCCACCGAGGCGCCCTGGGTCATCTGCGGGCCCGGCGAGAACGCCGGCGTGATTGATATCGGCGACGGTCAGGCGGCAATCTTCAAGATGGAAAGCCATAACCACCCGAGCTATATCGAGCCCTACCAGGGGGCAGCGACGGGGGTCGGCGGCATCCTGCGCGACGTCTTTACCATGGGCGCCCGGCCGGTGGCCAATCTGAACGCCCTGCGCTTCGGCGATCCGGATCACCCCAAAACCCGCCATCTGGTCTCCGGTGTGGTGGCCGGCATCGGCGGTTATGGCAATTGTGTCGGCGTGCCGACGGTGGGCGGCGAGACCGAGTTCGACCACAGCTACAACGGCAATATCCTGGTCAATGCGATGACTGTGGGTATCGCCGAGACCGACAAGATTTTCTATTCGGCGGCCGCCGGGATCGGCAATCCGGTGGTCTATGTGGGCTCGAAGACCGGCCGCGACGGCATTCACGGGGCGACCATGGCCTCGGCCGAGTTTTCGGAAGATTCAGAAGAAAAGCGCCCGACCGTTCAGGTCGGCGATCCGTTTACGGAAAAGCTCTTGATCGAGGCCTGCCTCGAGCTGATGGCCTCGGATGCCATCGTCGCGATCCAGGACATGGGGGCGGCCGGGCTGACCTCATCCTCTGTGGAAATGGCTTCGAAGGGCGGCGTCGGGTTCGAATTGGACCTGGACAAAGTGCCGCAGCGCGAAGCCGGCATGGCGCCTTACGAGATAATGCTGTCCGAAAGCCAGGAACGCATGCTGATCGTCCTCAAGCCGGACCGCCAAGACTTGGCCCAAGGCATTTTCGAAAAATGGGGTCTCGATTTCGCGGTCATCGGCCGGATCACCGACACCGGCAGGCTGAGGATTCTCTGCGGCGGCGAGGTGGAGGCCGACATTCCCATTGCCTCCCTGGTCGACGATACGCCCGAATATGAGCGGCCCTGGGTGGCCGGGCCCGCAGCGCCGCTGCTGGCAGTCGACGATGTGCCGGCGTCCAACGATCTCGGGGCGGCGCTGTTAAAACTCTTGGGGGGGCCCAACCTGTCCTCGCGGCGCTGGATCTGGGAGCAATACGATCACATGGTGATGGCCGATACCTTGGGTTCCGGTCGGCCGGGCGGCGACGCCGCGGTGGTCCGGGTCCATGGCACCAACAAGGGCCTGGCCATGTGCACCGATTGCACGCCGCGCTACGTCGAGGCCGACCCGGAAGAAGGGGGCAAGCAGGCGGTGGCCGAGACCTGGCGCAACCTCACGGCTTGCGGCGCCAAACCGCTGGCGATCACCGATTGCCTGAATTTCGGCAACCCGGAGCGGCCCGAGATCATGGGCCAGTTCGCCCTCGCCGTCAGGGGCATAGGCGAGGCCTGCCGGGCGCTTGAGTATCCGGTCGTCTCGGGCAACGTTTCTTTTTATAACGAGACCAACGGCAAGGCCATCAAGCCGACCCCGACCATCGGCGGCCTCGGCCTGATCGCCGATCTTGCCCACCGGGCCAGCCCGGCCTTTGGCGCCAAAGGCGACGCCATACTCCTGATCGGTAAGACCAAGGGGCATCTCGGCGCCTCGCGATTTTTAAAGGAAATCCTGGGCCGTACGGACGGCGCGCCGCCACCGGTCGATCTGGTGGCCGAACGCCGGAACGGCGATTTTGTGCGCTCCCTGATCGAGACCGGGCGCCTGACCTGCTGCCACGATCTTTCAGACGGCGGCCTTCTGGTGGCGCTTTCGGAAATGGTCCTGGCCGGCCGCATCGGGGCCGAAATCGATGCACCCAATGACCTCGCCCTCCACGCCTGGGCCTTCGGCGAGGATCAGGCGCGTTATCTGCTGGCCCTGCAGCCGGATGACGCCGAGGCGGTCCTCAGCGAGGCCGAGAAGGCGAGCGTTCCGGCCCAAAGGATCGGCACCGTCGGCGGCACTTCGCTCAAGATAAAGTGGCTGTTCGAGGTCGGGCTTGAGGATCTGGAGGCGGCCCACGGGGGCTGGTTCGATCGCTATATGAGCCGGCTCGATAAATAAGCTGGCGCGCCCCTCTTGGAATTGGGACCCAAAAGGTCTATTTACTGAGCCGGGAGGACCACCAGGAGAGCACGGCCATGGCCATGAGCGCGGCCGAGATCGAGAGCCTTTTAAACGACGGCTTGCCCGGGGCGCGGGTCGAGCTTGAAGACCTGATGGGCGACGGCGATCATTATTCGGCCCATGTGATTTATGAGGGCTTTCGCGGCCTGACCAGGATCAAGCAGCACCAATTGGTGTACGGGGCCCTAAAAGGCAAGATGGGCGGCGATCTCCACGCCCTGGCCCTTAAGACATCCCTACCGGAAGGCGAAGGAATATGAACGATCAGCCAAGTGAGACTCCGATCTTTTCAGTCATCGAAGCGGCCCTCGCCAACGACGATGTGGTCCTCTTCATGAAGGGTAACCCGCAGTACCCGCAATGCGGCTTTTCGGCCGCCGTGGTCGATGTGCTCAATCGCATGGCGGTGCCCTATAACACCCACGATGTGCTCCAGTCGGCCGAATTGCGCGACGGCATCAAGGCCTATTCCGACTGGCCGACCATCCCGCAGCTCTACGTCAAGGGCGAGTTGGTGGGCGGTTGCGATATCGTGCGCGAGATGTACGAATCGGGCGAGCTGAACACGCTCTTTGCCGAAAAAGGCTTGGTCGCCGAGGCTTAACCCCCCACCGATCCCACCAAGAGCCAGGCGGCGAAGCCGAGGATGACGGTGCCACCGAGGCGGTTGGCCCATAATAAAAAGCGATCACCGGCCCGGCGGCGGGCCAGGTTCGCCAGCGTGGCGATAAAAATCATCCACATCATGGTCCCGAGAAAAACCCCGAGAACCAGCGCCAGGGCGGCCGGCAGGGCGCTTTCGGCGAGATTTTGGAGCCCGACGCCGCCCAAGATAGCAACGAAGGTCAGGATGGTCAGCGGATTGGCGATGGTCAGACCATAAGCGCTCAGCCCATCGGCGAGGCGCGCCCCGCCCCCTGACGGATTGGCCGCCGCCGCGGCCGGGCCTTTGAGGAACGCCCTGGCGCCGAGCCATAAAAGCATCAGACCCCCGGCCAATCTTAAGAGATCCTGATTGTCCAACAAAAGTCCCGAGACCGCGGTCAGCCCGAAGGCAGCCACGGCGGCGTAGCTGGCATCTGCCGCCGCGGCGCCGAGCGCCGTCGCCAGACCGGCCGCGAAGCCGATGGTCAGCGTCCGCTG
>JADFIA010000041.1 GCA_022566895.1 Pseudomonadota bacterium
CCCGACCAGGTCGTTTCTATCGAGCCCGGCGACCCGGACCAACCGGGCACCGCCGACAGCGACGACGAGGCGATATCCGCCTAAGCCAACCAATTGGGGCACGCGTGGGGCCGAGAGATCAAGATTCAGGCGTCTTTCATAAAATTCAACGCCGCAACGCACTTAGCGATGAGAGATAAAGGCACCTCTCGCCCCCCTTGGCTGATATCAGATCAAATAACTTCACCTACGCAGCCGTCTGAAACCAGATTATGGGGATTTGGCCATGTTTGGAACCCCGATTGGACAATTTTGCCGTCAACTGGCCGCACTTCTCCATTCGTAATTCCCTTCGCCTCCCGGCGTTCATACCGGTATCGGCGGCGGTGGCCGCAGTGTATCGAACCGCCGCAGGATTTCCCGAAACAGCTTTCTCAGCACGGCAATCCCGTGTTTTTCCTGCCCTCGGGTGCGACCCGGCATACGACCGGGGCGACATTCGATATTAACGAGGCTTCACTATTTTCGCTGATCCCGCCGCCCCGTCCTGGCGGTTCCAGATCGAGCCGTGGGGTGTTCATGCACGGTTAAGATTGAATTCAATAGACTGTTGTGTCAAATTGCTGCAGCGATCGCAGTATATGAGGTAAGGTCTAGTAGGCGATTAGACGATAGGACACGACGATGAAGATCAAATTTCTCCCGGTTTTCGTAATCGCATTGGCGGGCTTTCTGTTCGCGACCATGGCAGGTTCGGTGGGCGCGGTCGAGGTCGATATCAAGTTTAGCGAGTATCTGACCAAGGTAATGCCGAGGATCAATGTGATCGAGCGCCAGCGCGAGAAGTATTTCCGGCAGCATCGCCGGACTCCAAGCACCAGTATCAAGAGCACCCGGATGTTTGCGACCAGCCGCTGGTCGGCGGTTCAATGGGCCAACGAAGTGCTGATCCCTGATGTCAACGATTTTTCTGTCGAAGCCCTAACCCGCGGCTTTGTCACCGCAAGTCTGGAGCGGGCCGGCATCAGTGGCGTAGAGCGGGTCGAGATCGAATTGCGCAGCCTGCGTGTGGCCAATTATTCATTGGCTGCGATGTCCGGGCCCAACAGCTACGCGATCGGCAGCATCACGGTGTACGACGCAGCCGGAAATACGATCGGCACGGCTGATTTCACGGCCAATCTGGTGACCGATTTTTTGGTTGCGACGAGTTATGACGGCTCGGATTTCGCGTTTCCGGATATCTCCATCCGGCAACGGGTTGGACCAACACTCGCCTATTTCGTTTACAAGGGTCTGGGAAGGATTTTCCCGGACCGGGAATTTGCCAGAACAGTATTGCTAATCTTTTAAGTGTACCAGTAATGCTTCTTGGCCATCAGGCTTCACGGTCATTTGAACGCGCAGATTTCGGACCATTCTCAAATCGCCAATATCGGCTTCCAGGCTGGCTTTCAGCAACATGTAGCGCTCAAACTCCTGACCCTGAAGCCGTCGCCCGTCGGGCAGTTTCAGGGTCATCGGGTTGACCTGCTTGCCGTTGACCAGAACCTCGTAATGAAGATGAGCGCCCTTGGCCAGGCCGGTGGCGCCCACATAGCCGATGATCTGACCTTGTTTGACCCGCTTGCCCTTGCGGATGCCGCGGCCGTATTTGCTCAAATGGGCGTAGGCGGTCGAATAGGTGCTGTTATGGCGGATGCGCACATAGTTGCCATAGCCGCCATTGCGCTCCGACAGCTCGATCACGCCATCACCGGCCGCCACAATCGGGGTGCCCCGACCAGCTGCAAAATCCACCCCCTTGTGCATCCTTGTGTAACCGAGAATGGGGTGCTTGCGGCGGCCGTAGCTTGACGACAGGCGGGCCCCGTCGACCGGCGTTTTCATCAGCGCGCGGCGGGCGCTTTTGCCCTTTTGGTCAAAATAGTCAGCCCGCCCCTTTGGCCCGTCCTGAAACCGGAAATACCTAAGCGGCCGGTTCCGCAAAGTCAGAGCGGCGTAAAGAATTTCGCCGTTTTCGATGTCCTTCCCGTGATTCGCGGCCCGGCGGCGGTAATAGACCTCGAAGCCGTCGCCGCGGCGAATTTCGCGCTGGAAATCGACGTCAAATGAAAACAGACGGATCATCTCGACGATGATCGCGTCAGGGATGCCGACCGCATCGGCTGAGAGATAAAGGCTGTTATCGATCGTGCCGCTATGGAACATCGTCAGCCCAAGCGTCGGGATGGCCAACCTTGCGGTTTGAAAAGCGCCGTCAGCACCTTTTTTGAGCACAATTTCTTGATCGAAAGCGGTGCGAAGCGTCAAATGCTGCAAAACCCTCTGGGGATCGGCGTCTGGGTTGATGCCAACCTTTACGATCTGGCCGACTTGCAGCTTTTTGAGGTCAAAATGGCCCTTTATGGCCTCGACCGCCCGGTGGGCCTCTTGATTTCCAACCTTGTTGCGTTTGAGAAGATCGACCAGCGTATCGCCGGGCCGGACCATTGCATTTGTTACCCGGAGCCCTGACAGGGGCGGATCGAGATCAGCCATTGGCGGCCCAGCTTGCGGCCTCGGCAAAACCTGCTGCAGACCAAGACCGGGCTCCGCGACGGCCGCGGTTTTCTTGGCCTCAAGGCCAGAAAGTGGGTCTGGAACCTGTGTATTGGCGGCTTCGGAGGGGCGGTTCGCACGATCACTCAAACCAACTGCGATCATCAGCGCCAGTCCACCCAGAGCAAACGAAAAAGATGTCAGGCCAACACCGGGACGGCGGTTTTGCGATCGAAGGCCGCCAATCGGGCCGGTGGCCGCGATAGCCGCGGATCGCGGTTCAAAGCTGGTCTCATTTCGACCCCCCATCAATTCGCCTTTCGCCGAACGTCGCTTCCATGAATGGGGCAGAAGATGCCCGGTGGCCGATTCCGCTGTCAACTCCTAATTCCGGGGCCGTGGCCTAGCCAGGCCCGGTCGACTTGCATCGCCGGGGACCCATCGCCCAGCCTACGCGCCGTCTTCCGGCCCCCGCCGCCCGAGCGGAACAACCGAGGCGCGGCGCCTCAGGTCTCGGACCACATGCGCCGGAGATTGTTGCGGGCGATATCGAGCCGCGTGCGATTTTCCTGATCCATGCCCTCGGCCTCGAGGGCATACAGCTCATTGAGGTTATAGAGGATATCGCGCTTTTGCTGATCTTTTATATAGCTCTGAATAAACGTGATGCACACCAGCCGCACGCCGCCGGTCACCGGACGCACCTGGTGGGCCATGGTCGATGGATAAAGGATTGCCTCGCCCGGCTGGCCCTTGAAGCGGAGATCCCCGTCGCCCATTTTCATCTGCAACTCGCCGCCGTCGTAGCTTTCCGGGTCCGATAGGAACAGGGTCATCGAAACATCGGAGCGGATCGGCGGGTTAAAAATCAGCATCGCGTTGTCGGCGTGGTAGCCGTAATGCATGCCTGGTTCGTATTTGCCCATCAGCGGTGCGGCCATGATTTTGGGGAAGGTGAAATCCAGAAACTCCCGGCTGCGAAAGGCCGCCTTGGTGACGATCGCGCTGATCTCCTTTGAATGATCGGTCCCGAACTCCGACTGGAGATTCTTCTTAACCTGCGAATCCGGATTGGTGGCCCGGCCATCGACAAACGAGACCTTGGTGCTGAGATCCAATAGTTTGCGCAGCTCCCGCCCCTTCAGCATATCCTTTATCAAAAGAAACACCTGTCTCTCCCCTGAGCAGCTCTTGGTCCCGTGGATCCCTGCTGCCAAGGCTTATGTCCTGAAGGCTGGAACCTCTGCAGAAGCTTACAGCCAAGACCAGCCGCTGCCAAGACGCCACCGCCTTGACGGCAAGCCGCTCAATGGCGACCATCGACGAATGAGGAAAAAACCAGGTGCGCGAAGCGTTGGCTTGATGACTGCCGCCGGCGGGTCCGGCCGGCCGGCTTGCAACGCTCGAGCCCATCGCCTAGTGTGAGCGCCGTTTCTTCGATCCTGCAGGACCGCTCGAAAGGGCCCCGTTTTCCATGCGCAGCGACTTCCTCGAAAGTCTTCCGGAACTGATGAAAGATGTCCTCGGCCCGCCGCGGTTCTATCTTCATCAGATCGACCAGACGGCCGAGAAAGGTCTGGTGGTCGAGGCGGACCGAGAATTCTACCGCCGGGCCATATTTCTCGATCAAAGAGCTCTGTCAGAGCAGACTAATGGTGCCTGGATGCCGCTCGAGGGCCTCAAGCAGCAGGTCCTCGCGGTCCAGGATCCGCCGGCCAAGACCCATTTCATATTTCATATCGGCCATTGCGGCTCGACCCTAATGTCGCGCCTTTTGGAGGCGGCGGGCGGAAATCTGGCCCTGCGTGAGCCGCTGGTCCTGCGCACGCTGTCCGAGCTATTGCAGGCCGCCGACGCCGGGGCGGGCCCCCTGAAGGCCAACGTGGTGGCGCGCGAGATTGAATTTCACGCCAGGCTGCTGGGGCGGACTTTCGAGGCCGCGGAGGTGGCGATCATCAAGGCGACGAGCTTTACCAGCAACCTGGGGCCGGCGTTGCTGGCCCTCAATCCGGCCAATCGGGCGGTGCTGATGGCCATGTCCGCCGAGGCCTATGTGGCAACGATGCTGGGCGCGGCCGAATATTCGGCCGATCTTCGGGGCTTTGCGGCGGCCCGCTATCAGACTCTGGCGGCCCATCTCGGAGCGCCCGACTTTGAGCTTTCCGAGCTTTCTTTGGGTCGTCTGGCCGGTCTTGCCTGGCTGAGCGAACTTATCAAGCTGCAGGCCATTGCCGCCGGCGCGCCGGGGCAATCCCATTTTCTAGATTTCGACGCGTTTCTTGCCGAGCCGCGTTCCTCACTCGACGAGCTGTGCAGCTTTTTGTCTCTGCCGCTCGACGATCAAGCGCTGGACCGGTTGATGGAAAGCCCGGTGCTGAGCCAGTATTCAAAGGCGCCGGACCATCCCTTCGATGCGGCGGCGCGCCGACAGCGGATCGCCGCGGCCAAAGCCAGCGTTGGTAGCGATATCGAGGTGGCATTGGCCTTTATCGCCGAGCTGAGCGGCGCCCATCCGGGGCTGGCCGAGGCGGCGGCGCATTTCGGCTATGCCTAAAAGGCGGTTCAATAAAAGGCGGTTCAATAATGGTGGGCCACATGCACAACAGTTTTTACCGCACATAATTGCCGTGGGCGGTGAATGCAAGCACGTCGCCGGCCCAAGGCAGGCCGATGACACGATGGCGTCACGAGCGGCCGGTTCCGAGGACCCTAGCCCCGGAAGTTGTCCTTGATCGATTGAAGGTCGCTTTTCAGATCGTCGAGGACGCCCTTGACGGTCTCGACGTTGTTGATCAATTCCTGCACATCTTGCGGCTTGTTGAGCGATTCGAACGCCTCCTTGATCTCGCTGGCGCGTGCCTTGAAGGCTTTGATCGTCTTTTCGATCCCGCCAAGGGTCTTGGAGAGCTTGTTGAAGAACAAATCCTTTCCGGCCTTCTCGGCCGCCCCTTTGCCATCGGCACCAGTGGCCGCAAGGTTCACGAGCGCCTGCGAGTAGCTCGCCGCCGCCATGAATATCTCCGAGACGGCGCGCGCCGTCTTGTCGTATTCCTGACCCAGCGAGGCATAGGTTCTGGGGTCAAATCCGATTCCCTTATCAACCCCGCCCCAACCTTGCTGCTGGCCCATAAGAGCGAGCGCTTCGAGATCATTGAACTTTCCTGAGATCGTTGCCTGCTCGGCGTTGATAGCGCTAGCGATGTTGGCGGTCTGGGTCGCGAAGGGTTGCAAATCCGGGGTCGCGCAGGCGGCGAGAAACAGGAAAATTACGGCAAAAAAACTGCCTCGGCCGTTGGCGCTCATTGGTGCCTCCTTGTGAGTATCAGAAATAAATCGGACTGGGTTTCGAGGCCTACTTTGCGACTCCTTATGGTGGTTGTCAATATGACGTCTCGCCTACAGGCTGCGTGACGTATGGGCGCCAGCTGGCGGCAACCGTCGGCCGCTGGCTCTGCCCACGGCAGGCCTGAGCTAGGGAAGGCCATCTTTCAGACCGCTCAGGCTGGTTAGCCGTCTATCGCGGAAGTCAAAAAAAATATGGCCGTGAGTGCGGTTTGATGCGAACCCGTCGCTGTAAGATTAGGGGCCGATGTCCCTGTCAAACAGGGAAAATACAGGGAATTTTTAGGAATTTTAGCATGAAACGCAATTCTGGCTCCTCTGTAACCCGCAGAAACGATAGCTCCTTCCCCCAAATTCCCTAAGCGAACTGCCAAGGAATACATTCGGGATATCAGGGAATTTAATTCGCGGAACGGAGAAATAACTCGGCCAAAATCAATAAAAAAAAAGTTCACACGTGACCCTAAAGCGGACCTTGTCAAAAGAGTCTGCTTTGGCCCCAGTTGCACTGTTGCAAAAATCGATGGGATATAGTTAATTTACGGGGCACTTAGTGAGTATACGGGGCACTGGACCTTGGGGGCCCGGCGACGTAAAAGAAACCTACTCATCTGGTTTCGCAAATGGAGGAAAAGATGAATAAAAGCGATGTAATTGCTTCTGTGGCCGATTCTGCGGGGCTTTCCAAAGCAGATGCGGGACGCGCTGTTGATGGAGTTCTCGATGCAATTCGCGACTCACTGGCAGCCGGAAACGCGGTTCGACTGGTTGGCTTCGGGACCTTCAGGGTGGTTCACCGCGCCGCCACAATGGGGCGTAATCCTCGGACCGGGGAAAGGATCCACATTCCGGCTTCCAACCAGCCCAAGTTCAAGGCTGGGAAGGCTCTGAAGGCAATCGCAAATCTGCCTGACGAACCGAGCTTCTAAATCTGATTGGCTCAGGCGATGGCCCGCATGACCGCTGTTGGCTAAAAGCGGACGTGATCCAATATGGTGTTCAATAGAGTCCGTTTTTGAGCCGGCCCGCGGCTCATTCGGCGAGGCGCTGATAAAAATGCTTGCGGCACAGGGCGATATAGCTCTCGTTGCCGCCGATTACCTTTTGCGCCCCTTCCTTGATCGCCTTGCCGTCCTCGCCGATGCGCAGATTCATCGTCGCCTTGCGGCCGCAGGGACAAATGGTCTTGAGCTCCACCAGCTCGTCGGCCAGCGCCAGCAGGTGCATGCTGCCTTCGAACAGCTCGGCCTGAAAGTCGGTCCGCAGCCCATAACAAAGGACCGGAATGCTCAACTCGTCGGCCACCCGGCCCAGCGCAAAGACTTGGGCGCGGCTTAAGAACTGCGCTTCGTCGATCAGCACACAATGGACCTCGGCCTTTTCAAGTTCCGTCGCCACGCTGCCAAACATGTCGGTATCGGGATCGAACATCAAAGCGTTCTTTTCGATGCCGATGCGCGAGCTGATAATCCCGCGGCCATAGCGCTGGTCGATTGCCGCGGTGAACAACAATGTGTTCATGCCGCGCTCCCGGTAATTGAAGCTCGATTGCAGCAAGGCCGTCGATTTACCGGCATTCATCGCCGAGTAATAAAAATACAGCTTGGCCATGGTTCACTTTTCCCGCCCTACTTGGTGCCGAAAAGACGATCCCCGGCATCGCCAAGTCCAGGCACGATATAGCCGACCTCGTTCAGGTGGTCGTCGATGGCGGCGGTGGTTACCGGCACGTCAGGGTGCGCCTCGGTAAAGTTCCGGAGGCCCTCGGGTGCGGCCACAACACAGACGAAGCGGATGTCGAGCCCGCCGGCCTTTTTTATCTCGGCCACCGCGGCCACGGCCGAGTTTCCAGTGGCCAGCATCGGATCGAGAACCACGATCACACGCTGGTCCAGGCTGTGCGGGACCTTGAGGAAATATTTGTGCGGCTGCAGCGTTTTCTCGTCCCGAAACAGCCCGACCTGCCCGACCCGGGCCGAGGGAACAAGATCGAGCATGGCCCCCAGCAAGCCATCGCCGGCTCGCAGAACCGAGACGAAACACAGCTTCTTGCCGGACAGGATCGGCGCCTCCATGGCGGTCAGCGGTGTCTCGATGTCTATGGTGGTCAAGGGAAGATCACGCAGGGCCTCGTATCCCAGCAGCGTCGCCAATTCGTGCAAAAGGGTGCGAAACTCGAACGTACTGGCCTCTTTTCGCCGCATCAGCGTAAGTTTGTGTTTGATCAGCGGATGATCCGCCACGCGAATATTCGCCCCTTCCGGCAGTGCCCCGCCGCCCGCTTCCGGTTTCCTGTCGCTCACCTGAATTACCCCTTATCCTTGCCAAGCAGCCATCGGCCCGTTGATTATGTGTTGCACCTTCGCGGCCTAGCAGTGATGCTATGGAAACGGACAGGATTGCCGCTGGCTCTGGATAGCAGCCAAAGCCCCTGTACGACAAGCGTAACGGAGAGCAAAGCATGGAAAAAAGGCTCATCGCGATCTTCATTGGCCTGATTATCGGCCTGGCCGGACTGGGGGGTCCAGCCTGGGGAGCCGATTTCAAGACGGCGATCATTTATGATTTGGGCGGCAAGTTCGATCGCTCGTTCAACGAGGCGGCCTACAGAGGGGCCGAAATGTTTCGCCAAGAGACCGGCATTTCCTACCGCGATTTCGAGCCGACGAACGAAGCCCAATTTGAGCAGGCATTGCGGCGTTTCGCCAGGCGCGGGAACGATCTGGTGATAGCGGTCGGCATTTCCTATGCCGTGCCAATGAGAAATGTAGCGCGCGAGTTTGTGGATCAACGCTTTGTCGTGATCGACGCCCGTGTGGACGCGCCCAACGTCCAGTCGATCCTGTTCAAGGAACACGAAGGATCCTATCTCGTCGGCATCCTGGCGGCGATGAGTTCCAAGAGCGGCACCATCGGCTTTATCGGCGGCATGGACATTCCACTGATCCGGCGCTTTGCTTTGGGATACCGCGAGGGCGCCCGCAGCGTAACGCCGGGAATCAAGATTCTCGAAAACATGGTGGGCACCACCGGGGCCGCCTGGAACGATCCGATCAAGGGCGGCGAACTCGCCCGGAGCCAATACTCGCGCGGCGCAGATGTTATCTTTTCGGCTGCCGGACCGACCGGCCTCGGCGTTATTCAGGCGGCCCGCGACGAGGGCCGGCTGGCTATCGGCGTCGATTCCAACCAGAACCACATTCAGCCGGGATACGTGCTGACCTCGATGCTGAAGCGGGTCGACCTGGCCGTGTACCGGGCGCTCATGTCGGCGCTGAATGGCAGCTGGACGCCCGGTATAGAGGTTCTCGGCCTCGCCGAAGGCGGTGTCGACTATGCTCTTGATGAGCACAATGCGGCGCTAATAAGCGAGGAAATGCGGGCCGCTGTTGAGGCCGCCAAAGCGGCCATAATCTCGGGCCAGGTAGTGGTTAGGGACGCCATGGCCGGCCCCGGCGGCACGGAACACTGATTGCCACTTGGGGGACCAGACATTACCGATTCGAGCGCCGATAAGGATGCGCCGGCGATAGAGCTGGAGAATATAACCAAATCGTTCGGTCCCGTGCGCGCCAACGACGGCATCACGATGCGTGTCGAGCGTGGCAGCGTGCACGCGATCATCGGCGAAAACGGGGCCGGAAAATCGACCCTGATGAACATCCTTTATGGCATCTACCACCCGGACAGCGGTGAAATCAGGATCAACGGCACGGCCTGCGCCTTGCAGTCGCCGGCCGACGCCCACCATGCCGGAATCGGCATGGTTCACCAACATTTCACGCTGGTCGAGCCGTTCACCGTTCTCGACAATATCCTGCTCGGCTTCGAGAACGGCGCGGTGCTCGCCAGGCCGCGGCGGCTCGCGGCCCGCAAACTTGAAGCTATCGAGCGGGATTACGGGCTCAGCGTGCCGCTCGACGCGGTGGTCAGTGAATTGCCGGTGGGCATGCGCCAGCGGGTCGAAATTCTTAAGGCTTTGTATCGCAACGCCGAAATTTTGATCCTCGACGAGCCGACGGGGGTGTTGACACCGCTTGAAGTAGAACAACTGTTCCAGATCATCGAGCGGCTAAAGGGGCAGGGGAAGACAATCCTTTTTATCTCTCACAAGCTGGGCGAGGTCATGCGAATCGCCGATCGCATTTCTGTCATGCGCGGCGGCAAACTGGTCGCCGACCGCGAGCCCGACGCCACCAATGCCAGCGAGTTGGCAGAACTGATGATTGGCCAGAAACTGGCCGCCGCCGTCGACAGAAAATCCCTCAGCGTCGGCCAGACCCTGATGGCGCTGGAGGGCATCTCTATACCCCCGGCGGAACACCGCAGCGGCCTTCACGATATCTCGCTCGAGGTGCGGAGCGGCGAGATTATCGGCATCGCCGGAGTTACCGGAAATGGCCAAACCGAACTCCTCGAGATCATCGGCGGTCTCAGGGTGCCGGCGTCCGGAACCTTGTCGCTCGGGGCTGAGGTCTGTGCGGCCCCGGACATCGTACCCGGCGCCGTCGATCTACGAAAAAAAGGCGTTGGCTTCGTGGCCGAGGACAGGCTCAGGATGGGCGCCATCGGCGCCATGACGGCCACCGAAAATGTCATTCTCGGTTATCACGGACGTCCGCCCTTCTCTCGCCACGGATGCCTTCAGCCCCGAGCCATGCGCAACGCTTGCGCCCGCATAATGGCGGACAATGATGTCCGTCCGCAGGCGCCAAACCTGCCGCTGGACAATTTTTCCGGCGGCAACCAACAAAAACTGGTGTTCGGGCGCGAGACCGACCACGGCCCACGTCTGTTTATCCTGGGCGAGCCAACCCGGGGCGTTGATATCGGCGCCGTCCAGCGCATTCACAACACGCTGATCTCGATGCGCAATGCCGGTGGCGCGGTGCTCGTGGTGTCGTCGGACCTCGATGAACTGCTGGCGATCTGCGACCGCATATTGGTCATGTTCGAGGGACGGATCGTCGGCGAAATGCTGGCCGGGGACACAGATATCGCGGCGATCGGTCTGATGATGGCCGGGCAAAATCCGGACGACCCGGGAGAGGAGGCGCGAAATGACGGCTGAGCGCCGAGCGGTCGCGCTGCCTGCTTGGGCTACCTCGGGGCTTCTGCCGGTTTTGAACCTGGCCGCGGCCTTTGCCGTCTCGGGCCTGGTGGTCTGGGCGATTGGTGAGTCGCCGCTCGAAGCGCTGAAGCTTCTGCTATACGGCGCCTTCGGATACGGCGAAGCCATCGGCTACACTTTCTACTACGCGACAAATTTCATTTTTACCGGCCTTGCCGTCTCGGTGGCCTTCAAATGCGGGCTGTTTAACATCGGCGGCGAGGGTCAAGCCATGATGGGGGGGCTTGGCCTGGCGGTGGTGGCGATTGGTCTCGACGGCTGGCCGCCGGCACTTGTGCTGCCCGCGGCGGTGCTGGGCGCGGCTATTTTCGGGGCAGCCTGGGCGGCGATCCCGGCCTGGCTTCAGGCGCGGCGCGGCAGCCATATCGTGATTACCACGATTATGTTCAATTTTATTGCCGCCTCGCTGGTCTCCTGGCTGCTGGTCGGCGTCCTCAAGGCGCCGGGCTCGCAAAGTCCGGAAAGCGCCGATTTTCCGGAGGCCGCATGGCTGCCGAAAATCCACGACCTGCTGGCCGGGCTCGGCATTCAGATCGAGGGTTCGCCGCTTAATCTATCGTTCCTGGTGGCGCTCGCCTGCGCCGGGTTGGTCTGGTTCTTCATCGAGCGCACCAAGTGGGGTTATGAGATTCGGGTGGTCGGCGGCAACCCGGGTGCGGCGCGGTTTGCCGGCATACCCATTACCCGCACCCTGGTCCTCTCAATGTTGATTGCGGGCGGCCTGGCCGGGCTGATGGGGTTGAACGAGCTGATGGGTCTGCAGCACCGGTTGATCGCTAATTTCACGATGGGCTACGGCTTCGTCGGTATTGCGGTCGCCTTCATGGGGCGCAGTCACCCGATCGGCATCGTCTTGGCCGCTATCCTGTTCGGCGCACTTTATCAGGGTGGGGCTGAGCTGGCCTTCGAAATGCCGACGATTTCGAGGGATTTGATCATCGCGGTTCAGGGACTGGTGATTTTGTTCGCCGGCGCGCTGGAGCATCTGTTCCGGCCCCAGGTGCAGGCTCTGTTCCGCCGCCTGGGAGCGCTAGGAGAGGCCCATGGCTGATCTCTACCTGGATATCCTGATCCTATTGGACTCGGCGTTGCGGCTGGCCACGCCTCTTGTATTGGCGGCGCTCGCAGGGCTTTACGCCGAGCGCTCGGGGATCGTCGATATCGGGCTCGAGGGAAAAATGCTGGGAGCCGCCTTTGCGGCGGCCGCCGCGGCGGCGGTCACCGGCTCGGCGTGGATGGGCTTATTGACCGGTGTAGGCGCCTCGATCGCGCTGGCGCTTCTGCACGGATGGGTGTCCATCCACCAGCGCGGCAACCAGATTGTTTCCGGCGCGGCGATTAATATTATCGTCGCCGGACTGGCCCCGACTCTGGCCAATCACTGGTTTCATCTGAACGGACAGACACCGTTGTTGTCCGGAGATGCCCGCTTCCAGGCGCTGATCTGGCCGGGGGTCGATGCGATTGGGAATCTGCCGGTGATCGGACCGCTCTATGCCGAGGTTATCTCCGGACACAACGTGGTTACCTATATTGCGATCCTATCGGTACCGATCGCAGCCTGGGTGCTTTACCGGACCCGTTTCGGTCTCAGGCTTCGCGCCGCCGGCGAAAATCCCGAAGCCGTCGACACGGCCGGCATCAGCGTCTACGGGCTGCGCTACCGGGCGATGATCATCAACGGTGTCCTGTGCGGTCTGGCTGGAACCGCGCTGTCGACCGGGCTGGGCGCCGCCTTCGTACGTGACATGTCGGCCGGCCGGGGATTTCTCGCCCTGGCCGCGATGATTTTCGGCAGATGGAAACCGGTTCCGACGCTGTTCGCCTGCCTGCTGTTCGGCTTTGTCGATGCCCTGCAGGGGCGCCTGCAAGGCGTCGAGCTGCCGCTAATCGGCGAGATTCCATTCCAGTTTACGATTATGCTGCCCTATATATTTACGGTTATTATCCTGGCCGGCTTCGTCGGCCGCATCGCGGCACCAAGGGCAAGCGGCATACCTTATTCGAAGGAGGGCTGAAGAATGGCAAACGCCGATGTTGAGGAACTGATCGAGGAAGCCCGCCGGGCCCAGGCCAAGGCTTACGCCCGCTATTCGGGTTATGCGGTGGGCGCCGCATTGCGCGCCGCCTCGGGTCGAATCTATGCCGGCTGCAATGTGGAAAACGCCGCCTATCCCCTGAGCCAATGCGCCGAGGCCAACGCCGTCGCGGCCATGGTGCTGGGAGGCGACCGGGAGATTGCCGAGGTCGCGATCGTCGGCCCGGGCGAGGTCTTGTGTACGCCTTGTGGCGGTTGCCGACAGGCTCTGGCCGAGTTTGGCAACGCCGGTGTCCCTATTCATATCTGCGGGCCGACGGGCGATGTGGTGGAAGAATCGCTGGGCGTCTTGATCCCGCACGCCTTCGGCCCCGACAATCTGGCCGATCCGGAGGAGTGACCCCCAACCCATGAGCCAATTTCTGCCACAGGAGATCATCCGCGCCAAGCGCGATGGCGAGGTGCTTGACGAGGGCGCCATCGCCCGCTTCGTCAACGGTATCGCCGACGGCTCGGTTTCCGAAGATCAGATCGCCGCCTTCGCCATGGCGGTTTTCCTGCGCGGCATGGAGGCCGGCGAACAAGCTGCGCTGACCCGTGCCATGACCACCAGCGGCCGGGTGCTCGACTGGCGGCAGGCCGGCCTCGACGGCCCCACGGTCGATAAGCATTCGACCGGCGGTGTGGGCGACAAGGTGAGCCTGATTCTGGCCCCGCTGGTGGCCGCCTGCGGGGCCTATGTGCCGATGATCTCGGGCCGCGGGTTGGGGCATTCGGGCGGCACAACGGACAAGCTTGAAGCGATCCCCGGCTACGATGCGACGCCCGATCTCGAGACCTTCATGCGCACAACCCGTGAGGTCGGGTGTTCGATTATCGGGCAGACGGCGGAGCTGGCGCCGGCCGACCAGCGGCTCTACGCCGTGCGCGACGTGACCGCGACGATCGAATCGGTACCGTTGATTACGGCCTCGATCCTGTCCAAAAAGCTGGCCGCCGGGCTCGACTATCTGGTGATGGACGTCAAGTTCGGATCCGGTGCCTTTATGCGGCAACCCGAAGAGGCGCGCGCTTTGGCGGTCAATATCGTCAAAGTCGCTGGAGAAGCGGGCTTGCCGATCGCGGCGCTGCTGACCGACATGAATCAGGTGCTGGGGCATACGGCCGGCAACGCGCTCGAGGTCATGGAAGCGGTCGATTTCCTCAAGGGCGATGAGCGCGAAGGCCGTCTCGAGGACTGCGTTCTCGCCCTGGCCGCTCAAATGCTGGTCGGCGCCGGTCTGGCTGCTGATGCTGCGGCCGGGCAGGCCAAGGCAAAATCCGCCCTCGAGCGCGGCCAGGCGGCCGAGACCTTCGGGCGCATGGTAGCGGCCCACGGCGGCCCGGCCGACCTGATGGATAGGCCGGCAGAACACCTGGCGTCGGCACCGGTTATCCAGCCGGTGATGCCACACGGGCCGGGCCAGGTTCAGGCCATGGACGTGCGGGCCATCGGTATGACGGTGGTCCGCCTGGGCGGCGGTCGCCGCCATGCGGACGAAGCGATCGATGCGGCGGTCGGCTTGTCGGCGGTGGCCGGCCTGGGCGACGAAGTAGGCGACGGGGCGCCCCTTGCCCTGGTCCACGCCCGAGACGAAGCCGCCGCAGAAGAGGCCGCGGAGGCCCTGCGCACGGCGATCACCATCTCCGACCAGGTCGTGGCGGCCAGCGGCGTGGTTGGTGAGGTCATCTCGGCCGAGGATGCACGCTAAGAGACGGACCAGGAGCAGTTTTATGAATTTAAAGCACGGGGTCGCGGTTATCGCCTTGCTACTAGGGGCTTGCGCCACGGATTCGACAATACCGGAGGCGGCGGTCATCGCGCCGCTGCCGGTGAGCAACACGGTCCTGACCCGGATCGCTTTTGGCTCCTGCGCCGACGAGGAGTTTCCCCAGCCAATCTGGAAAGCGATTGCGGCGACGGACCCCGACATCTTTTTGTTCATGGGCGATAATATCTATGTCGATTGGCTCGACGGCGAGTTTGTCGAGA
>JADFIA010000042.1 GCA_022566895.1 Pseudomonadota bacterium
GCTATTCTCGAACGTTACTATAGCCCGGTTGGACTTGTGGTCAGCATTGGACGATCGGATAATCGATAAAAGGGTCCGCTTTTGACCCAAAGCGGACACGGGATTATCCCCTTGAAATACGTACTAATAATCCCCATATCTATGGAGAAGGAAGAGAGCCATGACCGAAACAAAGATACGAGAAACGAATATAACTGGCGACGGCGACGACGCAATCGTCCGCGTGGTGATCGCTGATAGCGATACATTCGACGATGCACGTCTTTATCTTGCTCTATCAGTTCAATCCAACGTTGACGGTCCGTTCTTGGCCCATATTCAGCGCAATACATTGCAGATTGCACAAAAGGCAATTGCTGCCGCTCTTGATGATTGCGTGAACAAGATTCGTAAACATGATGGGGACTTGTAGGCATGACAAAACCTTTCACGATTACACGGTTCTATGAGTGTTTCCCAGATGATGATGCCTGTTTGGATCACCTTATGGAAACACGCTTTGGCGATAAGGTGGATTGCCCCAAGTGCGGCAAGACTGGGCGCTTTGCTCGCCTTAAAAAACACCCAGCTTATTCCTGCCCGTGGTGCGGCCACCATATTCATCCGATGAAGGGCACGCCCTTCGAGCGGTCCAGAACGTCGCTGCAAAAATGGTTCTATGCGATGTATCTGTTCACCACCACGCGCCACGGTGTTGCTGCAAGGGAATTGCAGCGCCAGCTTGGTGTGACCTACAAAACCGCGTGGCGCATGGGCCATCAAATCCGCAAGTACATGGCCAAGGTTGACGGTATCCCGCCGATGACTGGTCACGTCGAAGTTGACGAAACCTATGTCGGTGGCAGGCGGCCCAAGATCAAAGGCTTCACCGGACGCGGAGCCAAGGGCAAGACCGTGGTTATGGGTATTCTTGAGCGCGGCGGAGAGATTTACACCGAGGTTGTGCCAAGCGCTGCTGGCCGGTCCCTGATCCCGCCTATTGTTGCGCATGTTCCTGTAGGAACGCGCGTCAGCACCGATGAGTGGGCTCCCTATAAGGTTCTCACGGGCCTTGGTTACCGGCATGAAACTGTCGATCACGGGTCCAAGGAATATGCTCGTGGCGACGTTCATGTGAACGGCCTCGAAAGCTTCTGGTCAATCCTCAAACGGTCGATCCGCGGCACGCACGTCCATGTGTCCCGCAAGCATCTGCCCAAGTATCTCGGGGAGTTTGAATTCCGATACAATATGCGCAAAACGCCCGAGATTATGTTTGATCGTCTTCTGAGGGCTTTTTAGTATTAAATCCTAGGTGTGCTGATGGTAGTGTCCGCACAAATAGGACAACTAAGGAGTCAAGAATGCCCGTCACCAGCGTAAAATGCCCAGAATGCGGCCTCGTGGTCCACTTCGCTATGGTGAGAAAGCGGTCATCGCTTAGAATCGATGTTTCCGAATGGCATGCGGCGTGCCATCATACGTCGGAGGCGTCAGGGAATCCGCATCAATGCCCAGCTCTGAAAAAAGCCATCTACGGGCCGCAGGACTAATATCCCACCCCACGACCTTCCGGCAACCGTCCGCGCCAATTTCTAAATTGTAAGTAATGATTGGCGCTGGTTTCATCTCATAAAAATAGCCCGCTCAATCGGCGGGCCCTCCTGTTTGAAGTTCACAAAAACAGGGCGGCTGTTCTTTGGGGAAGTAGCCGCCCTAATATTGGTCAGATAAGGAGTGCCCAGGAAGGAAACCCAGGCAAAACGTATTATACCACAATGGGGGCTAAACTACAATTTGCCGGCTACCGCTATTTTTCTTTTTTGAGCTTAGCCATCCGCTCGAACAACTCATCAAAGGCTTTCTTATCGCCTTTGGACGGGTGTTCCTTGGCGAACTGTTTTAGCTTTCCGCTTTTTTGGGCCTCTTCGAGGCTGAGATATTTACCGCGAGACATTAAGAATCTCCGTCCCAGTCTTTGATTTCCTTTATTCTTCTTTTTAAATCGTCTTTTCTAATTGCTAGGCCAACATATCCTGGTTGTTCATGTCCAAAATAAGAAAATGAATTGGCATCATCCGAAAATGTACCGCTGTTAAAAGTTTCCGGTGGAATCTTTACAAACCGCTCTGTGCCATATTTAAAGCCATAAATCGGTGTCTGTCCGTCGTTCGCCAAAGCATTGGCATAATAACTTTCAATACGCAGTTTCCCACCAAAACCCTCTTCCGCAACTTTTGAAGCAAGGTTGTTTCGTGTTTTTTTGTAAGCAATCTTTACTGCTTTCTTCATTGGGATCAGATGCCTGTAAGGCAACCACCAATTGGCTTGGAACTTCCACATAGGGAGAAAAGTTGGGACAGGTGGTGTTCGCTTTTCCTGCTTCCCCATCCCGAATATCGCATAGAGAATCGTTAACACGCCCACACCAATGGCCAAATATGATAACCATTCTGGCATTATATCGGGCCACAACTGATAGCTTCCGCCAACAATGATCTCGGCCCCGCCAAGCACAATAATGATTCGTTTCCACATACGTGAAATACTGACTCCCCGAGGATGCGTATGTCAATCATTACGTATCCCCACGGGATAATCCCGAGCGGACATTGGCAGCATAGCCCGGAAAAGCAGCCAAGGAACGAATGGGGCCAATGTGGTATGATAAAGTGTGTATGAGTTGTTTTTTGTCGGAACACAGCCGGTCCGTGACTGTGAGGGTGAGCGGAAAGATATCGGGCCCCCATGAAAAAAACACTCATGTTCCTAATTCTGATGGCGTTTTGCTTCGTCCCCGTCCGGGCGGCGATTACCGCGCCTGTTGTTCAGATCAGCATTGACGGGCCGATCGGGCCCGGTGTTTCCTCCTTTGTCGCCGGTGCCATAGAGGCGTCAGAGGGCCGCGATATTGCGGCTATTCTGCTGACGCTCGATACCCCCGGCGGCCTTGATAGTTCGATGCGCGAGATTATTCAGGCGATCCTTGAATCCAACACACCGGTCATCTGTTACGTGGCGCCAAGCGGCGCACGGGCGGCGAGCGCCGGAACCTATATTCTGATGGCCTGCCATATCGCTGCCATGTCGCCTGGCACCACAATCGGCGCAGCAACGCCGGTTACGATCGGCGGCGGCTCCCCCGGGGGCGGCCAGCAAAATGAGGGTGAGCAACGCCACCCTGACATGGGCGACAAGGTCCTGAACGATTCTTCAGCCTATATGCGCGGCCTCGCCGAAATGCGGAACCGGCCTGTAGATTGGGCTGACCGGTTTGTCCGAGAGGCCGCCAGCGTTTCAGACAGTGAAGCCCTTGAGCATGGCATTATCGAATACCAGGCTGCCTCAGTGCGGGCTCTTTTGACGGCTATCGATGGGCGTGAAGTGACTGTAAGGGGCACGGTCTGGACGCTCAACACCGCGGCATCCGAAATAGCCAGGGCCGAACCCACATGGCGGGATGAATTTCTGGCCGTCATCACCGATCCGAATATCGCCTATATTCTGCTGCTTTTGGGCATCTACGGCCTGATTTTTGAGTTCGCCAATCCCGGTTTCATCCTGCCTGGCGTTGTCGGGGCTGTGTCGCTCATTCTGGCGCTTTATGCTTTGCAGGCGCTGCCGGTGAACTATGCCGGGCTGGCCTTGCTGCTGCTGGGGCTGGCACTCATTACAGCCGAGGCCTTTGTGCCCTCATTCGGGGTCCTTGGCATCGGCGGCATCGCTGCTTTTGTGATCGGGTCAATCATGCTGCTTGACACGGATGTTCCCGGATTTGAGGTCTCCCCGCAATTGATTGGAAGCATAGCGGCGGTGACCAGCGTCCTGGCCCTGCTGTTTATCACCATGGCCGTGCGCGCCTGGCGGCGGCCCGCCGTCAGCGGCTCCGAAGGGATGATTGGTATCTCCGGCACCGTTCTCGACTGGCAGGAACGCAATGGTCATGTTCGAACCCACGGGGAGGTTTGGGCGGCGACCAGCGCAGAACCACTTAAAAAGGGTATTGAGGTGCAGGTGACGGCGCGCAATGGATTGATTTTGGAGGTCGAATCCCAACCCCGTGATGGAGAGCAAAAATGACCGAAATGGATTACGTACAGGGCGTTAGCCTGTATCTGCCCCTCCTGTTATTGATCGGACTGGCGATCTATACATTCAGGGTCCTCAGGGAATATGAGCGTGGCGTTATCTTTCTACTGGGGCGCTTCTGGAAGGTCAAGGGTCCGGGATTGATTATCGTCATTCCGGTTATCCAGAAAATGGTTCGGGTCGATCTGCGCACGATTGTGCTGGACGTGCCCGCGCAGGATGTGATTTCGCGCGATAATGTTTCGGTAAAGGTCAATGCGGTCGTCTATTACCGCGTTGTTGATCCACAGCGTGCCATTATCGAGGTTGAGGACTTCAAGTTCGCCACAAGTCAGCTGTCGCAAACCACCCTGCGTTCGGTGCTGGGTCAGCACCAGCTCGACGAAATGCTGGCAAAGCGGGAGATGCTCAACCGCGACATCCAGCAACTTCTGGATGCCCAGACCGACGCCTGGGGCATCAAGGTCTCAAATGTTGAACTGAAAGATGTGGACCTGGACAAAAGCATGATCCGCGCCATCGCCAAAGAGGCCGAAGCCGAGCGCCTGCGCCGGGCCAAGGTTATTTCCGCCAAGGGTGAAGCTCAGGCGGCAGGTAAAATTCTCGAGGCTGCAAACATCCTGCACCAGCAAGAAGAAGCCATGCAAATTCGTTATTTGATGGCGCTGCAGGACCTCGCCAGCGAGAGAACCTCAACCATCGTTTTCCCGTTCCCAATCAATCTGATTAAAGCGTGGCTTCATTCAGATAAGGATTCCAATGGGGATGCTCCCACAGACACGGACGAGACGTGACCAAGTGATTTTTTTGAGGTCTGGTACCTGGACGTGGTTAAAGTCGCCACGCACGGCCGTGCACCGAAATTCCTCAGGCCAAAGGTCTAGCTATGAAAGAGTCCGCTTTTGGCTAAAAGCGGACTCTTTTTAATTCGCGATATTGGGGGCACGAAAACGTCCGCTTTCGACCCAAAGCGGACTCTTTGGACTGCACCGACTTGTTCATTTTGTGGAAGCGGAAGCCCCGACGATCAATGTGCCATAATGTCAATTCGGCGTTCAAGCACGGCCTTCATTCAAAGGAGCGCGACGGGATCATCCTGCTTGATTTGACCGCCCTGGAGGACCGAGGCATAGACACCAGCATTGCCGTCGTTATGTTGGACAGCGGTACGCAAGATAAGCGGGTCTTTGGGCAGGTCGGGTTGCGCAATCGTCGTCATGACACAACGTGGACACGGCCCTGTAATCTCTATGATGACGTCATCTCCAATCGCCACCCTACGTCCAATCCATTCATTCTCGGGAAAGCCGCTTGAATCTGAATCCACAACAAGGTTTGGCCTGAAGCGCCGCACATCAAAGGTGCCTTCAGCATACAACTCCTGCAATCGATCGAGTGTCGCTGTGGTCATCAGGTGAAGAGTGCCACAATCGAAGAAGGTATCTGCCGGCATGCCTTCGTCGGTAACAGCGTCCCGGTGATCGAGGCCTTCGATATCCGGCCAGTATTCCTCCAAGGCCGGTTCCTGCGGGGCTGCGGATCGGAGCTCGACTTGACGGCCTAACAGGTCGCTCAACCGATCATTCACCTCTCCTTCGTTGCCCTCCAATCGCTCGCCCGTAGGCAACGTCATCCTAACGTTCGGCAAAGCTTCATTCTGTTGCGGCGGCTTGGCGAAGGCAGCGGTTATTCCAAACAGGTTGCTCCATTTCCGTGGGTTCTTGGCGCTGACCACCTTGCCACTCTCTAGATCCACCAAGGCATAGGCACGATCGCCCAAAATGCCCCTCTTTGTGACGTGCACCTTTTCGAGTTCCTCTCCGACCATCGACTTGACCGGATAGCGAAATACTCGAACCAGCGAACCAACCACTGTTCCTTTCGTATCAGACATGGTGTTTCCCTCCCTTTAGGGCAGCCAAAGAGTACGGCAGTTGGATCAGGAGACGCAAGGACCACCGGCCAAGAGCGCGGGTCCGCTTATGGCTAAAAGCGGTCTCTTTTCGTAGCCGCATGGATGGGCAGCGAGGGGTAGGTGCTGGATTTAAACGTCTTGCCCTGAACGGCCAATTTAACCTAGGCTCATCGATTGCCCCCGTTCGGGGCACCAGTTTTTGTACTTTATTAATATAAACAGCGTTCCGGTCGCGGATCACCCGCCACCGGAGCACCTCATGCAATACAAAGGGAGGGAAGCGTTATGAGGAGAATAACTCTTACGATAATCGCCGTCATCAGCCTTGTTTTTATGGGGCCGATCACCGCCAGCGCCGAAGATGAAGCTGGCGAGTATGTGATTTCGCTTTATCAGGCGGCACCGGGCAAACAGCTTGAGTTGCTCAAATGGTTGGCCGAGCAGGACGCAATTGGCGCTGAGGCCGGCCTGCCGCCGGTGCAGATTTACGCTCATATGAATGGCGATAGCTGGGATTATCTTGCGATTAGCCCTGTCGGTACCGACGAGCAAGACGCGGCGTTTGAAGAGGCGGCAAAGAAGCGCGGCGGGAAAGTCGGTTTCGCGGCCGGGCTAAAATTTCGCTCAATGATCCATACCCACACCGACACGTTTGCCTGGGGTCCAACGACCGCGGCCGAACTGGTTGAGGCTGCCGACGAATAGCCAATAAGCGTTTAGATAAGAAAGTGCGGCCTGACGGTCGCCCTTTCTTGGTGAGTTTAGCTTTGCCCTATTCCGCCACCGCTTTCGCCGGGCTGCGGCTGGTGGCGCGTTCGGTGGAACGAGAGTTTGCGGAGGGCTGAGGCGAAAGAGTCCGTTTTTTGGCTAAAAGCGGTCTCTTCGAGGTTTCCAGCAACCCCATATTCCATCGATCGCAGAATTCATGTTATCGTCCGTTTCCGGCCGGGAGAATTTCGTATTTATGGGCCAGCTTTTCATGCAATCAGGGCGGCGAAAACTGAAGTCTCTGATCGGCGCGGCGCTGGTGCTGGGGCTCGGCTATTTCGTCTGGGACGAATACGGCGGCGAGGCGCCGGGCGAGGCCGCTGCGGCGAGCCAGGATATAGGCGAAATTCTCAATGGCGTTGCTGAGGACTATGTGAAGCTGGTGCTGGCTGTGGGCCAGCACGACAGCGGCTATGTGGATGCCTATTATGGCCCCGCGGAATGGGCCGCAGAGGCTGAGGCGGCCGGCAGCGAACGCCCGCTGGCCGAGCTGAAAAGCCAGGCCGCGGCACTCGAGGCGCGTATCGCCGAGTTGGACCTCGCGGCGGCGCAAGACTTGGTGCAGGCCCGGGCCACCTTTCTGACCAAACAGCTGATCGCGGTGGCCGCGCGGCTTGCCATGCTCGAAGGCGAGAGCCTGAGCTTCGATGAGGAAACCGCGGCGCTCTATGACGCTGTTTCTCCCGGCGCCACCGAGGAAGCGCTCGACGCGGTGCTTGGCGAGCTTGAGGCGCTGATCCCGGGGCAGGGGCCGTTGGCGGAGCGCTTCATCGCCTTCCGCAACCAGTTTGTCATCCCCACCGAGCGGCTGGACGAGGTCTTCCAGGCGGCGATTGCAGCCTGCCGCGAGCGCACGTTGCGTTATCTGGAGCTTCCGGAAGGCGAATCCTTCACCACGTCCTACGTCACCGGCAAGTCCTGGTCGGCCTATAACTGGTATCAGGGCAACGCCTTCAGCCTGATCGAGGTCAACACCGACCTGCCGATCTTCATCGACCGGGCGGTCGACCTCGGCTGTCACGAGGGCTATCCGGGCCATCACGTGTTCAACGCGCTGCTCGAGCGCCGTTTCGTGCGCCAGCTCGGCTGGCTGGAATTTTCGGTCTATCCGCTCTACAGCCCCCAAAGCTTGCTGGCCGAGGGGACCGCGAACTATGGCATTGAAATGGCCTTCCCGGGGGTTGAACGGCTTAATTTTGAGCGCCAGGTGCTTTACCCGATGGCCGGGATCGACCCGGCATTGGCAGCCGAGCTTGCCGCGGCCCAGAAACTTCTGCGCAAAATGCGCTATGCCTTTACCGAAGGCGCACGGCGCTATCTGGATGGCCAGTTCAGCCGCCAACAGGCGATAGAATGGGTGGCCCGCTATCGGCTGGTATCAATGGCCCGGGCCGAACAGCGGGTTCGCTTTATCGAACAATACCGTGGCTATGTGATCAATTATACGCTTGGCGCCGACCTGGTGCGGGCTTACGTGAAGCGTCACGCGGCCGACGATGCGGCAAGCCGCTGGGCCGCCTACGAGGTCCTGCTTTCCACACCGCTGACGGCGTCGGCGCTGGGTGAGGTTGATTAGGCGGCGCTTTTTCCCCGACCGGCCGGAAGCAAAGCGAAGTCGAAGGCCGGCGGCGATGTCGGTCGATTACCGGCTTGACCGCAGATCGAGGCCATAGCGGACCACATCGAGCTGCTCGTCCGGATCAAAAAAGCACGCCTCTTCTTCGAACCCGACCTTCTCCATGACCCGCCGCGAGGCCATCAGATCCGGCAGCGTATGCCCGATGATGCGTTTGACTTTGCGGCTCCGGCCGGCCCAGGCGATCAGCGCCTCGAGCGCCTCGCTGGCGATGCCCCGGGCGCGAAATTCGCGCAACACGGAATAGCCGATCTCAACCGTTCCCGTATCGTCCGGCGGGCCTTTAAAGCCCCCGCCGCCGCAGGCCGCGTCCTGACCGCCGTCCCGATCGCGCAAGATAAAGACCCAGAAAAGCCAGCCGGCGCTGGCCGGGTTGTCGGTCAAGGCTTTATGGGCCCACTCGAGGGCCTCCCGGTCCATCAATTCCGGCGGCCAGAGCGCCGGTGGATCGACCCCCCAGCCGATCGAAGAAGGCCGGCGCGTCATCGAGCTGCAGCTCCGACAGCGCCGCATCGATGGCCACCAGGCGAAGCCGGCCGGTAGAGATTTCCAGGGGCTTGAATTTCATCCGAATCGGGGCTCCAAAAAACCCAGGTTACACAGCACTTGCAGCCCCTAGCAAACAGAACATCCCGGCCGCCTCAGCGCAGACGCCGAGGCCCCGGCCGGGCCCTAAGGCGAACTCGCGGAGTGGAACTGCCGATGTGGCGGCTGGTCAGGAATGTGATCTTTACGATCCTTGAGCCGGGTGCGGGTGCCGCAGATGATGATCGTACGCTGGTCGGCCACGGGCAAAGCCTTCAATCGCCGTCCGGAACGTGGTAGCCTTGGCCTGGGCGAGGATCAGCAACGGAGCGAGGCATGCGGGAGATCGTCGACGATATCCTGACCTGGTCGCGGTTTTCGGAAGCCCACGGATATGACTTCAACGGCCATCTTATTCGCCATCCCGGCGGCAACATCTGTATTGATCCTGTCGAGCCGAGCCAGGATGACTTCGAAGCCTTGGTCGGCGAAGGCGTCAGCCGGATTCTTCTGACCAACCGCAATCATTCGCGAGCCGCCAACCGCATCCGGGCGTCGACCGGTGCCCGCACCGCCATCCACGCCGACGATGCGGATCATGCCCGCGGCCAGAATACGGATATCGACCAGGAATTGACCGTCGGCCGCCGGATCGGGCCGTTGGAGGTCATTGCCGCGGCCGGCAAGTCGCCGGGCGAGGTGGCGCTGTTTTGGCCCGAGCGCCGGATCCTGATCGTCGGCGACGCGATCATCGGCCAGCCGCCGGGCCGCTGCGGGCTGTTGCCGGAAAGGGTCATGGATGACCCGGCGGGCCTGCGCAGCAGCCTCCGCAGGTTCCTGGAGCTCGACTTCGAGACCCTGCTGGTCGGCGACGGCCAGTCCATACTTGGGGAGGCCAAAGCGCGGCTGGAGGAGCTGGTCGAGACCTTTGCCGATCCGCTCCGCTAACCGCCGGGCGCCGCCGACCTCATTGGCCGGCCGCCATAGCCGCGGCGATTTGGTTGATCTTTGCCGCCATGATGAAGTCGTTCTCGTGCAGGCCCTTGATTTTGGTGGTCTGCAAGGCGATGGCGCAGAAGCCCCAGCCGAAGTTGATCGATACAGGGTGATGAAATTCGGCCTCGGCGAGTTCGCCGACCGCGATCACGAAGTCGAGGGTCTGGCGAAAGTTCTTGAATTTGAACTGGCCGGCAATCTTGTGGTGGTTCTCCAAGGCGCTCCAGCCGGCCGCCTGCGGCAGCAACGATCGCACCTCATCCGGATTGAGAATCGGCACCCCACCGCGGCAGGGCACGCACTTTTTTTGAGCCAGCGCATCATCGGTCATGTCGACATCTCCATCCGCTTCATTTTGCCGCTAAGGCGCGACCGGCCACGACTCCCGCCCAGCGGTACGAGTCCGACAAATCAATGCAAAATGCGGCAGAAATTGCTTGCCTCGGCTTGATCTTTGAGTCGCACAATTTCATTTGTTAACCTGGCCACAGGACGCCCGGCTTGGCCGCTGTGGTTCATCCCCGGATGTCCGGCCGGCCCTGCAGGTTTAGCCGCTCTACGGCCATGGCGCAAGTCAGCCACCGCTGGTCCGCAGCCGCCGACCTCGTGCCAATGCGGGCGGCCGGCGTTGGCCGCCTTCGCCTCGCGGCGATCAGCCAGGGGGCGACATGCTGTCAAGTGGCGACATTGCCCAAAGTTCATGTATGCTTGTCGAATGGCACAGAGGCGAGCCGATATCGAGGCGTTCGTGCGCCGCATCGTGGCCGAGATCGAGGCGGCCGAGGCGGCGGGGATGAAAACCCCGCAAGCCATGGCCGCCCATTTCAACGCCATACGCCTGACCACCCGCAAGGGCCGGCGCTGGAACGCCGCCACGGTGGCCAAATTCCTCTCGAGCCCGGCCGCCGAGCGCTACCGTACGGTTGGCCAGGGCCCGATGCGGCCCGAGCCGGCAAACCAGGGCGGCCGATCATGATCGATCTCGAAAAGGCGATGCTGGATCCGGCGCGGGTGTTCAAGGAACCGCAGAACGTGGTGGCCTGCGACGAACTTACGCGGGCTCAGAAAATCGAAATTCTGGGCCGCTGGGAATACGACGCCCGTCAGCTCGAGGTGGCCGAGGAGGAAGCCGGCATGGAGGTTCGCCGCCCGGAAATGTTCGGGCTCATTTTGCAGGCCTTGCACCGGCTCGATTTCGAGCGTGACACGCAACACACGCCGCCGACCAAATAGCCCCGCCGACCGGCCGCAACCGCGGCAAAAAATCTTATATGACAGACACGCTATTGTAGTTTGGCTCTCAGTTCAGCCAGTCTGCGGTTGGTGATTATCACATCGGACTGGAATTGCCGGTGATCCGGAAATCGCTCGGCCAGCGATTGAGCAATAACAAGGCTTGCTTCATAAACCTCAACGGCCGCGGCAATCTCGCCAAGAAGCTCTTGGAGGTCGCCGATCCTTTCGTACGAAACCGACAGATCGCGCTGCAGGCCGGCGTTGCTCTCATCGGCCCGCGCCAGGCGCTGCCTGATGAGCAGAGAGGCCTGGTAGCTGTTCAGGGCCCCGGCCAGATCGCCCTGAGCGACAAGCACATCGCCAAACTCGTCCAAGGCAACCGAGCGGTCCCGCTCGTCTCTTGCCATTTGCAGCGCGTTTCGGGCGGCGGTTGTCGAGTCGTCAAGGCTTCCTGTTGCCCGATGGAGCCGCGCCAGTTCGATTTGAGTCCGGAAATCCTCCGGGTCCAGTTCAGCCGCCTTCCGATACCAGCGCAGTGCATCCGAAGCCGACCGGATGGCGGCCAAGGCAGCCTTCTCCCTTGCGGTGCGGGCGGCCTTGGCCTTGAGTTGCGTGGTTTGGTCGCCAAGCCGTTTGGCGGCTTGATGCTCCCGGTTAAAAGCTTCTACAAGCGCATTTTCAGCCGCTTGGAGGTCTCCTTCCCGCAGCGCTTCCCGTGCCATGACTTTGGAAGGGTCGTTGGAAAACTGAACTTCCGAAGCCAGTACGTCAGCGCGTTCGATGGCGTCTGCGGGAATGTTGGCGCCCCGCTGTTCGGCTTGTTTGGCTCGTGCGGTTAAAAGGTCCTTTATTTCAGCGATTCCTTGAATGGTCTGCTGGGAGACCTTTTCGGCACGATGCGCGGCTTCTGCCGCAAGTTGGGCTTCGCTCTTCGGCTGTTCCTTGCCGGTCGCACGACACCAAAGGGATGTTAGAGCCGAGATCGTCCATCGCCACAAATCATGCCCCTTTTTCGCGATGGCGAACAGGGTGAACAAGAGAGCCAGGATCACGATAAACTCAATCGCATAGGGCTCGAGCCAATCAGGCAACCAGCTCAGGTAGGTCTCGACAAATTCTTGCACCCAGCCAGGGGCCGGGAGGGTCGATTCCTTCAGCGGTTCATTGTCTTGGGCCATCGAACGCCTCGCTCTTGATCATCCGCCGGTCGTGGTAGAATAGTCGCCGGTTGCACAATCTTTGGAACATTGAGACATTATCTCATGGCTAATGCTACCAACACTTGAGGGTGCAAGAAAAGTGCAATGCTCGCGACATCCGACCAAATCGAGCTGGTTTTGGGTGGGCGCGGCAAAAAATTAAGCCTTCCTGCCGCCCGCTCATGGCCCCATCATGCTGACCATCACGGCTTGGCCGGTTTGTGTGGCTGAGATGAGCGGAGAACCCTGAACCGATGGCCTCGGACCCTGACCGCCCGCCGATCGATCTCTCTGGCGTTGCCGAGGCGGCGGCCCAAGTGCGCGCCTACCATCAACGCACCAAGCATCTGCCCGGGCGCTTTGCTGCGGGGCCGGGATACATGGACTGGGCTAACCAGCCCGATCCGTTTCGCCGCTTCTCCGGGGCCCGGATTATCGGGTTGCCGCTGGTCGCCGATGACCGCACGCCGCCCTACGACGCCTTGTTCCGGTCGACGGAAATACCGCCGCGGCCCCTGAGCGCCGAGAGCCTTGGCCTGTTTCTTGAACTGTCGCTCGGGCTGACCGCCTGGAAGGAACTCCAGGGCATACGCTGGGCCTTGCGCGCCAACCCCTCGAGCGGCAATTTACACCCCACGGAGGGCTATGTGATCTTGCCGCCGGTGGCCTCCTTGTCGGATGCCGGCGGGGTGTATCATTACGCGCCACGCGAACACGCCCTCGAACAACGCTGCATCCTTGACCAAGCGGCGATGAGCAAGCTGGCTGCCGGCTTGCCCGCCGGCGGCTTCCTGGCCGGCCTGACCTCGGTCCATTGGCGCGAGGCCTGGAAATACGGTGAACGCGCCTACCGCTATTGCCAGCACGACGTCGGCCACGCGCTCGGGGCGATGTGCTTTGCCGCCGCCGCTTTGGGCTGGCGCCTGGCGCTCTTATCGACCCCCTCCGACGCCGAGGTGGCCGGACTGCTCGGCCTTGACCGGGCCAGCGACTTCGAAGCGGCCGAGGCCGAGCACCCGGAGCTGATCGCGGTGGTCCTCACCGACCGGGCCGTCGAGGCGCCGCGCCAATTGCCGGCCGACGCGGTGGCCGGCCTGCAGGCCTGCCGATGGGCGGGAACCGCCAACCGGCTGAGCCGGGAACGCTTCGATTGGGCGGCCATCGAGACGGTGGCCAAGGCGGCGCTCAAGCCGCCTACGCAAGCCCTGCCGGGAGCCGATTTCACCCTCAAGCCAAAACCTCGGCCGTCCCCGAAGCGTGATATTCCCAGCTCGGCGGCGCTTATCCGGCAGCGACGAAGTGCCGTCGACATGGATGGGCGAACCGGGCTGGGGCGCCATACCTTCTTCGCCATGCTGGCCCGGACCATGCCCGATCGGCCGCAGCCGCCGTGGACGGCGGTCGACTTTCCCGGCCGCATTCAGCTGTGCCTGTTCGTGCACCGGATCGACGGGCTTTCCCCCGGCCTCTACGTTCTGATGCGCGATGCGGCCCGGCTCGGGGCCTTCCGCGCCGCCTGTGACCACCAATTCGCCTGGAAGCGGGTCGAGTCCAGCCACTTGCCGCTCTACGCCCTGAAGCTCGGGGACTACCGCCAGGCTGCCACCCAGGCAAGCTGCGCCCAGGCGATCGCCGGCGACAGCGCCTTCAGCCTCGGCATGATCGCCGACTTGGCGCGCACGCTCGATGAGGACGGGCCGTGGGCCTACCGCCGCCTGTTCTGGGAAACCGGTCTGATCGGCCAGGTGCTTTATCTTGAAGCCGAAGCGGCCGGCGTCAGCTCGACCGGCATGGGCTGCTATTTCGACGACCTGGTGCATCGCCTGCTGGGCCTCGATCTGGCCGACCATACTTGGCAGAGCCTCTATCATTTCACGGTTGGCGGGGCCCTGGTGGACCAGCGGCTGACTACGCTGCCGGCCTACGGCCATTTGCCTGCCGGCCGGAAATTGCCGTGAGCAACGAGCGGCTCAGGCGGCCAACCGTGAGGTCCGCTATTGGTAAAAGCGGAGATTGGAGGTGATCGCCGCGTAACCTCCGCCATCGGCCAAAAGGAGGGCTTCCAAGATTCGGGATTTTGATACCTTAAGGCTTGAATCAGCGGCGCCTGTCAGGCGTCGGCTGGATTTGTCGGTCAGGCGATTATTTTCGTTACGATTTCAGTCTTAACGGAATTCGCAAGAAAACATTGTTCATGCGATTGGTGGTGCATTTTTTGAAGTTGCTGAAAAGTCGGCTGCCTTTCACCTGAAAATTTTACCTTTGGACGCAGCGTAACTTTAGTCATCGAGATCCTGCCATCAGCGTCTTTTTCGATCCGGCCAACCGCATTATCTATGTACTCATCGACCCTAAATTTTCTGGTTGCCGCGATCGACAGGAAAAACAACATGTGACAGCTCGAAAGGGCGGCCACGAACGCTTCTTCCGGATCGACATTGGCTTCAACCGAATAAGGTAAAGGCACGACGTGAGGCGAAGAGGAAGCAGGGATTCTTGCTCC
>JADFIA010000079.1 GCA_022566895.1 Pseudomonadota bacterium
TAAGGCCTTCATCACTCACGCGGCATTGCTGGATCAGGCTTGCGCCCATTGTCCAATATTCCCCACTGCTGCCTCCCGTAGGAGTCTGGGCCGTGTCTCAGTCCCAGTGTGGCTGATCATCCTCTCAAACCAGCTACGGATCGTCGCCTTGGTAGGCCTTTACCCTACCAACTAGCTAATCCGACGCGGGCCCATCCAGGGGCGGTACATAACCCTTTCTCCCGAAGGACGTATACGGTATTAGCCACGGTTTCCCGAGGTTATTCCGTACCCTAGGGCAGGTTCCCACGCGTTACTCACCCGTCCGCCACTCTCCACGCATCCGAAGACGCGCTTCCCGTTCGACTTGCATGTGTTAAGCATGCCGCCAGCGTTCGTTCTGAGCCAGGATCAAACTCTCAAGTTGATCTGGCCCGCACACTTTGGCTTCCGAATAGGAAATACAAAGCGTGCAGGTCTGCTATTACGGCGCAGACCGCCGTCCGTATCTCCCTTCCTCTCCACAATGTCAAAGAGCAAAAAAATCACCGCCGGATCCAGGCCCCTAAAGAGCCTTTTGCCCAACGGCGATCGGCCCGCGTTATATGCGTCTACGCGCGCCTTGTCAAACCCCTTTTTTTTTACAAAATCGAGGCGTCCGAAATACGGCCGGTCGGCCATGGATTCGGCGATGCCTCTTATGGCACGAATAGCGCCATTTTGCAACTGGTCGGACCAAAACAAGCCCACCTCGCCGCCGGTCAAGCGGCCGACACAAAATTCCGACCGTACGAAGCGGTTTGACAGACATCGATCGGTTAAATTACGCTATCGAGCGCACCCGAGCACATATTTCTTTTGTGCCTCGCCGATAAACGAATTTGGAACCAAGGAAAGATCATGTCAAGAAGCGTCATAATGTCCCGTAAAGCGGCCGTAGTTGCTCTTATGGCCAGCGTTTCACTGGTCGCCTGCAGTACCCAGGAAGGAACCGGTACCGGCATTGGCGCCCTCTTTGGAGCCGCCATCGGTGGTGCCTTGGGTGGCAAGAAAGGAGCATTGATCGGCGCCGCCGTGGGCGCCTTGGCAGGCAACCGCATCGGGGCCTATCTCGATGCGAAGGACCGCGCAGAGCTAAATAAAGTCACGGCCCGGAATATCGAACGCATGAAGGATGGCGAAACCGTGACATGGTCAAATCCGGACCATGACGTTTCGGTTGATATTACGGCACAGGCAACCGATAGCATGATCCGCCAGGTGGCTTTTGTCCGCTTCAAGGATGTCGAAGCTCCGGACGCGCTCGACATCATCGGTGCGCCCTATGAAGTCAGTAGCAACACCGCCTACGTCCTTTCGTCACCGGCCATCGGTGGCCGCATCCTGCTCGAGCTTGAACGGGGAACTGGGCTCTGGGTCATCGGCGCAGTGCCCGGCAAGAACTGGGTATATGTGGAGCGCGACGGCATCGCGATCGGATATGTTGCGGCAACGGATTTGACCGCCGGAACCGACGATTTTGCCCTCGCCTCGCGAGAACCGACGATGCGCCAGGCGATCGACCTTGATGACGCGGACGACGCCGCGGTTTCGGCCTATTTTGCCGAGCGCGGCATCGACCTCTCAGCGCTGGGCGACCAGCAGGTCGTCGATAGAGTCTCGGCCAGCTCAACCTGCCGGGATCTCAAGTACGAACTCAAGTCCAAGGATGCCGAGATCGAAGAGTCGATCAGAGCCTGTAAAGCCGGCGACGGCTCTTGGGAGATCATAGGCGACGGATAAGAGGCAAGCATGCCGCGACGGTCCCAAGAATTGGCGGAATTCCGTGACAACGGATTCGTTGTTCTAAAAAATTATCTTTCCACCCCCCAGATCGATGCTATTGGGGAATCGTTGGCCTGCTTTATGGCTGGCCGAGAAGCCAGTCATGGCCTCAGAAATGTTCTCTTGTTGTTGCCGAAGATCCGCGGCATTCTTGCCGAGGCTGAGGCCGAGAACACCGCTTCCTTTTTTGCGTCGCGGACCGTTTCGCCGGTCAAGAGCATCTTCTTTGATAAGGTCCCCGGGAAGAACTGGTTTGTGCCGTGGCATCAGGACCTGACGGTTGCTCTGAAATCCCGTGAACAGGCCGGCGGATTTGCAAACTGGACTTCCAAGGCCGGTGCCTGCCACGCCGAAGCGCCCCTTTCATTGCTTCAGTCGATGGTAACCATTCGTTTTCATTTGGATGAAAGCGGACCCAATAACGGTGGCTTGATTGTTTTACGTGGCTCCCAGAAACTGGGGCGTATTAAGCGGCAAGACATAAGAAAACTCATCGGGGCGACAATCGATCGGCCGGTAGCTTTTCCGGTCCATTGCGACTCCGGCGATCTATTGGTTATGTCGCCGTTGTTGCTGCATTCATCGGCACGCTCAAGAAACCTGCTGCCGAGGCGGGTTTTGCATATCGAATATGCACCGCTAGGCGACCTGCCGGAGCCGCTGAAGTGGGCCCAAGATCCGAGGCAATCTTGCGGCCAAACGACCTGAGGTTTTAGGTCCCTAATCCAGCGTTGCCTTGTAGCGCCGCAGGGCGATCGTCATTACCACCACCAGGATGATCACCAGGGGCCAGATGTGGGGCCATATCTCGGCCAGCCCGGCGTCCTTGAGAGCTCGGGCCTTCTGTGGAAGCAGGTAGCCATTTGTGGTCATGGTCAGGTCGTCTATGCCATCGATCTGGGCCAGCATCGCGACCAGCCGGTTCTTTTCAAACAGCTCGGAACGGGCTTGGTTACACAGGTCCAATGAGTCCATGATCACCGCGCGCTCCCCGGCGAGAGCTCCATTTACATCGAGCACGTCGGTATAGGCATAGTCGGCTTCTTCGCCTTTGATCAATGCAAGGCGTTGGAAGAAGGCCAAGGCCAGCTTTCCGTTCGATGATGCGGAAAAATATAGAAACCGCATTCGAGCTGATCGCCTTACCAGGTGGGCCAGGGCGAAAGGCAGCAATTGCAGAATCGAGGCAACTGACAGCTTGTCCAGAAAAATCATAGTTCAGGTGTTGCTAGCGGCAGGAGGACTTATGTTTATGCTGGGATTAACGTGGAAAGAATACTTGGACGAGCCAGAT
>JADFIA010000043.1 GCA_022566895.1 Pseudomonadota bacterium
GTTTCGGCGAATTGTGGGCCAATTGAGACAAAAACCCGGGACGGCATTCCTTGGGTCAGAAAAAACCGCTTAAGGCCCAAGATTCTCCTTGGAGGGGCGTGGCGATTGCCCTACCTTCGTGCCGCGGGCGCGGCCCGGCAAAAGCGGAAATCCCAAAACCAAGGAGCTAAAATCATGGCCGGAAGCCTCAACAAAGTCACCCTGATCGGCAATCTGGGGCGGGATCCCGAAATCCGCATGCTTAATTCCGGTGACCCGGTTTGCAACCTGTCGGTTGCCACCTCCGAGAGTTGGCGCGACAAGGCCTCGGGCGAGCGGCGCGAAAAAACCGAATGGCACCGGGTGGTGATTTTCAATCCCAACCTGGCCAAGGTGGCCGAGCAGTACCTTAAAAAAGGCTCGAAGGTTTACCTCGAGGGCCAGTTGCAGACCCGCAAATGGACCGACCAGTCGGGCCAGGATCGCTATACCACCGAAGTGGTCTTGCAGCGTTTCCGCGGCGAGATGGTGATGCTCGATTCGAGGAGCAGCGAGGGCGGCTTTACGGCCGATCCGCCGAGCCCCGAGGTGAGCGATGCTCCGGCTCCGGACAAGGGCGGGGCGGACGATCTGGACGACGAGATTCCCTTCTAGACACGGCAACGCGGAATATGACGGGCAAATCCACCGACCAGCGGTTCCGAACGCTTTTGGCCAAGGCCGGCCAGGCCAAGGATGGGGAGGTCGGTGGTGTGGTGCCGCCGCTGCGCTTGTCGACCACCTATATCCGCGATCACAATTATGAGTTGCCCGGGGAACGCCTCTATGGGCGCGACGACAATCCCGGCTTCGAGCTTGTCGAGGCCTTGATGTGCACCCTGGAAGGCGGCGCCGACGCGGCCCTGTTCTCGTCCGGCTTGGCGGCCATGTCGGCGGTGCTCGCAACCATCCAAGGCGGCGACGTGATTGTCTATCCCGAGACCGGCTATTTCGGGGTACTGCACTGGATTGAACGCGAGGCCGAGCGGGTCGGCTTTGAGGCCCGCAGCTATCTGCCGGGTGATCACCAGAGCCTTGAAGCGGCGATCGGCGAGGGGCCGGTGCGCATGGTCTGGCTCGAAAGCCCGGCCAATCCGACCTGGGAAGTGACCAGCATCAAGCAAGCCGCCCGCCTGACCCACCAAGCCGGCGGCAGGCTGGTGGTCGACGCCACGGTGCTGACGCCCCTGGTCTGCCGGCCGATCGAACTGGGGGCCGATATCGTCATGCATTCGGGCACCAAATATCTGAACGGTCACAGCGACGTGGTGGCCGGAATTCTGATCGCCGCGGCCGACGACGAGGACTGGCGGCAGATCAAAGGCGTACGCTACCGCTCGGGCGCCATCCTGGGGCCGTTTGAGGCCTGGCTTCTCTTGCGCGGCATGCGCACGATGGCCCTGAGGGTTCCGGCGGCGGCCGACAACGCCTTGGCCATCGCCGAGGCGATGTCCGCCCATGCCAAGATCGCGCAGGTGCTTTATCCCGGGCTGCCGGATCATCCCGGGCATCAGACGGCGCTCGAGGAATGGGACGAGGGGGCGGGCTTTACGGCCATGCTGTCGGTGCGGGTCAAGGGCGGCGCGGCGGCGGCCTTGAAGGTCGCCACTTCGACCCGGCTGTTTTTACCTGCGACCTCCCTGGGTGGGGTTGAGAGCTTGATTGAGCACCGCAAGACGGTCGAGGGCGAGACCAGCCGGGTGCCCGAGGATCTGTTGCGCCTGTCGATCGGCATCGAAGCGGTTGATGATCTGATCGCCGATCTCAATGCAGCCCTTGATACCATTTAGGCACAGGCGGCCCCGGATTTCTTCTTTTGGCCACGCTTGGCTGATAGGTTGGCGAGCCAAAACGAGCCAAGGATAATCCGTGCGCCGCCCACCCATGGCCCTGCCGACCGTGAGCCTATGCGTTATTTTGCCGGCGCAATCAGCAATCCCCGAGCCGCCAATCATCACATCGGGCAGGGCCAAAAGGAATTGATAAAGGAGAAGATCATGTCAAAGCCCCACTTAACGGCCACCACCGCCGCTGTCCTACTGGCGCTGATGCTTGGCAGCGGCACCGCCCGGGCCGCGGAGGAAGTCAACCTTTCGGCCTCGGATCAGACCGATCTGGCGATTACGATTTACAATCAGGGCTTGGCGCAGGTGCGCGACCGCCGTCGGCTGGTGCTTGCAAAAGGCGTCAGCCGAGTCCATTTTGGCGGCGTCGCGGCCCAGATTCAACCTGCAACCACCTTGTTTGAGGCCCCAGGCTTGCGACTGATCGAGCAGAACTTTGACTACGATCTTCTCACCCCGGCCAAGCTGCTTTCAAAGGCGGTCGGCCAAACTGTGCGCATCTACCGCACCCATCCCTCGACCGGCGAGGATACCATCGAGGAGGCGATGGTCTTGGCGGCCGAAGGCGGGGCGATCCTGAAAATCGGCGATCGTATCGAGATTTTGAGCGCCGCCGGCCTGCCCGGAAGGATCGTCTTTGATAAAATACCGCCGAACCTGCGGGCCGTACCGACCCTTTCGATGACCTTGGAAGCCGTAAAGGCCTTCGAAGACGAAGTGCAGCTGACCTATCTGACTTCCGGTATCGCTTGGCGGGCCGACTATGTCGGGCAGTTGGACAAGGACGCCAAAAAGCTCAACCTCCAGGCCTGGATCACGCTCAATAACCGCTCGGGGGTAGCCTATAACAACGCCGAATTGAAACTCGTGGCCGGCGACGTCAACCGGATCCGTGACCGCCGGCAACTCGCCCGGGCGCCGGCCGGGGTCAAGACACAATCATTGGAGCAGGCGGCCCGCCAAGAGCAGTTGGGGGACTATCACCTCTATACGATTCCCGAGCGCACAACAATCAAGCACAACCAGCAAAAACAGGTCGCCTTGTTCCATGCCGGCGAGGTTCTGGTGTCCAAGGAATACCGCATGTACAAATGGGGCGATTGGGGATCCGGCCCCGACCAGTTCGAGAACGCCGAGGTCCGCATCCGCCTCGAGAATACCGAAAAGGCCGGGCTGGGTGTGCCGATGCCGCAAGGGATCATGCGCTTTTATATGGACGACATGGACGGCAACGCCCAGTTTGTGGGTGAAGACCGGGTGCGCAATCTGCCGGTCGATCGCGGTCAGTGGTTTATGCTCGGCCAGGCCTTCGACGTTACCTTCTCCCACAAGCGGACCTATTTCGATTCCCAGTGCCGCGAGGTGGCAAAGCGTTTGCGCTGTACCTATGAGGTTGAGATGGAAGTGACCTTGAAGAACGCCCGCAAGGCGGCCGTCGAGGTGGTCTATTTGAAGGAATTCGACGGCAAATGGGAGATGCTGAGCGACAGTGCAAAGCACGAAAAGGAAAATGATCGCACGGCCCTCTGGCGGATCGAAATTCCGGCTGACGGGGCGGTCACACTGAGCTATCGTTACAAGGACGGCTTGTTCGATTAGAGGCTCTTTTTTGGCCCCAGGCAAGGGTCGGGACCGGGCCTAAAAAAGGGGGCTTTTTGCCCCCCTTTTGCTTGCTCAAAACCACCTGAATTGGTATGAATGGGGCAGCCAAAACACCGTATCTCGTGCCGGGCCTTTAGCGAGGGAGAGGGCAACCGGTAACTCCCTGATTTCATTGAAAAAAGCCCGCCAAAAAGGCCGCAGTTTTGAACGAAGAAATAGCCCAGGATCCGCCAGAGGAAAACATCCAGCCGGTAACCATCGAGAAGGAGATGGAAACCTCCTATCTCGACTATGCGATGAGTGTTATCGTGTCGCGAGCCTTGCCCGACGTCCGGGACGGTCTGAAGCCGGTTCACAGGCGCATTCTCTACTCGATGTTCGAGAGCGGCTATGAGCCCAATAAACCGTTTCGCAAATGCGCCAGAATCGTCGGCGAAGTGATGGGCAAATATCACCCGCATGGCGACACGTCGATCTACGACGCGTTGGTCCGCATGGCCCAGGGATTTTCGATGCGTCTGCCGTTGATCGATGGCCAGGGAAACTTTGGCTCGATGGACGGCGATCCGCCGGCGGCGATGCGTTATACCGAGGCCAGGATGGCCAAGGTTGCGGGGTGGCTGCTGGCCGACCTCAACAAGGACACGGTCGATTTTCGGGAGAACTACGACGCCTCCGAAAGCGAACCGGTGGTTCTGCCGGCGCGCTTCCCCAATCTTCTGGTGAACGGGGCCAGCGGCATCGCCGTGGGTATGGCCACCAACATTCCGCCGCATAACCTGGGCGAAGTGATCGATGCCACTTGCGCCCTGGTGGACGACCCGGAACTGGCAACGGAAGATTTGCTAAAGCATATTTCCGGACCGGATTTTCCGACCGGGGCCATAATCCTCGGCCGCAGCGGCATCGACCAGGCCTTCGAGACCGGCCGCGGCTCGATCACTATCCGTTCCAAGACCCACGAAGAAGAAGTGCGCAAGGATCGCCGGGCGATTATCGTTACCGAAGTGCCCTTCCAGGTCAATAAATCCAGCCTGGTTGAAAAGATCGCCGCCACGGTGCGCGATAAAAGGGTCGAGGGAATCTCCGATCTGCGCGACGAGTCGGACCGCGATGGCGTGCGGATCGTAATCGAGCTGAAGCGCGATGCGGTCCTCGATGTGGTCCTCAACCAGCTCTATCGCTTCACCCAGCTTCAGACCAGTTTCGGCATCAATATGCTGGCCCTCGACGGTGGCAAGCCGGGGCAGATGGGCCTGCGGGTCATCCTCGAATCCTTTATCCGCTTCCGCCGCCAGGTCATCACGCGGCGCACGAAGTTCTTGCTCCGCAAGGCCCGCGACCGGGCCCATATGTTGGTCGGTTTGGTGATTGCGGTGGCCAACATTGACACCGTGGTCAAGATTATCCGCGACGCTCCGGATCCGGCTCAGGCCAAGGCCAAGCTACTGGCCCGCAAATGGGCGGCCAAGGACATTGCTTCCTTTCTCGAGCTGATCAAGGATCCGCGGGACAAGATCGTCAAGGGCCGCTATCAGCTTTCGGACCAGCAGGTGGGGGCGATCCTTGAGCTGCGGCTGCACCGGCTAACCGGCCTTGGGCGTGGCGAGATCGGCAAGGAACTCGAGGGCCTGGCGGTCGATATACAGGACTATTTCGAGACCCTGACCGATCGCCGCAAGTTGATGGGTATCCTGCGCACCGAATTGATCGAGGTGAAGGAAGAGTTTGCCAATCCGCGCCGCACCGTAATTACCGAAGCGGATCCCTCCGATATCGACGACGAGGACCTGATTCAGCGCGAGGATATGGTGGTCACCGTGACCCACTCCGGCTACGTCAAAAGGGTGTCCTTATCGACCTACAGGGCCCAGCGGCGCGGCGGCAAAGGCCGGGCTGGCATGTTGACCAAAGAAGAGGATGTGCTGACCACCGTCTTTGTGACTTCAACCCATACGCCGGTGCTGTTTTTCTCCTCCTTGGGGCTGGTCTACAAATTGAAGGTCTGGAAGCTGCCCTTGGGTACGCCGACCTCCAAGGGCAAGGCGATAATCAATATTTTGCCCTTGCAACAGGAGGAGACCATCTCGACCATTCTGCCGCTCCCCGAGGATGAGGAAAGCTGGGGCGAACTCAATGTCATGTTCGCCACCGTTCGCGGCAAGGTGCGTCGCAACAGCATGGCTGATTTTACGAATATCCGCTCCAACGGCAAGATTGCCATCCGCTTCGACAAGGGTTCGAACGACCGCCTGAACAGCGTTGCCCTGTGCCAGGAGGGCGACGATGTCTTGCTGGCTTCGCGCTCGGGCCGGGCGATCCGCTTCGCGGTCCCGGCGGTGCGCCAGTTCAAGGGCCGTACCGCGACCGGCGTTCGGGGCATGCGACTGGCCAAGGGCGACCGCGTGATCTCGATGTCGATCCTTAAGGGCCAGATCGGTACGGTCGAGGAGCGGACCCAGTACCTCAAGGCGGCGTCTTGGAAAAGCGAGCCGCAGGAGCCGGAACTTTCTGCCGAACGCATGGAAGAGCTGGCCGCAGCCGAGGAGTTTATCCTCTCGGTGACCGTAAATGGCTACGGCAAACGCACCTCATCACACGAATATCGGACCATGAACCGGGGCAACCGGGGCGTGGTCAATATTCAGACCTCCAAGCGTAACGGCAATGTGGTCGGCTCATTCCCGGTCGAGGAAGGCGATCAGATCATGATGGTTACCGACCAGGGCAAGATTATCCGCACGCCGATTTTCGATGTCCGGATCGCCGCCCGTTCGACCCAAGGGGTCACCCTCTTCAACATTGCCGAGGGCGAAAAGCTGGTCTCGGTGGCCAAGCTTGGCGAAACCGATGAAGAAGACGAGGCTGGCGTTTTCGAAGAGGACCAAGAGGGCGCAGCAGGTGAAGCGGGCGGAGAGGGCCCCGAAGTCGATGTTCCGCCGGCCGACCAGACTGCGGCCGAGGCCAGCGAAGGTGAGGCCGGGAGGCCACCGGAGCCGCCGCGCCAAGAGACAGCGCCCAAGCCTGCGTCAAAAGAGCCGGCGGCCCAGGAAAAGGCGCCAGAAAAGGCCCCAGAAAAGGCCCCGAAACCGAACGCCAAGGAAGCCACCAAGACCACCTCGAAAAAGCGGAAATCGAAGAAATAACAGCCCGCTTTCATCCCATAAATCGTCTGAAGAAGAACTTCTAAGTTATTGAAAAGCATGAAATATCACGCGAGTTGTCTTGAGGCCAAAATGCGCTACGGAGCCCTTGCCTTTTATGATCCGATGGTAGACTGTGTGGGGCCGCGAACAGGGGCAGGAAGGACGGGCATGAAATGGCGCAGAAAGTAGGCATTTATCCCGGCACATTCGATCCAATCACGCTCGGGCATATGGATATCGTCTCGCGCGGCCTGAAGCTTGTCGACCGCCTGGTCATCGGCATTTCCACCAATCCGGAAAAGGAGCCCCTTTTTCCGCTCGCACAGCGGGTCGCCCAAGTCGAACGTGAAACCGCTTCCTTGGCCACCGCATTAGGGACCGAGATCGAGGTCCGGGGCTTTGAGATCCTGTTGATGCATTTTGCGCAGGAAGTGGGCGCCCACATGATCATCCGGGGGTTACGCGCTGTCTCGGACTTCGAATACGAGTTCCAGATGGCCGGCATGAACGCCTCGCTTAATCCCGAGATCGAGACAGTCTTTTTGATGGCCGACGCCAAGCTGCAGCCCATCGCTTCGCGGCTGGTCAAGGAAATCGCCGTCTACGGCGGCGAGATAGGACCTTTCGTCAGCCCAGCGATTGCGGCCGAAGTGGTTCGGCGGATCAAAGAACGACGGAAGCAGTAAAAAAAGCCGGCCCAATCCGGCCAGATACAATGCACCAGCGAGGAAACAAATCGCATGGAAACGAAAAAAATCGTGGCGATCGCCTTGATCGTAATCTCAGGCGTTGCGGTCTTCGTCGCAGCGAATTATTGGGCCGCGCAGCGCCCTCAACCGCAACCACCAAAAATGGTTCTTACACAGGAAGGATGGGAGTTTAAAATGGTCGAAGCCGTAGCCGTCCTGAAGGCGGAAGGAAAAGATCTCGAAAATCATTTGACGCTGATCCTGTCGACCGGCGGCCCGGTGATCATCGAATTGATGCCCGACAAGGCGCCCAATCACGTGGCCCGCTTTAAGGAGCTGGCTCGCCAGGGGTTTTATGACAGCATCGTCTTTCACCGGGTGATCGAGGGTTTCATGGCCCAGACAGGTGATCCGACGGGCACCGGCTCCGGCGGCTCGGGGGTCAGTATCGATGCCGAATTTAACGATGTGCCGCACGTCCGTGGCGTCGTCTCGACGGCCCGCGCCGAGGATCCGAACAGCGCCGACAGCCAGTTTTTTATCATGCTCGATACGGCCTCGCATCTGGACGGCCAATACACCGCCTGGGGCCGGGTCATCGCCGGCATGGAGTTTGTTGACGCGTTAGCGCGTGGCGAACGTTCGACCGGTGGCGTGGTGCCCGAGGATTTGCGTGGCCATATCGTCTCGATGCAGGTGGCCGCCGACGTGAAGCTGCCCTAAAGGCTTGGAATGGCGGCCCGATGAAGGTCTCCGAATTTGATTTTGATTTACCGCTCGAACGCATCGCCCTGCGCCCGGCCCGGCCGCGCGACAGCGCCCGGTTGCTTGTGGTAAGGCCCGGCGCGAATTTCGGCGACCATCGGCTGCCCGAACTTCCGGATCTGTTATCGCCGGGTGACATTCTGGTGTTCAACGATACACGCGTCATTCCGGCCCGCTTGCACGGCCGGCGGGGCCGCGCCAAGGTCCAGATCACGCTCCACCAAAAGATCGCCGGCACCACCTGGAGCGCCTTTGCCAAGCCGGCCAAGAGACTGCATCCGGCCGATATCATCAGCTTCGGTACGCTGGTCGCCGAAGTGGTGGAAAAACGCCGCGGCGGCGAGGTGGTCTTGAGGTTCAGGGCCGACGAGGGCGGCTTCATGAAGCAGCTGGCCGAACAGGGTGAAATGCCGTTGCCGCCCTATATTGCCGGCAAGCGGCTGGTGGATGCCAGCGACTTCGAGGATTACCAGACCATCTTTGCGGCCCATGAAGGGGCGGTCGCGGCGCCCACGGCCGGTCTGCATTTCACACCCGGGCTTCTCGAAGCCCTGGCCGGGCGGCGGATCGCTTCGGCTTTCCTGACCCTCCACGTGGGGGCCGGGACCTTCCTGCCGGTCAGGGTCGAGGATACGGCCGATCACGTGATGCACGCCGAATGGGGGGAAATCACCGCCACCACCGCCGAGGCGATCAATACCGCCCGGGCCGAGGGCGGGCGCATCGTCGCCGTGGGCACGACGGCGCTGCGGCTTCTCGAGACGGCAGCCGACAAACAAGGGCACATACGGCCCTTTGCCGGATCGACCGATATCTTTATCGCGCCGGGCTATACCTTCAGGGCCACCGATCTTTTGCTGACCAATTTTCATTTGCCGTGCTCGACCCTGTTCATGCTGGTGGCTGCTTTTTCGGGGCTGGGGACCATGCGGGAAGCCTACGCCCACGCCATTGACAGCGCTTACCGCTTCTATTCCTATGGCGACGCCTGTCTTCTTTACCCGCACGAGGGGGTCCGATGAGCCGCTTTTCGTTTGACATCGAAGCCACGGACGGCGCCGCCCGGACCGGCCGTATCACCATGGCGCGCGGCGAGATCAGGACACCGGCCTTCATGCCGGTCGGCACAGCAGCATCCGTCAAGGCGATGCTGCCGGGGGCGGTCAAGCAGACCGGGGCGGAGATAATCCTGGCCAATGTCTATCATCTGATGCTGCGGCCCGGGGCCGAGCGGATCGCCCGGTTGGGCGGGCTGCATAAGTTTATGAACTGGCCGCATCCGATTTTGACCGACAGCGGCGGCTATCAGGTCTATTCGTTGGCCAAGCTTCGCCAGATCAACCCGGACGGGGTCGTCTTCCAGTCCCATATCGACGGGGCCGAACATATGCTGAGCCCTGAACGGGCGATCGAGGTGCAGCGGCTGTTAGGCGCCGATATCGTCATGGTCCTGGATGAATGTACGCCATTCCCGGCCAGCCACGACGAGGCCCAAGCCTCGATGGAATTATCGATGGGCTGGGCCGAGCGTTCAAAGACGGCCTTCGAGGCCGGGGCCGATCACGCGGCGAAGGCGGCGCTGTTCGGCATTGTCCAGGGTGGCACTTATGGGGATTTGCGCAAGCGATCGGCGGCAACCTTGCAGGAGATCGGCTTTGACGGTTTGGCGATCGGCGGCCTGGCGGTCGGCGAGGGGCAGGCGGCGATGTTCGAGGTGCTCGAGGCCACGATCCCGGAACTGGCAACCGGTAAACCGCGCTATCTGATGGGGGTCGGCAAGCCGGACGATCTTATTGGCGCCGTCAGGCGCGGCGTCGATATGTTCGATTGCGTGCTGCCGACCCGTTCGGGCCGCACGGCTCAGGCTTTCACCAGGACCGGGCCCTTAAATCTCAAGAATGCCCGACACCGCGACGACCCGGCGCCTCTCGATGCGGACTGCGGCTGCGCCACTTGCACCGAATATAGCCGCGCCTATCTGCATCATCTGGTGCGGGCCCAGGAGATTTTGGCGCCGATGCTTTTGAGCCTCCACAATCTGCACTTCTATCAGGACCTGATGGCTGGCCTGCGCGCGGCGATCAGCGAAAGTCGGCTGGATGATTTTGCGTCTGATTTTCTCGGCGCCCTTGGCTCGCCCAAAGCATCCTAGCAGGTCTTATCGGAGACCGCCTCAGCCCTCAAAAAAGCCGCCACCTCTTTGCGCATGCATTCGCTTTGCGGCAGCGCCCCGTGGGTCGCCGAGGCCTCGAAGATGATGCTGGCTTCGGGTAGGGTTTTCAGCAGCGAGCGGGCGGCCGGCAGCGGGGTCACCGGATCCATGCCACCGGAGAGTATGAGGGTTGGAATGGCCATCGGCCGGGGGGTCAAATCCGCGTGCACCTCGGCCCCGGGCAGCCACATCGGGCAAACCGTCTCATTGAGCCACAAGCCATGTTCCAGGTAGCGCCGGAAGGCCGGATAGGTCTTCAATTCGTGGCGGATCGCGGCGCTGGGCCGTGCGCTGGGCGTATCCTGGCAAAAAACCGAGGTGTTGGTCACGTAATTGATCCCGGTATCGAAGAAATAGGCCTGACCAGCCAGCCGGGTCAATAACTCGAAATCATTGGCGATGGCGTTGCTAAGGGCCCTGGGCACCATCGCGATGCGATCCGGAAAATAGAAACTAAAAAAGAGAACATCGACCAGGACCGCCGAATCGACCTTCAGGTAAAGCCGCCGCGCCTTGCCGCCGCCAACCTGCGAGCGGATGCGGATTTCGCGTGGCCTTTTGTCCAACCTTTTGATCAGCCTCATAAGATTCTTTTCAACGAACCTGTGACGCCGGCACAGTTTGTTGCGTCCGCAGATGTCTTCGAGCTGATGAATCGCGGCCAGCAGGTTTTCAACCTGGCGAAAGGTGTAATCGCCCTCGGGAGTTGAGGGGCTGTCGAGGATCAGCCGGGTCAGGCCGGCGCCGGCGTGACGGGCCAGCTCGACGGCCAGTCGGCTGCCGTAGGAGACCCCATAGATGGCCAGCCGATCAAGAGCCAACGCTGAACGCAGGTCCCTGACGTCCTCGATATTGGCCAGGCTGGAATAGGCGGCAAAGGGATAACCAGCCGCTTCAAGGGCCTTGCGGCATTCCGTGATACCGTTCACCAGCTTGGCCCGCCAGTCGGTCTGCCCGCCCCGCCGCTTGGCGATGCCGAGATAGTACTCGGGCTCGTCGAACACCGGACACTCGACCGGATTGGCTTGTGGATTATCAGTGCCGCGCTGGGAGAACAGAATGACGTCGCGTGAAGCTGGAATCTGAAGGGCCTTCACAAAGGGCCGCCACAGGGGCAGGAATTGAGCGCTGTGCACCCAGTTGCTGCCGCCCGGTCCGCCGTTCAGGATCAGGATCGGCTCCGGTTTACCCCCGGCCTCGGCGTCTGGCTGCCGGCCCTTGAAAATCACCACCGGCAGGCGCAAAAGGCGCGAGTCAGGATCCGACCGCACTTCGGGTACGAGAAGATAGCCGCATTGGATCTCGAGATTGCGGTTCATCGCGGTCCAACAGGGGTTCGATTCGAATTCGGCGGCAGCCGCCCCAGCCGATATGAGCAGAGTGGCGGCCAAGCCGAGGACCGGGAGAATATGATGGCGCAAACGCGGCTCCTTCCGTCGATGAAGCGAGATTACCCCGCCGATCGTGGCTTTAAAAGGGCCGGGCGCCCGCAGCCGACCGCAGGGGGACCAAAACTGTGTGCACTGTCCGCCGGTGAACAGCTGCTGTCCGCCAACGGACACATTGGTCGATGCCTTGTGGCAAAGCCTGCTCCCAAACCTTTGAAAAACATGACTTTTCGATTCTGGCACGGTGGTTGCTAGGTAAAGGGCGTGAGCGCCGAGCACGACAGCGAGGATTCCCTGACAGGGGCGATATAAGACCCGCAATTGTGATCTTAAATGTTGGCGAGTGGATCGAGACAAGGCGGCGGAGAACGACGACAAGAACCGAGCGGTAAGAGAATCGGCGCCTCGCATCAGTACGGCGCAGCCAGCGCCCGGCCGGCCCAATCCCCTTCTTCCTGTGAAGCGCGGCCGGCCCCTTTTTTGACCCGGGTTGGAGCGCTGTTTGAGAAAGGCGCAGGAGCGCGTTCGTGGCGCCATTAGCGCTTGACCGGTAAGGGCCCAGACCATAATGTGCGGCCACATTTCTCACGCGGGCCCGTAGCTCAGTTGGTAGAGCAACTGACTTTTAATCAGTAGGTCACAGGTTCGATCCCTGTCGGGCTCACCAAGTTTTCCTCAATAGTCGGGATCTTGCGGCAAAAACGGGCCGGCCTATTTATTCTCGCATTCGGCGTTGCCTGCGCCTTCGCCGTCGCCGCAATTACCTTCAACGCCGCTGGCGGCGGCCTGGGCGGCCACAACGTCGCTGGTGACACCGTCAAATATCGTCACCAGGCTGTCGCCCAGCATGGTAAGAGCCCCCAGCATCGCAATCGCGATCAGAGCGGCCAGAAAGCCATACTCGATCGCCGTCGCGCCAAGCTTGGCGCGCACAAACCGAAGATAGAATCGAACAAAGCTGAGCATTTTTCCTTATCCAACCACATCATATTATCACGAATTACGAGCCGAGTCATCTGAAGCCAAGAGCGCACCACAAGGGCGTACCGAGGCTTAATTTTGCCACCATTCGCGGGCATATGTTCCGGCAAGCTCCGTCACGTCATAAGGCCTTTGGAGGCGCATCGTGAAAACCAGCATTAAAGTAATATCGCTCTGCACGGCGGTCTTCCTGGGTCTCGTCTGGGCCACAACTCCGGTGGTGGCCGCGCAAGCGGCCGAAAAAGTTCAGACGCAGCCGCAAAAAGCGCCGAGCATGGTCGGGAATATGACCTTCGAGCACCGGCTATTGGCCAAACCCACGAACACCAAGGCCGAAGCGCAAACCCTGCTTGCACAAATGCGCACGGCAAGCGCCGAGCTGAAGGAACTGGTCGACCAGAACCAGCGCCCGCAGATGCGCCGCAGAACGGCCGAGAAGGCGGCGCGGCAGCGGCGTGAGTACCAGCGCTCCTCAGAGCGCCTGCGCCATAAGGAGCGGGCCGTGGCGCACCGTGAATCCATCGAAACGATCCGCGCGGTGGCCACGCGCATCGACGCTGAAATCGTCAAATGGGAGCAAAAGCTGTCGGCCGCCGGCGACGACGCGCAGCTGGCCAATATCGACCTCCAGAACATGCTTCAAAAGCAACAGCAAACACTGCAGACGATCTCCAACGTTTCGAAGATGCTGCACGATACGGCGATGGCCATCATCCGCAAGATCGGCTGAAGTGGGGGCAGGGTCGGCTTACTCCTCGGCCAAATACTCGGCCGCCAGCAGGGCGATCGGCACGTTACCGTTCTTGATCAGAAAATCATGCGCCTTGCGCAGAGCGAAGGCCTTGCCCTTGGCGGCCCGGACCCGGGTCAGGAAATCCATGATCTGCAGCTTGCCGATCTGATAGGTGATCGCCTGACCGGGGGTGGCGGCGAAAAAGGCGGCTTCCTGTACCGCCGTCGCGCGGTCCATCGGCACCGCTTTTTCCAAGTAATCCGCCGCTTGATCCAGGGTAAATTCGCCGAGCGCCAGCTTGACGTCCACTTCGACCCGCAGCGCCCGTAGGCGCATATAGCTGTAAATGATCTCGCGGGATTTGGGGCTGTCGGCGAACAGCCCAGCCTGCAGCATCATCTCCTCGACGTAAAAGCCGATGCCCTCGTTGGGCCCGGAATCATAGTAGCGGCGCCGGATCGGGTTCTCGTGAGCCCAGGAGATTGCCAGCTGGAAATAGTGGCCGGGTACACCCTCGTGGACGATCAGGGGGCGGGGATCCTTGGCCGCCGAGAGCCAGAAATAACCGAGATCGGGCGACGGAGGATAGGTGTAGTGGGTGCTGTCCGCATCGAGGCGGTTCTCCGAGGTCTGATCGGTGTTGACCCCGAGCCAGGAGATCGGCGCCAGATAGTCGGGCATGGGGGCATAAACATAGTGCTTGAGCCAGCTCGGCACGGTCGCAATATCGTTGGCTTCGAGAAATTCCCGGATATCGATTTCGTCCTGGTTGGCGCGTTCAATCTGGGCCTCGATGGTCGGGAAAATCGGCAGTTCCGGTACATCCTTGTTGCGACCGAACTCGTAGGCTTCGAAAGCGACCGCGCGGTTCCACTCCTGACGGCCCATGGTCAGAAGGTCTTCGGGTGTGAAAGGATAGAGCGCCACTTCGCGCAAGAAAAATTCGTAAGCTGCGCGGCCCACAGCGGTCCCTTCAGGAAAGGGCATGCTGGGGGCGCTGAGCCGTTGGCCGAAACGAAGCAATCTGCTGCCGGCGCGGCTCAGCGCTACGGTCATTGCTTTCGCATCCTCGGGCTCCAGATGGGGCGCCAGCGCCGCGGCGACCGCTGCCAACTGCGTGTCGATATTGAGAAGCACGCCTGCTGAGGCGCGCGCGAAGGGGCCGCGGATATCGTCGAGATTATCGAGCGCCGCGTCGAGGGTTGCCGGGATGGCCTGGGCCAAGCGGATGAGGGTCCGGACGCGAGCCTTGGTAAAGGGAGGCGGTGGCAGAAGCTGCTCGTAAAAC
>JADFIA010000044.1 GCA_022566895.1 Pseudomonadota bacterium
CTCGATCTTCCGGAGGTATCGCTCGTGGGGATCTTGGATGCAGACAAGGAAGGCTTCCTGCGCTCGGAGACCAGCCTAATCCAAACCTGCGGCCGCGCCGCGCGAAACGTCAACGGCCGCATCATCATGTATGCCAATTCGGAAACGGGTGCAGAGAATGTTCTTGGACCATCTGCCAGCAAATCCCGATGAAAGAGACCCCACTGGAGATCGCCCGTTGCAATATTTCGGTCTTTACCGCCAACATTTACGACGACGCCGAGAACCCCGGATGGTGTGCCAGATTTTCGCAAATTTACAAGTGTCTGTTGAACCCGCGATAAGCCCGCCCTCCGCGACAGCGCCGTCGCTTCGAGCATGACCGGCATCAAATCCTCGCGCAGCGATTTATGCGAGATCTCAGCGTCCATGCGTTGATCGTTCAGGTCGCGAGTTTCCGGCCCAACTTGCCAGCCCGCCCTTTCAAGCGCTCCCACAAGGTCGTAAAACGCCGTTTCTTCTTTCGATATGCCTTCTTTCATATCCCTGACCCATCAAAGAAGTTGTTCCCCCGATGGTAGCAGGGTGGCGGGGGGATGGCTACCGAGGGCCGAATTTGGGCCGGCGGCGGCCAGCAATTCGGGGCAGGGGGCTGCGGCCGAGAACGGCAGGGCGAGAGGGAAACTTAAAACTGCACCGAGGCGCTGATCGAGCCGAACACGTTGGCCTCGGTCTGGCCCTTGAACTCCTTCGAGCGGAACACCAGGGCGTAGGAAAAACGCAGTGGCGTGCCGGACAAGTTCAAGGTCAGCGCCGCACCGATTTGGGCGTCGAAGACCAGCGGTTTTTTATCGACGCTGTGGCTCGAGGTAAACGTATTGCCATCGAGGAAAATATTTCGGGCCACCAGGCGCGCTTCACCGCCGGCGAAGAGATACCAGTCGATACCATGAGCGGGCGGCGAAAAAAGGCCGGAGCCCGGCAGGCTGGGGCGGATGCGCGGCACCCCGAAGTCACGCGGCAGATTGGGCCCCAGGCGGATCATGCCGCCGAGAGCCAGATAATCGAATACGTTGCCGAGGGCAAAGCCGGCCCGCGGCGAGAAATCGACATAGAGCTTATCCTCGATCAGCGGCCGGCGGGTCAGCCATTCTCGCTCGAACAGGAACAGGATCGCCGGCTCGTTATGCAATTGATTGGCCCAACCCTCGGGCTTTTCGACCCCGATCACGCCGTGCCACCAGCGCTGGGTATCCTTGGCCAGCGAGGCCGGGCCGACCACCCCCAGGGAGAGAACGGCGCTGTCGCGCACCCGGCCGTCGAGCACCGAAAGCCCGATCTCGCCGTAAAGCCAGCCGGCGTAGGGACGGTCGTCGACGATCAGCGCGGTGTCGAGGATATCGCTTGGGGTGAAGATGTTCTGGCCGACGGCGCCCATGACCCGCATTTCGGCCTGGCGGTCGATAAACGGCGTTATGCTGCGCAGGAACCGGGCCAGGGGCGGCAGCTTGTGAGCCGGAAAGACGTAGGAGATGCGCAGGCCGTTGGTGTAGTGACGATCGGTGCCGCCGCCGAACACGTCGTTCTCGATCTGGATCGTCAAGCTGCCCTTGGGGGCCGCGGTCATGAAGGTCTGGCGATCGAGGACGGTCTGCGGCTCAAGCGTTGTCTCGGTCGCCGGCTCGGCCGGCGGCTCGGTTGGCAGCTCCTGGGCCGATAAGCGGGCAGGGGCCGACAACAGCCCCACGAGGACAAACAAGACTGGCCCCAGGAGATGTTGAACCTTCGGTCGCATTTTCCCTCCCATAAATCCGGCCGGGTGACTTGGCGCGGCCCGGCCCGCAGCGGCTCCTTAGCTGATTTTCCGGCTCCTGAACAGCCGCTTTTGAGGTCCTGGCGCCGCCGCCTCTTCGCGCCTTGACCTTATAGCTCCCACAGGGGTTAAATAGCGTGCCGGCATCAGGTTGGTATTAAAAGGGGGCAGGGCATGTCATCGCTGATCGGGGCGCACGACGACGGACTTTTATGGGCCGCGATTATCGGTATAGCCGCTTTTGGGGTGTGGGCGGAGCGCAGCGCCCTGGGGCGGCGTATCTCCGGCGCCGTGATTGTCCTCATGGTCGGCTTTGGGCTTGGCAATCTCAATCTTTTGCCGGTCAAGGCGCCGGTCTACACCGCCGTTTTTTCAAACTTCATACCGCTCGGTATCGGGCTTTTATTGTTGCAGCTCGATCTCAAATCCCTCAAGAGCGAAGCCGGGCCGATCCTGACGATTTTTATGATCGGCGCTTTGGGCACGACGCTCGGAGCCTTTATCGGCTTTCATCTGTTTCTTCTGCCAGCCGACGGCAACGCGGTAGCCGGCATGCTGGCGGCGACTTATATCGGTGGTTCGGTCAATCTGGTCGCGGTTGCCGACGCCTTTAGAGTCACCGAGGGCGATATCATGGTCCCGGTGATCGCCTCCGATACCATAGCCACCATCGTCTATCTCTTGATCCTCGGCCTGATCCCGGCGCTTAAACCCTTGCGGCTTGTTTTCGAGAGCCGCCAGCGGGCATCCGTGCCGGTGGCCGACCAGGCCGGGGCAGGGAGCCACTGGTCGGCGGCCCGATTCGATATCGGCTCGGTGCTTTTGGCACTTCTGCTGGTTATGCTTTTTGCCGCGGCCGGCGACGCGATTCAGGCGCGGTTTGATATGCCCGGCGCCAAAATCCTCACCGTCACGGTGCTGGCGCTGGCCGCCGCGACTCTCTTTGCCCCCCAAATGCAACGGTTGAAAGGCACTTTTCAGCTTGGTATGGGCTTCTTGTTCGTTTTTTTCGCCGCTTTGGGCGCCAACGGCGACCTCAGAGCCCTGATCGAGACCGGTCCGGTGGTGCTATTTTTCGCCTTCACGGTCATTTTGGTCCATTTCCTGGTCATTTTCCCGGCCGGATATCTCCTCAAACTCCCCCTCAGCGCGGTTACCACGGCCTCCAACGCTTGCGTTTGCGGCTCCGCGACCGCCGGACCGATGGCCGCCGACGCCGGCTGGACCCATCTGGTAGGGCCGGGCATCGTTATCGGCATGCTCGGCACCGCGATCGCCAGCTTTATCGGCATCGCCCTCGCGGGTTGGCTGGGCTAAATATCGGGCCGTTTCCAAATCTGATCGAGAGGATTGTCAGTCCGACGCCGGGGCCGGGCGGCCTGTTCGATCAGTTCTTTTCGGATGTTCCCGGTATTGAAACCAGGCCCGCACCTATGAGCGGCACCAAGCGGATCATCGTGATTGGCCTTGTGGTGGTCGCGATTTTGGTCTTCACGAAGGGTTTTAAATAGGTCTGGCGATCACATCCAATCCAAAAGCATGAGTATAGCGGCACCAACGACGCCAGCGATAACACTCAGGATGATGATTCCGAGTGGTTTTTGATACCATGGCTTTGGGGGCGGTTCCGGGGGCGGGGGTGCTTCCTTCCCATCATAGACGCGGGTTTCAGGCATTTTGATTTCCCATTAAGATTTGCGGTTTAGATCATACAGTTGGTCCGCCATCACTATTTTTCGAGGGCTTCAGGCAGGAAATTGCCTTCAAACGGTCCGGTCCAGTGACCTTGGTAATTTTCAAACCACTTGCACTCGACAGGACCGTCTCCTTCGGTCAATGTGACCGTCATCCTGGGGCCTCCCGATTTTAGTTTCACAATGTCGCCGACCTTCAAATTCTCTGCCATTCTCTTCTCCCTTTAAGGTTCGCGGTGCGCCGATAGTACACGCTGCACCTGCCGTTCGGAAAGCCCATATTCCGCCGCGATCTCGCGATCCTTCCAGCCGCCCATATACCGCTCGATGATCTTTTGATTGCAGAAGCTGCGGGCCGATGGCCCCCGACGCCGGCTGGCACCATCTGGTAGGGCCGGGGATCGTTATCGCCATGTTCGGCATCGCCCTCGCGGGCTGGCTCGGCTAAATCGGCCGGTTTCGGCCACTTTTGACCCCAAATCCCGGGATTTCGGCCCATAGCCCGCCCCGAAAGCCCTGAATTCGGGGCCTGAAGGGTTTTAGAGGGCTTTTTTTTCGAGAAACGGGCGGAGAGCGGTCCGATTTGGTGGGCCTTTGGCCCAAAATGGCATCCCTATTATTCGCATAATGTATATTATGTTAAGTCTTGGACGGCCAAAAATGGCTCATTGTGCTTTTCTTAGATCGCCTTTTCTTATTTACCCTCAGCTGTTTACGGACCACTCCTCATAAATTCAGGAAACGTCTATCTGCTACTTCTCTCTTCGGCCTCGCCGGTCGAGCCCAAAAAAGCCACCAAAGTCGATTTTGGTCAAAAGTCCGGCTCTTTGACGAAAAAACCACCGAAGTCGTTTTCATGCCAAAAATCGCCGTTCGAGGCCCCGAGGCACAAAAGTCATCGCCGACCCGAAAAAACCACCAAAGTCGAATTTCAGGGAAAATCGCTCTCGATCGTTAAAAAACCACCGAAGTGCTTTCCCAGCCAAAAAAACCACCGAAGTACTCTGGCCGCAGAGAATTACTCCTTGCGACCGCAAAACCGCTGATCGGCCTAAAAACCACTCTGGGCCATAAATTCACGGATTCAAGTACAGACGATCGCCGCGCACCTCGAAACCCGACAGCCGGTTCAAAAAGCTCATCCCCAGCAACGACACGCTCAATTCACCGCCGTTGACGATTGCCGGCAGATCGACCTCGGTAATGCTGCCCACCGCCAAGGTGCCGATGCGCACCGGCGCCACCGCGATCGTGCCGTTCGCGGTCTGGGCGAAAGCGGTAAAATCTGCCGGGCCGACAAAAATTCCCGCCCGCGCCGCATCCTCCATGGTCAAGACCACCACGCTGGCCCCGGTATCGACCATAAAGCGGATCTCGGTGCCGTTGACCTCGCCCAAAAGCCAAAACTGGCCGTCCTGGGCGCGTTGCACCCAGATCGCGCCGCCCTGCTCGATCACCCGGCCGGGCACCAGAGATCCGGCAACCCGGCTGCCGAGGGCCCGCCATTCCTGCCAATAGCTGGCGCCAACGATCACGACCATGAAAATTCCCAGCCAGATCAGGGCGTTTCGGACGTGGATTTTCATCGACGTGCGGCTAAAGGCGATGGCTGAAGCAGCCAGCAGCGTGATCCAGCTGACGTTATAGACCAGCGAAAATTTACTGCCGCGGCCACCCCAGTCGGGAAAGGCAAAATTCAAACTCAACAGCCCTGCCCCGATCAGCGATAAAATAATCAAAAAGCGCCAACGGATGGTCCGGCCGCTCGGCCCGCGGTGGTCCTCGGGCGGTCGTTCCCAGGGTGAAGCCATCACAGCTTCTCCGCGTCGATGACCAGACCATCGTAGGCCGGCTCCACCCCCTCGGGCAATGTCCGCATGAGCGTTTCATAATCCATATCCCAGGTCATATGGGTCAGATAGGCCCGCTTCGGGGCGACCTTTTTGATCCATTTGAGGGTCAGATCGAGATGCAGATGGGTCGGATGCGGGTCGTAGCGCAGGGCGTCGACAATCCACACTTCAACGCCTTTCAAGGTGGCAAACGATTCCTCGCTCAGATCACTCAGATCGGTCGAATAGGCAACCGGACCGAAGCGGAAACCCAACGAGGTGATCGGCCCGTGGACCTGTTCGAACGGTACGATGTCAATTTCGCCGATGCCAAACCGACCGCTGATCTCATGGGCCTGGCAAAAGGCCGGATAGCCGCCCTTGGAGGCGAAGACATAATCGAAGCGCTTTTGCAAAATCTCCAATGTCCGGGCATCCCCGTAAACGTCGATCTTGCGGCCCATGCAGTGGAAAAGGCCCCTTAAGTCGTCGATCCCGTGGGTGTGGTCGGCGTGGTCGTGGGTATAGAGCACCCCGTCAAGATGATCGACCCCGGCATCGAGAAGCTGCTCGCGCAAGTCGGGCGATGTATCGACCAGCAAACGGGTTCCACCCTCCTCGACCAGGATCGATACGCGGCGGCGGCGGTTCTTCGGGTTCTCGGGATCGCAGGCGCCCCACACACCGCCGATGCGCGGCACGCCACTCGAGGTTCCACAGCCGAGTATGGTCACCCTCATAACCGCTCCGCCTTTGAAAACAGAGTGTAGAAATTCTCGGTGGTTTGCCGCGCCAGCTGCTCGGGTTCGATGCCCTTCAGCCCGGCGACAAAGGCTGCCGTATGGGCCACAAAGGCCGGCTCACAGGGCCGGCCGCGCACCGGCACCGGGGCCAGATAAGGCGAATCGGTCTCGACCAGCAAGCGCTCCATCGGCAGCGTCTTCGCAGTGGCCTGAATATCCGCGGCGTTCTTGAAGGTGACGATGCCCGAGAGGGATATGTAAAAGCCCATCTTCAATGCCGCCTCGGCAAAGGCCTGCGAAGCGGTAAAACAATGGATGACCCCGGTATAAGGCGCCGCAGCGAGCCCCGCTTCCAATAGCCCCAGCGTATCGCCTTCCGCCTCGCGGCTGTGGACGATGATCGGCAGACCGCTCTCTTGGGCCGCTTTGATATGGGTTTTAAAATTGATCTGTTGCTGATCGCGCGGCGCGTTGTCGTAATAATAATCCAGGCCGCTCTCGCCGATCGCCACCACCTCAGGCCGCGCGGCCCGCTCGAGGAGCGCCTCGAGGCCCGTATCCGGCTCGTTTTCAGCTTCGTGCGGGTGAACACCGACCGAGCAGCAGATTTCCGGATAGCCCTCGGCCAGCCCGTAAAGCCGCTCGAAAGTCGACAGCCGGGTATTGATGGCCAGCATGCGAAGCACGTTGGCCTCCCTGGCCCGGGCGATGACCCCGTCCAGATCCTCGATCAGGCCCTCGAAATCGAGATGGCAATGGCTGTCGACGAGATAGGGTGCCTCATGGGTCATCCGGCCGCCTGGTCCTTCCCGCCTTCGAACCTCGGGAAGATTGCCTCGGGCGCCGGCAACTCGGTGCCGGGCTCGATGGCACTCCCCTCCCCGAGATTATCAAACCTCCGCCGGTCTTCCGGAACCGCCAGCTGATCCAATAGCCTGGCCATCGAATCCGGCATCACCGGCTGGATCAGAATAGCCAGACGCCTGAGCGCCTCGGCCGCCACCCACAGGACCGTATTCATGCGATCCGAGTCGGTCTTTTTCAGGACCCAAGGCTCGGCAACAGAAAAATACCCGTTCACCGCCGCCACCTGCCGCCAGATCGCCTCGAGCATGGCGTGGATTGCCTGACCTTCGAGATGGACCCGGCAATCAGCCAACAGACCTTCAATGGTGGCCAGGAGATCCTTCTCCTTGGCCTCGAGTTCGCCGTGCTCGGGTACCGTGCCGTCACAGTTCTTGGCGATCATCGACAGCACCCTTTGCGCCAGATTGCCGAGATCGTTCGCCAGGTCCCCGTTACAGCGACGCACAACGGCGCCTCTCGAGAAATCGCCGTCGTTGCCAAATGGCACTTCACGCATCAGGAAATAACGCACCGAGTCGAGGCCGTATTCCTCAACCAACCGAAAGGGATCGATCACGTTGCCGAGGGATTTTGAGATCTTCCGGCCTTCGTTGGTCCACCAGCCGTGGGCGAAGACCCGCCGCGGCGGCTCCAAACCGGCGGCCAGCAGCAAGGCCGGCCAGTAGACCGCATGAAAACGCAGGATGTCCTTGCCGACCACATGGATAACATGCGGCCAGTACGTCTTGAAATCCGCGTCATCCATATCCGGAAAACCGGCCCCGGTCAGATAATTGCTCAGAGCGTCGATCCACACATATATGATGTGATCGTCATCACCGGGCACGGGCACGCCCCACGAAAAGCTGGTGCGTGAGATCGAAAGGTCCTTCAATCCCGCTTCGACAAAGCTTTTGACTTCGTTGCGGCGGCTCTTGGGCAGAACGCGTTCCGGCGTCTCGGCGTAATATTCGAGTAGCCGTTCGCCCCATTTCGACAGCTTGAAGAAATAGCTCGGTTCCTCGACCCATTCGACGGCGGCGCCGCTGGGCGCTTTGAGATCGCCGTTCTCATCCTTTTCGAGCTCGCTTTCCGCGTAAAAGGCTTCATCGCGAACCGAGTACCAGCCGGCGTATTTATCGAGATAGATCTCGCCATTGGCCTCCAGGCGCCGCCACAGTTCCTGGCAGGCCGTTATGTGGCGTTCCTCGGTCGTGCGCACAAAATCGTCGTTCGAGAAATTCATCGCCGTCGCCAGATCGCGAAAGCGGGCCGAGACCTTGTCGCAAAACTCGCGCGGCGAAAGGCCGGCCTCGGCGGCCGATTTCTCGACCTTTTGGCCATGCTCGTCGGTACCGGTCAGAAATTTGACCTCATACCCATCGAGCCGCTTGAAGCGCGCCAGAACGTCGCACGCCAACGTCGTATAGGCGTGCCCGATATGGGGCACATCGTTGACGTAATAGATCGGCGACGTGATGTAATATGCGGCTTTCTCCGACATCGGACGATCCGCTTGCCTCCCTGCTTAGGGGCCCCGGCTGCGATTAGCTGGCCAGGGCGCTTTCCATCGTTCGAAAAAGGCCGAACACAAGCTGCCTGCGATCAAGATTGAGGGCCTCGGTCCGGCTGATCAAACGGCCCATTTTTTCCCACACCTCAATCCAGCGATCAAGAGGCATTGCAGCCAGCAAGCGCGCCTGCTGGTCGCCCTCCCCTGCGACAACCTCGTACGGCTCGACCCCCACGACCCTGGCCCGGATGGCCCGGCCCAGCCAGTTTCTCAAAAGGCCGGCAAAAAACAGGGGCCTATCCGGCTGATCCCGCGGCGCAATATCATCGACCAGGGCAAACAGCCGGCTGGTCGGTATCGAGGGCAGTGCCGCGAGCAATTCAACCATGCGGCCATAGAGATCGAGCCCGCCCTCCCCGGCCAGTGAAATCGCCAGCCCCGGTGCACCTTCGGCCAGAACCGCCAGCCCTTTGGCTTCCGCCTCGGCCAAGTCAGGATAATAGTGCGCCAACACATTGCGGGTCTGGCGCTCGCTCAGTGGCAAAAGCGGCAGATCCTGACAGCGCGAGCGGATCGTGGCCAGCAGCCGACCCGGCGAATGGGCGATCAAGAGCAGTATCGATCGATCAGGCGGCTCTTCAAGAGTCTTCAATAAAGCGTTGGACGCATTACGGTTTAGCTCATCCGCACTATCGATAATGGCGATCCGCCAGCCCTCTTCGGCCGCCGTCTTGGAATAGAATTGCGAAAGCCGGCGCACGTCGTCGACGATGATTTCGCTGCGTGCCCGGCCGCTCTTTGGGTCAAGGCCACGCTCAACCACCATCAGATTGCCGTGGGTGCCGGCCTGAAGCCGCCGAAACAGTTGCGAATCCTGATCGATGGTTATGGATTCCGGAACTTCAACCGGCAGCGCCTCACCAAACAGCGAGGCCTTGCCATGGCCGCCGGAACCACCGCGTTCGAGTAGAAAATAGGCGAACTGCCAAGCCAGCGTCGCCTTGCCGATGCCCTTGGGTCCCGAGAGGCACCAGGCATGATGAAGCCGCTGCTCAGCCCAGCATTTGCGCAATGTCTGCGCGGCCTTTTCGTGGCCCACGAGGTGGGCCCGAAGCGGACCCCCTGCCCCGTTCCGGTTGTCGCTCATGGCATCCGGTCCTCAAGGCGTTCCTGTACGGCGGCCCAAATCTCGGTTTCAACCGTGTCGATGCTCTTTGCGCCGTCAATGAGTACGCATCTTTGCGGTTCGGCCTCTGCGATCTCCCTGAATGCGGCCCTGATCCGTTCGTGAAATTCGAGCCCTTTCTTTTCGTAGCGGTCCTCCGACGCCCTCTCCTGGCCGTTTGGGCGCCCGCCGGCCCGGCGCAATCCTTCCTCGGCCGGTAGATCCAGGACCAATGTCAGATCGGGCGAAAAGTCGCCGAGCACCAGCTGCCGTAGCGCCTTGATATTTTCTGGCCCGGCGTCGCCCGCGAGGCCCTGATACGCCGTCGTGCTATCGAAAAACCGGTCGCAAAGTACCCAACTGCCGCTTTCGAGCGACGGCTTGATCAGATTTTCAACAAGGTTGCGCCGCGCCGCATAATTCAAAAGCGCCTCGGTCAGCGCATCCCAGCGCTCGGCATCGCCGGTAACCAACAAGGTTCGGATCCGCTCGGCCTCTGGTGTGCCGCCGGGTTCACGGGTGCTAATAACCTGAGCGCCCCGCGCCTCAAGGCGCCGGCGGAGCCGTTCAATCTGGGTTGATTTTCCGGCGCCCTCGCCACCTTCAAGACTTATGAAGGCTCCCTTCCGCACCGCCTATCTGCCACTGGAACCGAAAACAAGGTACATGAGCGCCGCCCCGATACGGCCAAAGCCGGTCTTCTCCCCGACCGCGGCTGCGGCCACCAGCGGCACCACCAGGTCCTCACGATCCGGCACCGAGATTCTTACAGTTGCCAACGGCGCGCCCTTTTTGATCGGTGCCTTGATCGGTCCGTCGTAGGACAAGATGACGGTCATTTTGCGCCTTTGGTTCCGCGACATCGTGACATTGACATCTTCGGCCACGGTCAGCGCCACCTTGCCCGCAGCCCCCAACCACACATCGGCCTCTTCGATCACCTGGCCCGCCTCAAATAATTTGAGGATCTTGTAATTGCGGAAAGCATACTCGATCAGGCGTTGGGCCTCGCGAGACCTTGCGCGGGTACTTTCCAGCCCCGAGGCAACCATGATAATCCGGCGTCCGTCACGAATTGCCGAACCGGTCAGGCTGTATCCCGACTCTTGGGTGTGCCCGGTCTTCAGGCCATCGGCCCCGTCAACCGTATAAAGGATGGGATTGCGGTTGCTCTGGGTGATCGGCTTGCCGGTCTGCGGATCGGTACCAAAAGAAAAGGATGTCTCGGCATACATCTTGTAGAGCTCGGGAAAGTCCTCGATAAGGTGCTCGGCAATGATCGCCATGTCACGCGCCGTTACCACATGGCCCTCGGCCGGCCAGCCGGTGGAATTCTTAAATACCGTTCCGGTCATTCCCAATTCGCCCGCCATTTCGTTCATCCAGCCGACATAAACATCCTCCGAGCCGGCCAGCGCCTCGGCCAGAACCACGCATGCATCGTTTCCTGATTGCACGATAATGCCACGCAACAGATCGCCGATCGTGACTTCCTGGCCAGCGTTTAAAAACATCGTCGAGCCCTGAAGCCGCCAGTCGCGCCAGGTCTGTTCGAGGACGATCGTGGTTTCCTCAAGCGTCACCTCGCCGCGCTTGATCATCTCGAAGGCAATATAGGTGGTCATCATCTTGCTCATCGAAGCGGGCGGGAATGGTGTATCCGCGCTCTTTTCGAACAGCACCGTGTTGGTCGTCGCATCGACCAGAATAGCGTGCTCGGCCGGCGTCGACAGCGTCTGCGCCGACGCCCCTCCAACCAGCAATGTCAGGGAAAAGATGGCCAGAGCCAGTCTGGCAGGGTGACGGAGATTACGCCTGGTCATGAATTGCACTTTCGTGGTTTTGCTCACCCCGCGGGGCTCGGTTTCTCGCTAACGGCTGGCTAGTTCAGTTGATAATCTCGCCGCTTTTCGACAACATGTATTCGCTCGCTCTTTTCTATACCAGGCCTACGGCTCGGTAAAGACAAGGGCCCCGGAAAAACCGCGCTGCCAAACCAGCTCGAGAGCCGCATTGGCGGCAGCACGAGATTCGAAAGGCCCGACCCGGACCCGGAACAGGGCCTGCCCGCCGACAAAGACAGGTTGGATAAACACGCCGCCGAGCCCCAAAAGGCGCGGCAGCAAATTCCGGGCGCTTAAGCGATCGGAATAGGATCCGATCTGAACATAAAAACCTCGCGCCGCCGGCGCCACGGATTTGGGCACCTCGGCAACCAAGGTTTCTTTGGGCTTTGCCGGCCCCAGTGGCCGGCCGTTGCGATCCACCCTCTGGACCCTCACCTTCTGGACCCCCTTGCGGGCAAAGCCCAAAAGCTGAGCGGCGCGGCGCGACACGTCGATGATGCGGCCTTTGGCAAAGGGTCCGCGATCGTTGATCCGCAGGACCAGACTGCGGCGGTTCGAAAGATTGGTCACCCGCACGTAGCTCGGCATCGGCAGCGTGGTGTGGGCGGCGGTCAGCGCGTTCATATTGTAGCGTTCACCGCTGGCCGTCTTGCGGCCGTGAAACTTTGAGCCGTACCAGGATGCAAAACCAGTATGATTGTAAAGAAGATCGTCTCGCGGGTGGTACCACACACCATTGATTTTATACGGCTTGCCGACCTTGGCTTGGCCGGTTCCAGCGGCCGTCGGCGGGCCGGAATCGAACAGCCCTCCGCCAAAGCTGCAGGCTCCCATGAACAGCCCTATAAAAATAATCGCGCAACCGCGTCTTAAAGCTCCAGCAGTCACTCGCTTGGCTCCGGCTCGGCCAACAGCGCGTCGGCGATACGGCCGACCGCAAGGGCATAAAAGTTCGAGCAATTATAACTTAGGATGGCCCTATAGTTGGCATAGGTCAGAAAGGCCGGACCCTGGTTTCCGGCTGGTCGCACAAGCGAGGCCAGAATCCCGGTCTGAGGCAGCTCGCCGCCGTTTGCACCGCGCACGCCCATCGCCTGCCAGTCGCTTAACGGCAGCTGCCGAGAATGCTCCCTGAGGGCCCGTCGGCAGGCCCGCGGCGGCCTGTCTTGGGCGATTTCGGCCTCAAAGGCCCCAAAACCCTCGGGCAATACCACCTCCCGGCCCCAGCTCAGATCGCCCTGCCAATTGTGGCGCTTCAGATAGTTGGCGATCGAGGCAAACACGTCGGCCGGATTGAGCCAAATGTCGCGCCGCCCGTCGCCGTCAAAATCTTGGGCATAGGCGTGAAAGCTCGTGGGCATAAACTGACTCTGGCCCATGGCGCCGGCCCAAGAGCCTTTCATTGCCGCAAAATCGATATGCCCCTCGTTGAGGATGCGCAAGGCGGCCATCAGCTCTTGGCGGAAAAACGCGCTGCGGCGTGTATCGTAAGCCAGCGTCGCCAGCGAGCCGATCACGTCCATGCCGCCCGAGTGGCTGCCGTAGTTTGTTTCCATGCCCCAAATGGCGGCGATAAAGCGCCCATCGACCCCATAGCGATCGCCGACCGCAGCCAGAAGATGGTCAAATTCGGCCGACTTTTCCCGGCCGCGGGCGATCCGATCCCGGGTCACGCGGGTCTCCATGTAACGCTCGAAGGTCAGGGTAAATTCGGGCTGCCGGCGGTCCAGCTCGATCACCCTCGGGTTAAACTCGATGGCCGCCAGAACCCGGTCCAGAAGCTCGGCGGATATTCCCGAACCCAGCGCTTCCTCGCGCACGCCTTCGAGCCACGGGCCGAAGCCGGCCGCATCCGGAACCGCAGGCATCTGCTCGGCTGTGGCCGGGGCGGCCAGCCAAAAGGCCAGAAGAAAAACCAAAAACGGGGGGGGTCGCTGCCACAAGATCATCTATATTTTGGTCCCAAATCTACAATATCTTGTGTTTAGCGCGATTTTGACGCTCTTCGCAACGGGAAAGAGCCGGGCTGCGGGCCAGTTTTCCCGACAATTGTGGCAACCCGGCGGCAGAGGCCGGCGGCAAATTATTTACAATCCGGCGCTGAGCCGATATGGAGACGGACGGCCCGTCCCCACGGAGAGGTGGCAGAGTGGTCGAATGCACCGGTCTTGAAAACCGGAGTGGGTGCAAGTCCACCGTGGGTTCGAATCCCACCCTCTCCGCCACTTCCTCCCAAGCTCTCGCATTTTGTGCCCTGCGGCACATGCTAATGGGCCAGTATGAAAAGAGTCCGCTTTTAGCCATAAGCGGACATTGGGGCCTCAGGCGACATTTCCCAACCTCGCATCCGGGCACAAATGCCTAGAAGATTCTCTTACGGTTTCAGGTGCTCCTGGAAGTAGCGGCGAATGGCCTCCCCTACGTAACGGTTATCCTTCTCCACGATGATGGACGCAACATTGATACCGCGGTGGTCCCGCTCGGGCAGCACCAGCATGTCGATGGGTTTGCCTGCCTGGATAAGCGCTTCCACCAGCTTCATGGTACCCGAAAACACCGCGCTGAAATCGCTTGTGCCGTGGATGAAGAGAAGTTTGCCTTGGAGTCTATCCGCGAGCGGGAGGTTGGAGGCATACTCATACCCCTCTTTATTATCCTCCGGCAAGCCCATATATATCTCCGTAAAATTCCCGAAGTACAAATCCACAACCGGCGAGGTCGCCACACCCACGTGATAGACATCGGGGGCGAGCAAGAGGGCGCGGAGCGTCATGTAGCCGCCGTATGAGTGGCCGAATATGCCCACACGACCCAGGTCCATGTAGGGCCGTCTTCCCGCCAACTGCATGAGCGCCGCCATGTGGTCGACGATCTCGTGGCGGCCCAGGTTGCCGTGCGCCACGTCCTGAAAGGCCTTGCTGCGTCCGGGCGTCCCCCGCCCATCCACCACGAAGACGACGAAACCCAGCTGGGCCAGAGCCTGAGGATATATGGCATAGTCGTTCATGAACGTGCGTTGCACGTCTGACAACTGTGGGCCACCGTAGATGTATTCGATCACCGGGTACTTCCTCTCTCGATCGAAATCGTACGGCTTGTAGAGAACTCCGTAGAGGTCGGTCTTGCCATCGGCGGCCTGGACCACGATTTCCTCCGGCGGGCTCCAC
>JADFIA010000045.1 GCA_022566895.1 Pseudomonadota bacterium
GTAGCCTCGCCATTCACACGCCGAAGCGGCTGACGTGATGGTGATCCCGCGCTCGCGCTCCTGCTCCATCCAGTCCATGGTCGCCGTGCCGTCGTGCACTTCGCCCATGCGGTGCAGCCTGCCGGTGTAGAACAGAATGCGCTCGGTCGTCGTGGTCTTGCCGGCGTCGATGTGCGCGGTAATACCGACATTGCGGACCTTCTCTATGCTTACTTCTCGTGCCACTTCTCGAGTCCTCTTCCTCAGAATCCGATCAGAACCTGTAGTGCGCAAAGGCCTTGTTGGCATCGGCCATGCGGTGTACGTCGTCTCGCGCCCGAATGGCGCCGCCTTCGCCCTTTGACGCAGCGACGAGTTCGTTGGCCAACTTCTCGGCCATAGTCCGCTCGGAGCGCTCCCTGGCGTACCTAATGATCCACTTGATGGCCCGTGTCGTGCGCTCTTCCGGTCTGACCTCGAGCGGCACCTGCAGGGTCTGCGAGCCGACACGGCGCGACTTGGTCAGTACCATCGGCTTGGTGTTCTCGACCGCTTTCATGAAGACGTCGATGCCCTGTTGATCTGAGCGCTCGGTCACCATGTCCATGGCCGTGTAGAAGATCTTTTCGGCGACGCTCTTCTTGCCCTGCTTCATGAGACAGTTGATGAACCTCGCCGCCAGAACGCTGTTGAACTTGGGATCCGGAAGGATCTGTCTCTTTACAGCTCGTCTCCTACGCGACATAGCGTTCGATTACCCTATTGCGAGTCGATTCGCAAGCGCGACTCACGGCTCGCGGCGAGCGCCGTACTTGGAGCGCGCCTGTTTGCGCTCGGCCACGCCGCTGGCGTCCAGGACGCCTCGAATGATGTGATAGCGCACGCCCGGCACGTCCTTTACGCGCCCACCGCGCACCAGAACGATGGAGTGCTCCTGGAGGTTGTTGCCCTCGCCGGGGATATAAGCGGCGACTTCCTGGCCCGTGGTCAGACGCACGCGTGCCATCTTGCGTAATGCCGAGTTCGGCTTCTTCGGGGTCGTCGTGTAGACGCGCGTGCACACACCGCGTCGCTGCGGGCACCCCTGTAGCGCCGGCGCATCCCTGCGCTTCTTGGCCTTGCGCCTGCCCTTGCGGACCAACTGGCTGATTGTCGGCACTTGTGCGGAGCCTCTGTCGGTTCGGGTTCGATCCGGGCGTCAACAGCACTCTAGGCGCCTGCGGCCTTCAGCAGTAGAGTGCGCTTGAATTTCGACTACGCCCTTCAAACACAGGCGGTTGCGACCGGGATCTCCGCCCGGCTACAACCGCCTCTAAGCGCCAAATTCGATAAACTCAAAAGCTAAGCATAAACCCATGAGTCGTCAACGGTTGAAACACTTTTGGCAGCCGGTCACGCGGGGGATATCGGATCTTCTCTTTCCTCCCTCGTAGGCAGGTCGTTCCCAGCGCCGGAACCCTCCCGATCAGGCACTACTCGCCCACCACTGCCTCAGCCACCCCCTCGAACTGGGGCAGGCTGCCCCCGTTGCCGGCGACGGTGTCAGCCTCGGGCTGCAGGTCGGTGTAGGTGATGCCCCGGTAGGGCGCCGAGCCCGTGCCGGCCGGGATCAGGCGGCCAACGATCACGTTTTCCTTCAAGCCGATCAGCTGGTCGGCCTTGCCGTTGACCGCAGCGTCGGTCAGCACCCGCGTTGTCTCCTGGAACGAAGCCGCGGAGATGAACGAACGGGTCTGCAAGCTGGCCTTGGTGATGCCCAAAAGAATGGGCACCCCGACGGCCGGTTTCTTTTTCTTGGCCACGATCTTTTCATTGATTTCGTCAAATTCGATACGGTCGATGTTTTCGCCGATCAGCAGCGTGGTGTCGCCGGAATTTTTGATCTCGACCTTCTGCAGCATCTGGCGGACCACCACCTCAATATGCTTGTCGTTAATCTTGACACCCTGCAGCCTGTAAACCTCCTGAACTTCCTGGACCAGATATTGGGCCAGCGCTTCAACCCCCATGACCGCAAGAATGTCGTGCGGCGCCGGATTGCCGTCCAGGAGATATTCGCCCTTGCGAATCATATCGCCTTCCTGAACCGCGATATGCTTGCCCTTGGGGACCAGATATTCGGCCGGATCGAGGCTTTCGTCCTCGGGCCGGATGAGGATACGCCGCTTGTTCTTATAGTCACGGCCAAACTCTACCTTGCCGTCGATTTCGGCGATCACCGCGTGATCCTTCGGCCGGCGGGCCTCGAACAGCTCGGCAACCCGCGGCAGGCCGCCGGTAATATCGCGCGTTTTCGCGGCTTCGCGCGGGATACGGGCGATCACGTCGCCGGCATGGACGCTGGCCCCGTCTTCGACCGACAGGATGGCGTCAACCGACATCTGGTAACGGGCTTCGATGCCCGAGGCCAGTTGGATGACCTTGCCCTTTTTGGTGCGCAAGACAATCTGCGGCTTTAAATCGCTGCCCTTGGGCTGTGAACGCCAGTCGGTGACCACGTTCGATGTAATCCCGGTGGCGTCGTCGATGACTTCCTTGACCGAAATGCCTTCCACCAGATCCTCGAAATGGGCCACGCCGGTTTTTTCGGTGATGATCGGGATGGTATAGGGGTCCCAGGTGCAAAGCGTATCACCCTGCTTGACCCGGGCGCCTTCGTCGGCCATCAGCCGGGCGCCATATTGAACCTTGTGAACGGCCCGCTCGCGGCCTTCTTTGTCCTCGAGCACAATTTCAAGGTTACGGCTCATGACCACCAGGCGGCCCTTGCTGTTGGTAACCACATTGCGGTGTCGGATGCGGATCGTGGAATCGAGTTTCGCTTCGATCGAGGATCGTTCGCTGACCGTCGCCGTGCCGCCAATGTGGAAGGTCCGCATGGTCAGCTGGGTGCCCGGCTCGCCGATCGATTGGGCAGCAATCACGCCGACCGCTTCACCGATGTTGACCGGCGTCCCACGGGCCAGATCGCGGCCGTAACATTTGCCGCAGACGCCGCCCGTGGATTCGCAGGTCAAGACCGAACGGATAAGGACCGTGGCGACCCCCGCCGTCTCGATGGCGTCCGTTTCGATCTCATTTAAGGGCGTACCGCCCTTGATAATCACCTTGCCGCTGACCGGATCCTTGATATTGACCGCTGCCGTGCGGCCCAGGGTCCGCTCACCCAGGCTGACCATCACATCACCGCCTTCGGCGACCTCGCCAACCGTAATTCCGGCCTCGGTACCGCAGTCTTCCTCGATGATCACACAGTCCTGCGCCACGTCCACCAGGCGCCGCGTCAGATAGCCCGAGTTGGCCGTCTTGAGCGCCGTATCGGCCAGGCCCTTGCGGGCCCCATGGGTCGAATTGAAGTACTCGAGCACCGACAGGCCTTCCTTGAAGTTCGAGATGATCGGCGTTTCGATGATCTCGCCCGAGGGCTTGGCCATCAGGCCCCGCATGCCGGCCAGCTGCTTCATCTGGGCAGTCGAACCGCGGGCCCCGGAATGGGCCATCATATAGATCGAGTTCACTTCGGCCTCCTGGCCGGTTTTTTTGTCCACCTCGTGGGCCGAAATCCCGCGCATCATTTCGTCGGCGACCTTGTCGGTGCACTGGGCCCAGGCGTCAACAACCTTGTTGTATTTTTCACCCTGGGTGATCAGGCCCTCCTGATATTGGTCTTCATATTCCTTGACCAGAAGCTTGGTCTCCTCGACCAGCTTTTCCTTGGCCGCCGGAATGATCATGTCGTCCTTGCCGAAAGAAATTCCGGCCCGACAGGCCTGCTTGAAGCCCAGACCCATGATATGGTCGCAGAACAGCACCGTCTGCTTCTGGCCGCAATGGCGATACACCTGATCGATGACCTCGGAGATTTCTTTCTTGGTCAGCACCCGGTTGACCAAATCGAACGGCAGCTTGGGATGCTTGGGAAGCTGTTCCGCAACCAGCATCCGCCCCGGCGTCGTCTCGACCCGGATGCGGATCGGGTTGCCGTCTTTGTCGACCGTGTGGTAACGGGCCGAGATTTTGGAATGCATGCTGATGACCTTGTTGTCGAGGGCCATCTGTATCTCGTCGATGTCTGCAAAGGCCATGCCTTCGCCGGGCTCGCCCGTGCGGTCCATGGTGATATAATAGAGCCCCAGGACGATGTCCTGGCTCGGCACGATGATCGGCTTGCCGTTGGCCGGGCTCAGAATATTATTTGTCGACATCATCAGGACCCGCGCCTCGAGCTGTGCCTCCAGCGACAGCGGCACATGCACAGCCATCTGGTCGCCGTCGAAGTCGGCGTTAAAAGCGGCGCAGACCAGCGGATGAAGCTGAATCGCCTTGCCTTCGATGAGCACCGGCTCGAAAGCCTGAATGCCAAGTCTGTGCAGGGTCGGAGCGCGATTGAGCAGCACCGGGTGTTCGCGAATCACTTCGTCGAGAATATCCCAGATCTCGCTGCGCTCGCTTTCCACCAGCTTCTTGGCCTGCTTGATCGTCGTGGCAATCCCTTTCTTGTCGAGCCGTGAATAAATAAACGGCTTGAACAGCTCGAGTGCCATCTTCTTGGGCAGTCCGCACTGATGCAGCTTCAGTTCCGGCCCGACAACGATGACCGAACGGCCCGAATAATCGACCCGTTTGCCCAACAGATTCTGGCGGAAGCGCCCCTGCTTGCCCTTGAGCATGTCGGAAAGCGACTTCAAGGGCCGTTTGTTGGCACCGGTGATCGTGCGGCCGCGCCGCCCGTTGTCGAACAGCGCGTCGACCGCCTCTTGCAGCATGCGCTTTTCGTTGCGGATAATGATATCGGGGGCCCGCAGTTCAATCAGCCGCTTGAGGCGATTGTTGCGGTTGATCACCCGCCGATAGAGATCATTGAGATCGGAAGTCGCAAAACGCCCGCCATCCAGCGGCACCAGCGGCCGCAATTCGGGCGGGATGACCGGGACGACCTTGAGGATCATCCATTCGGGTTGGTTTTGGGAACCGATAAAGGCCTCGACGACTTTAAGCCGCTTGACGATCTTGAGCGGCTTCAGCGCGGACTTGGTCTCGGCCAGCTCGACCAGCAGCTTTTCGCGTTCGCCCTCGAGATCGATGGTCAGCAGAAGCTTTTCGATCGCCTCGGCGCCGATGCCGGCGGTAAAGCCGTCTTCGCCATATTCGTCCTGGGCCCTCAGGTAATCTTCCTCCGCCAGCAGCTGAAACTGCTTGAGCGGCGTCAAACCCGGCTCGATGATCACATAGTTCTCGAAATAGAGAACCCGCTCCAGATCCTTCAAGGTCATATCGAGCAGCAGTCCGATGCGGCTCGGCAGGGATTTGAGGAACCAGATATGGGCCACCGGAGCGGCCAATTCGATATGGCCCATGCGCTCGCGCCGGACCTTTGAAAGCGTGACTTCGACGCCGCATTTCTCGCAGGTGATGCCCTTGTACTTCATGCGCTTGTACTTGCCGCACAGACATTCATAGTCCTTTATCGGACCGAAAATGCGGGCGCAGAACAGGCCGTCGCGCTCGGGCTTGAAGGTCCGGTAATTGATCGTCTCGGGCTTCTTGATTTCGCCGAACGACCACGAACGAATGCGTTCCGGACTGGCGATCGAAATCCGGATCTGGTCGAAGGTCTCCGGCTTTTGGCCCGGTGTGTAAAGGTTCATCAGCTCTTGAGTCATGATTTGTATTCTTTCTTTATCGCCTGCGACGCTTAAGGATCGGCTCCATCGTCCCCGGCCCGTCTATTCTTCGCTGGTCAGCAGCTCAACATTGAGGCACAGCGACCGCATTTCCTTGACCAAAACGTTGAAGGATTCCGGAATCCCGGCCTCGAACATGTCGTCGCCCTTGACGATGGACTCGTATACCTTGGTCCGGCCGGCCACATCGTCGGACTTGACGGTCAGCATTTCCTGGAGCGTATAGGCGGCACCGTAGGCCTGCAGCGCCCACACCTCCATCTCGCCAAACCGCTGGCCACCGAATTGCGCCTTGCCGCCCAACGGCTGCTGGGTGACCAGCGAATAGGGGCCGATGGAGCGGGCGTGTATCTTGTCGTCGACCAGGTGGTGGAGCTTCATAATATAGATGTAGCCGACGGTTACTTTGCGGTCGAATTTCTCGCCCGTGCGGCCGTCGTACAGATCGACCTGTCCAGAAACATCCAGATTTGCTTTTTTCAGCATCTCGACGATATGGGCTTCGTCGGCACCGTCAAAGACCGGCGTCGCCATCGGCACCCCGGCCTTCAGGTTCTCGGCCAATTCGACAAGTTGATCGCCGTTGAGATGAGCGATCTTTTCCTTGAAGTCCTTTTCGCCGTATATGTCTTCGAGTTTCGATCTGATTGCTTTGATGTTGTCGCCGCTGTGGAAGTGTTCCTCGATCAGCCGTTCGATCTGTTTGCCGAGACCGCGCGACGCCCAGCCAAGGTGAGTTTCCAGAATCTGCCCGACGTTCATGCGCGAGGGCACGCCCAAAGGATTCAAAACCAGGTCCACCGGCGTTCCGTCTTCGAGATACGGCATGTCTTCATGCGGCACGATCAATGAAATGACGCCCTTGTTGCCGTGCCGGCCGGCCATTTTGTCGCCCGGCTGGAGCTTGCGCTTCACGGCTACAAACACCTTGACCATTTTCAAAACGCCTGGCGGAAGTTCGTCACCGCGCTGCAGTTTTTCGATCTTTTCCTCAAAGCGGCTTTGCACGGCCCCTTTGGATTCCTCGAACTGTCCTTTCAGAGCCTCGATATCGGCCATCATCTTTTCATCGTTAATGGCCAGATGCCACCAGTCGACCCGCTTGACCCTTTCGAGCCCTTCTCTGTCAATCGTCGCGCCCTTTTTCAGGGCCATGACGCCGGAAACCACCTTCTTGCCCAACAGCATCGGCTTAAGACGGCCGTAGATGTTGCGTTCGAGGATCGCCCGTTCGTCCTCGCGGTCCTTTGACAAGCGGTCGATCTCATCGCGTTCGATGGACAAGGCGCGCTCGTCCTTCTCGACCCCGTGGCGGTTAAAGACCCGCACCTCGACGACGGTTCCGGCCACACCCGGCGGCAGACGCATCGAGGTATCGCGTACGTCCGAAGCCTTTTCGCCGAAAATGGCGCGCAGGAGTTTTTCCTCGGGAGTCATCGGGCTCTCGCCCTTGGGCGTGATCTTACCGACCAGGATATCCCCCGGGTGCACTTCGGCGCCGATATAGACGATGCCCGCTTCGTCCAGATGCCGCAGGCCTTCCTCGCCGATGTTGGGGATGTCCCGAGTGATCTCTTCCGGCCCCAGTCTGGTGTCGCGGGCCATCACCTCGAATTCCTCGATATGGATCGAGGTGAAGGTGTCTTCCTTGACGATGCGCTCGGAAATCAGGATCGAATCCTCGAAATTGTAACCGTTCCAGGGCATGAAGGCGACCAGCACGTTGCGGCCCAGCGCCAGCTCACCGAGGTCGGTCGACGGTCCGTCGACCACAATGTCGCCTTTCTTGACCTTGTCACCGACCTTGACCAGCGGCCGCTGGTTGATGCAGGTGTTCTGGTTGGAGCGCTGGAACTTCTGCAGCCGGTAGATATCGACCCCCGGCTTGCCCGGCGCCATCTTTTCGGTCACCCGGATGACGATCCGCGTGGCATCCACCTGATCGACCACACCGGTGCGGCGGGCTTCGATGGCGGCCCTTGAATCGCGGGCCACCACATGCTCCATGCCGGTGCCGACGAAGGGCGCCTCGGTGCGCATCAGCGGCACCGCCTGGCGCTGCATGTTCGAGCCCATCAGGGCGCGGTTGGCGTCGTCGTTTTCCAGGAACGGGATCAGCGACGCGGCCACCGAGACCAGCTGCATCGGCGAGACGTCCATGAGATCGACGTCATCGGGCCGCATCATCACAAACTCGCTGTTTTCACGGCAGCTCACCAGATCGGCCGTAAGCCTGCCGTCCTTGCTGAGCTCGGCGTTGGCCTGCGCGATTACGAAATTGGCCTCTTCCATGGCCGAGAGATAGATCACTTTCTTGGTCACTTTGCCTTTCGAGACCTTGCGGTAGGGCGTCTCGATAAAGCCGTATTTGTTGATCTGAGCGTAAGTGGCCAGAGAGTTGATCAGACCGATGTTTGGCCCTTCCGGCGTCTCGATCGGACAAATCCGCCCGTAATGGGTCGGGTGCACGTCACGCACCTCGAAGCCAGCCCGCTCACGGGTCAGGCCGCCAGGGCCGAGAGCCGACAGCCGGCGCTTGTGAGTAATCTCGGAGAGAGGGTTGGTCTGGTCCATGAACTGCGAGAGCTGCGACGAGCCGAAGAACTCGCGCACCGCCGCGACGACCGGCTTGGCGTTGATCAGATCGTGCGGCATCACGGTATCAATCTCGACCGATGACATGCGCTCGCGGATCGCCCGCTCCATGCGCAACAGCCCGATCCGGTACTGATTCTTCATCAATTCGCCGACCGAGCGCACACGGCGGTTGCCCAGATGGTCGATATCGTCGATTTCGCCGCGGCCGTCTTTGAGATCGAGCAGGGTTTTCAAGACCGCAAGAATGTCTTCTTTGCGCAGCACGCCGATATCGTCGTCACAGTCGAGTCCCAGGCGCATATTCATCTTGACCCGGCCGACTGCCGAGAGATCGTAGCGCTCTGAATTGAAGAACAGACCGTCGAAAAGCGCCTCGGCGGTCTCCTTGGTCGGCGGCTCACCCGGCCGCATCACCCGGTAAATCTCGGACAATGCGCCTTCATATTCTTCAGCCTTGTCGGCCATCAGCGTATTGCGCATATAGGGCCCGACATTGACGTGATCGATGTCCAGAACCTCGACCTGCTTGCGGCCGGCGGCGGCGAGCCTTTCGAGGTTTTCCTCGGTCAGTTCGTCTCCGGCCTCAAGGTAGATTTCGCCGGTCTTGGCATTGATCTGGTCGATCGCCGCGTAACGGCCGAGAATATTTTCCTCCGGCACCAGGATATTCTTGACCTTATCGGCCTCGAGTTTTTTGGCCATACGCGGCGAGACCTTGGTGCCGGCCTTTATCAGAACTTCACCGCTCGAGGCGTCGACGATATCAAAATCGGGTTTCAGACCGCGCCACCGGTTGGCCCTGAAGGGGATCTGCCAGCCGCCCTTGATCCGCTTCATGGTTATGCGGTCATAGAAATGGTCGAGGATTTCCTCGCTCGACATCCCGAGGGCATAGAGAAGGGTGGTCGCCGGCAGCTTGCGCCGGCGGTCAATGCGCACGTGGATCAGGTCCTTGCCGTCGAATTCGAAGTCGAGCCACGAGCCGCGGTAAGGAATGACTCTGGCCGAGAACAGGAACTTGCCCGAGGAATGGGTCTTGCCTTTGTCGTGATCGAAAAATACACCCGGCGAACGGTGCATCTGGCTGACAATCACGCGCTGGGTGCCATTGATGACAAAGGTTCCATTTTCGGTCATCAGCGGCATGTCGCCCATATAGACGTCCTGCTCCTTGATGCCGAGAACCGAACGGGCGTCGGTCTCCTCGTCAATGTCAAAGACCACGAGCTGCAGGGTCACCCGCAGGGGCGCCGAGTAGGTCATGCCGCGCTGCTGGCATTCCTCAACGTCGTATTTGGGCGCTTCGAGGGTGTAGTGCACATATTCGAGCGACGCCGTGCTCGAGAAATCGGCGATTGGAAAAACAGATTGCAGCGCCGATTCGAGGCCCGAGGCCAACCGCGTTTCTTCGTTCGCTTTCGGATTGAGAAACTGATCGAAGGAACGCTTTTGCACCTCGATAAGGTTCGGCATCGGGGTGACTTCCTCGATCCGTCCAAAGTTTTTCCGCACCCGTTTCCGATCGGTGAAAGAGGTTTCCATGCTTCGTCCTCGCTATAGCTTCAATCCACAAACAGCGCTGTCGCCAGACCCACCGGGCGGCCGGGGGAAATGCCCCGGCCCCGGTTGAATCCACCAGAGATTATTTCAGCTCGACGGTCGCTCCCGCTTCCTCGAGTTTCTTCTTGATCTCTTCGGCCTCTTGTTTTTTGACCCCTTCCTTAAGGGTCGCAGGGGCGCTCTCTACGAGCTCCTTGGCCTCTTTAAGGCCAAGCCCGGTCATGCCGCGGACTTCCTTGATGACGTTGATTTTCTTGTCACCGTAGGAGGCCAGAACGATGGTAAAATCATCCTTGACCTCGGCCGCTGCGGCGGCTTCGCCGGCGGCTGCAGCACCCGCCGCGGCCACCGCCACGGGGGCCGCCGAGACGCCCCATTTGTCTTCGAGCAATTTGGAAAGCTCCGCCGCTTCCATAACGCTCAGGCCGGACAGATCGTCGACCAGTTTTTCCAGTTTAGCCATTGTCTTCGTCTCCTAATGGTCGGTCGTCGGGGACGACCCTGATTTGATATCGATTCAAGCGGCGTCCTTTGCACCGTAGGCAGTGATAACGCGTGCCAATTGCGCGGCAGGCGCTTGCAGGATTTGTACTGTCATGGTTGCCGGACGGCTGATCAGACCGACAAGGGTCACTCTCAGCTCGTCAAGCGATGGCAGGCTGGCCAGCGATTCGATATCTCCGATATCGAGCTGGTCGGTGCCCATCATGCCGCCGAGGACAACGAGATTTTCGTTCTGCTTGGCGAACTTGACCAAGGCCTTGGGTGCGGCAACCGGATCGTCCGAATAGCCAATCGCCGTCGGGCCACCGAAATAGCTCTCCAGCGGCTGGTACCCGGTGCCGTCCAGTGCGAGACGCGTCAGCCTATTCTGGGTGACCCGGAAGCTGGCCCCCGCTTCGCGGACCTGATTCCTCAATTCGGTCATCTCGGACACGTTCAATCCGCTGTAGTGGGTCACCACGACCACGGACGCGCTCGAGAAAACCTCTTTCAAGGAAGCGACCAGCTCCTGTTTTTCGGCTCTATCCACTTCACGTCTCCGCCTGTGAGAGGGCCGGTCGTCCGGGTGCCTCTCGGGTTCAGCCCGGCGGTCTTTGCAAACCGTCCAGGGGGTCTGTCCCGGGGCAACAGGACCGGATCGTCCGGCCTCTTTCGGACGGGCATCAACCCGACCATTCGGAAACTGCGGTGTTTCCCATACCCCGTCTCATGCAGGCGGAGGGTCCGCTTTCTCCCTCCTGGTTTAAGCCTTGGGGATCAAATCCCTGCGGCTCCTGCAGTCTCGGACAACGGGCGGTCACAGCGGCCGGTTACGGCCTTTGCAGCCACCCTTCTTCTGCCGCCGGGCGCCGCCCGGCGGAAAACTTTGCGGCCGCTTATAACAGGCTGCCGATCTCAATCTTTATGCCCGGCCCCATGGTCGAGCTCATGGCCACGCCCTTTAGGTAGGTGCCCTTGGCGCCCGAGGGCTTGGCCTTCATAATGGCCTCCACAAAGGCCGTGACATTCTCTTTGAGCTTGTCCTCGGAAAAGCTCACCTTGCCGACCCCGGCGTGCACGATGCCGGTCTTTTCGACCCGAAATTCAACCTGGCCGCCCTTGGCGGCCTTGACCGCCTTGGCCACATCGGGCGTGACCGTACCGAGCTTTGGATTGGGCATCAGGCCCTTGGGCCCGAGGATCTTGCCGAGCTTGCCAACCACGACCATCATGTCGGGGGTGGCGATACAGCGGTCGAAGGCGATCTCGCCCTTTTGAATGGTCGCCGCCAGATCGTCGGCGCCGACCACGTCCGCCCCGGCGTCCTTGGCCTCTTTGGCCTTGTCGCCTTTGGCGAACACCGCGACCCGGACCGTCCGCCCGGTGCCGTGCGGCAGACTGACCACGCCGCGCACCGCCTGATCGGCATGGCGCGGGTCGACGTTAAGATTCATCGCCACCTCGACCGTCTCGTCAAACTTCGTGGTCGCCCGTTCCTTGATCAGCCCGAGCGCCTCTTCCAAGGGATAGAGTTTTCCTGGCTCAAGACCCTGGCGGGCCGCCTTCATGCGCCTGGATAAGCGTGCCATGACCTTAGCCCTCCACCACGTCAAAGCCCATCGAACGGGCCGAGCCTTCGATGATCCGCATGGCCTGCTCGATGGTGTTGGCATTAAGGTCGGGCATTTTCGCCTCGGCGATCTCCTTGACCTGGGCCTTGGTGACCGAACCGGCCATTTCGCGGCCCGGATTGGCGCTGCCCTTTTTCTCATGCGCGGCTTTCTTCAGGAAATAGGCGGCCGGCGGCGTCTTGGTGACAAAAGTAAACGAGCGATCCTTATAAACCGTGATCAGGGTAGGGATCGGCGCGCCGTTTTCCATATCCTTCGTGACTTCGTTAAAGGCGGTGCAAAATTCATTGATGTTGATGCCCCGCTGACCGAGCGCCGGGCCGATCGGAGGTGCCGGGTTGGCCCGGCCTGCAGGCACCTGCAGCTTCAAATAGCCGTCGATTTTTTTTGCCATTGACTTCCCTTTCCTGGGCCCTTCAACGCGGGCAATTTGGGGCGCGTGGTCCGGCTATGGCGAACCTCCCACGCGGATCGGCCCTGCCGGGCCAAGTCCTAAACCTTCTCGACCTGCGCGAATTCCAATTCCACAGGCGTCGCGCGACCGAAGATCGAGACCGAAACCTTGACCCTGGCGCGCTCGTCGTCGACTTCCTCGACCACCCCGTTAAACGAAGTAAAGGGACCGTCGGTGACCTGCACATCCTCGCCGATCTCGAAGGTCACCTTGGGGCGCGGCCGCTCGACCCCTTCCTTGACCTGGTGCAGGATGCGGTTGGCCTCGTCTTCGGTGATTGGCGCCGGCTTGCCCTGCGGCCCCAGAAAGCCGGTTACTTTCGGCGTCTCCCTGACCAGATGATAGGTGTCGTCGGTCATCACCATCTTGGCCAGCACATAGCCGGGGAAGAACTTGCGCTCCGACTTGACCTTCTGGCCGCGGCGCACTTCCACGATCTCCTCGGTCGGCACCAGAACCTCCAGCACCAGATCGTCGAGACCTTGGGCCTGAGCGCGCTCGGAAATGGCTTCCGCGACCCGCTTTTCGAAACCCGAATAGGCGTGCACGACATACCAAAGCGGCTGCTCCATCTCTTAAACTCCGAGGCTCAAAAGCCATTCGATGCCGATCGCCAGCAGTTGGTCGACGCCGATAAAAAAGATAGACATGATCGTGACCATGATCAGCACCATGATCGAGGTGGTCACAGCCTCTTTCCGGCTCGGCCAGATCACCTTCGAGGCTTCCTGGCGAACCTGGCGGACAAATTCGCCTGGTGTGGGCTTGGCCATCGCTTTTTTTGATCCTTTTTCCGACCCGTTCGACCATTTTAACGGCAAAATAGGCCACCCCTCCCTAGCTCCCAATGTTCGCCGGAAGGGCAACCCTGGTATTCTGTTTGGCAGGAGCGGCGGGACTCGAACCCACAACCCCCGGTTTTGGAGACCGGTGCTCTACCAGTTGAGCTACACTCCCACAATCTCCTTGTGATCGGGGGTTTAATGGTTAGCGGCAAAAAGTGCAAGCGATTCTTTCGCTCTTTTGCACGTTTCTTGCATTGATCATGGCATGCCTGTCGGCCGCCGGGACCGGGGCTTCAACCGATTTTGCGACGGCTTCACATGCGGCCCTCGGGCGTCCCCCATTCAGCGGCCATTTTTTTGAACATTCGATCGAGTTTTTCAGGCCCCGCCACGGCCGCCGGATGCTCCAGTAAAAAGGTCAAAAGATAGTTGTTCCCGAAGGCATATTTGGCGTTCAGCCGGCGCAGGGCCGCATAGGCTTCCTCGGTCAGCGCCACATTGAACCGCTTGGGTAGTGGCAGCCGCTTTTTAGCCATCAAGATGTCCTTTCCGCCCGGCTGAGCGGTGCAAAAACAAAGGGCCGGGTTGAGTGCCCGGCCCTCGATATTCGTCATTTGATTTTCGTCTACTCGAGGATTTTGGTGACCACGCCGGCCCCGACCGTGCGGCCGCCTTCACGGATGGCGAAGCGCAGGCCGTCGTCCATGGCGATCGGATTGATCAGCTCGACGGTCACCTTCACGTTATCCCCCGGCATCACCATGTCGGTGCCCTTGGGCAGCTCCACCGAGCCGGTCACGTCGGTGGTCCGGAAGTAAAACTGCGGCCGGTAGTTCGAAAAGAACGGCGTATGCCGGCCGCCCTCGTCCTTGGTCAAGACGTAAACCTCGGTCTCGAACTTGGTGTGCGGGGTGATCGAGCCGGGCT
>JADFIA010000013.1 GCA_022566895.1 Pseudomonadota bacterium
TTCCGGACGAGTCGTTGCGCCTTGTACTGCGCAAGCTGATTTCCAATCTGGCGGGAGGAAAATAATTGGCCTGAGATGGCCGCAGACGCCTAGGTACGTTTACTGTTGCTGATATTTGGTGTATGAAGGTGAGTCGTGACCATCTTAAGTAGTCGAGAAGGTGTTTCCTTTTTAAAACGATGTATTTTGCGAATGCGGCTCAAAGCGGTCGGTTCTTGGCAAAGGGCCGTTAATGGATCTTGGAAGCCTGCATTGTTTTCTTATTACGAATAAATGGGAAGGAACAAGCCAATGAAAACGGCGAACAAGATTCTCTCCACTGCACTTTCGCTGGGGCTCATTCTCTCGCCGATCGCTTCGCTCGGGGCCAAAGATGCGTCGAAAGAGACGATCTCTCCGCAAAGAGCGAAAGTCGGCACAGGAACGACGGCCGGCCAAACCAATAATGATGATGACGGTCTCAAGGCTGGTTATATAATCGGAGGTATTGCGGCTGCCGCATTACTAGCGATTGTGCTTGAGGCTGCGTTTGATGGCAAAAAGGACCGCGGTGTGACGCCGCCTCCTCCGGACGGTATCACACCGCCTGTCACGACGCCTCCGGCAACGACGCCGACGACTACGACTACGACAACCACACACCACAACCACAGGCACGGGCACGGGAAACTGAATATTTTTCGGGTTTCCGTTGAAACTTGAAGAGTCCGCTTTTAGCCAAAAGCGGACATTGGGGACTCTTCAAAATCTGTTAGTCAAGCACTGCCGCCCGCAGCCAAAAGCGGATAGGGGATGATCGGGCGATCGCAGATGGAATGGTGTTACCCTCCTGTTGATACGGATGTATAATCGCCTTCGGTTCGAATTCCTTCCATGGAAAGTTGAACGATTCGTATTCGCGCATAAGGGAGATCAACCTTTCGGAGGAAACAATGTTGATCCGCATATTTGCGGTAGTCCTGCTGACGATTGTTCAGATGCCCGTTTCTTCCGCGGTTCTGGCAGACGGGGAGGTTGAGGCTTTCAAGGCGGCTTATGACCGCTATCAGACGGCTCTTGAAACTAACGATATAGAGGCAGCCTCGGCTGCGGCAGCCCAAGCATTGGAGCTGGGAAAGCTCGTGTTTCCCGATGACAGTCCCTCTTTGCTGGCCCTCTACGTCAATCATGGTGACTTGCTGATCGATCAACAGCGATACACCGAGGCGGTCCCTCTGCTGCAGGAAGCCGTGACAAGGTTTGAAAAGCAATACGGAAAAAAAGATGAGCGGCTGATTTACGCCTTATGGGCTTTAGCCGAGGCCAATGGAGGTGCTGGAGAGCACGAGATTGCGGTGAAGCAATTGATCCGGCTGAGCCGAATGGTCAAAAAGGCCAATGGGGCGGAAAGCCGTGTTTTTGCAGATGTGCAGCAGTTGCTTGGGCAAGAATCCTATTTTTCAGCCAGCCAATATAAGAAAGCCCGCCGCCCCCTGGCTAATGCGTACGACATATACAGCAGCCTTTACGGCGACAGCGTTTACCAGACCGGGTTAGCGGCTCTGTGGCTGGGCAAAGCCGAGCTTTTGGAAAAAAATGGAAACGAGCAAGCCGAAAGGCATTTTCTTGAAGCGCTGAATATCTTTGAGGCGACCACGCAGCCGGGCCATCCCTTGCGGCTGGCGGCACACGATCTCTTGGTCCATATCTATGAAGATACGGCAAGGGGCGATCAGGCGACCGGGCATTTGCTCGCTATCGCCCAGATGGGGCCGCGCACAGAGATTGACGGAGATCTGCCGCTGTACAAGCGATTCCCTGCTTATCCTCAAGCCGCCGCTCGCCGCGAGAAGGAGGGCTGGGTTCTGGTGGAGTTCACGGTCACCGCTAGCGGTACCGTCGCTAATCCGACGATTGTCCAGTCCGAAGGTGGGGAAGAGTTTGAGCGGGCGGCGCTCGATGCCGTCAAGGCATATCGCTACGCGCCCGCAGTTCTGGATGGTCAGGTGGTCGCCACTGACGGCGTGCGCAATCTGGTCACATTCAAAATGGCAGATCTTTTATCACCGGATCTCGGAAAAAAGGCCCGACCCCAGCTTCCCAAAATTCGACAAACAAAATACTGATCCCGGCAAGCCAGTCGCAAATCCGCCATCGCCATCGCTGGGCCGGTTCCCGAACATAGGCAATTGTCGTTGGGTCTTTGTGGCGGGGCATTTAGGGGCTATCCTGTGTAACAACGCAGGAAGCGCCTATGCAAGCGTCGGCACCCAACACCCTTTACGACAAGATTTGGCAGGCCCATGTGGTCGCCGCAAGGGGGGACGCCTGCGCCCTTTTGTATATCGATCGCCATCTGGCGCATGAGGTCTCGACGCCGCAAGCCTTCGAGGCCCTAAGGCTGGCCGGCCGCGGCGTACGCCGTCCCGAGGCTTCAATCGGCGTTCCCGATCATAACGTGCCGACCGGCGACCGGTCTGTGCCACCGGCAGGCGCCGCATCAGCCCGGCAAATCCGTCTGCTCGAAGAGAACTGCGCCGAGTTCGCAATCGAGCATATTCCGCTGAGCGATCTGCGCCAGGGCATCGTTCATATCATCGGGCCGGAGTTGGGTTTGACCCAACCCGGCATGACCATCGTTTGCGGCGACAGCCACACTTCCACCCACGGCGCCTTTGGTGCCCTTGCCTTCGGCATCGGCACGACCGAGGTTGAGCATGTCCTGGCCACCCAGACTCTGGTTGTCCGCAAGGCAAAATCGATGCGCATCTCGATCGACGGCGAACTGCCTCGGGGGGTCACGGCAAAGGACATGGCACTGTCGATCATCTCGACGATCGGCGCCGGCGGCGGAGTGGGACATGTGATCGAATATGCTGGATCGGCGGTGCGCGCACTTTCGATGGAAGGGCGAATGACGCTTTCTAATATGTCGGTGGAGGCCGGTGCGCGGGCTGGCCTGATCGCGCCGGATGAAACGACCTTCGCCTATCTTAAAGGCCGGCCGAAGGCGCCGCAGGGTGAGCAATGGGAAGCCGCTGTGCAGTACTGGAAGGGCTTTGCGAGTGACGACGCTGCACGTTTCGATGCCGAGATAACACTCGAAGCGGCAGCAATACAGCCGCTTGTCACTTGGGGCACAAGCCCCGAGGATGCCGTGCCGATTACCGGCAAGGTTCCCGACCCGAAGGGGATTTCCGATCCACGAAAAAGCCGGGCCGTCGAAAGGGCGTTGGATTACATGGGACTGGCGCCCGATACGCCGATCACGGATATCTATCTGGATCAGATCTTTATCGGTTCCTGCACCAACAGCAGAATTGAGGACCTGCGTGCGGCGAGCAAAATTGTCAAAGGGCGACACGTCGCAAAAAGCATCAAGCGGGCCATGGTCGTGCCCGGATCAGGACAGGTGAAGCGCCAGGCCGAAGAGGAGGGGTTGGACAGGATATTTATCGATGCCGGGTTTGAGTGGCGCCAGCCCGGGTGTTCGATGTGCGTGGCCCTCAACGAGGACAAGGTGCCACCGGGCGAAAGGTGCGCTTCAACGTCTAACCGCAACTTTGTCGGCCGCCAGGGTCCCGGTTCGAGAACCCATCTCGTAAGCCCCGCCATGGCCGCAGCGGCGGCGATTCGCGGTCACTTTGTCGATGTTCGAAACTGGCCGAATGGAAGCTGAGAGATGGAGAAGTTCAAAACACTGAATGCGATTGCCGTCCCCTTGCCGCGCGATAATGTGGACACGGATATTATCTATCCGGGCAAATATTTGACCACAATTGCCCGGACCGGGCTTGGCGAGATGGCCTTCGAGACGATCCGATACCGGGCGGACGGCAGCCCCGATCCCAACTGCATCTTCCGCCAACCGCCCTTCGACCGCGCCGAGATTTTGCTCACCGGTCACAATTTTGGCTGCGGATCGAGCCGCGAACATGCGGTCTGGGCGATCCGCGACCTGGGCTTTCGATGCATCATCGCCAAGAGTTTCGGTGATACTTTCTACTTTAATTGCCTGACCAATGGGCTCCTGGCGATCACCCTCGGCGAAGACGAGGTCGATCGGTTGGTCTCATCGGCTGGTGATGGCAAGATTCTGGTGGACCTTGAAAACCAAAGGGTTCAGGGGCCAGACGGTGAGATCTATCCCTTCGAGATGGATGGATTTCAAAGGGACTGCCTTCTGAAAGGTCTCGACGCCATCGATTTGACGCTTCAGGACGAGGATCTGATCGCGGCTTTTGAAGCGCAGCAAAGGGCCGAACAACCCTGGCTCTATGCCTCACCATCCCGGACGACGGATCCAAGCCAATGAGCCCGTTGCCAATCATACTGCATCACGACCAGGGGACAGCCGGGTCAGCCAGACTTACAAAGATCATGGCACTCAAAGGGCTTGCCTGGGGGTCGTGTGCTCTCACGAATTGGGCGGCCACAGACGGGCCCTTAAGCGCCATTTTGGCTGGGGCGATTGGACATCCGATTTTGCAAAAAGGATCGACCTTTTGGGTCTCGAGCCTGGCCGCGATCGAGGCGCTTGAGGAACTGTTTCCCGAGCCGACACTGTTCCCGAACGGCAACCGCGGCATGCCGCTGGCGCTGTCCTGGTGGAGCGACGACTTGTCGGAACAAACGACGGTAGAACAAGTCGCGGCCCATGTGACATTGATCACCCGCCAACTCGCCGACGGGCGGGATTTTTTGCAGGGTCCAGCACCGGGATTAGCCGACGCCCAGGCCTATGCGGGACTTTCGGTCGCTTGGCGGAACCTGGAACCCTCGGCTCTCCCGGCCGAGACAGGTCAGCCTGTGAAGGGCTGGTTCGAACGCGTGACGTCGCTCGGTGAAGGTAAACGGCACGAAATCTCGGCCCAAGAGGCCAGGAAAGAAGCGAGTAGCGGCAAACGAATCGCCAGCGAGGCCCATCTCGTTGCCGTTTCCGTATTTGGCGGCCACAGCGGATTTACGATTGAAGGCAGGGATATGAGCTCAAACAGCAATCAGATCTCGATCGAAATCACGGAACCGGACGGCACCTTCGCGGTTCATTTCCCGGCCATCGGCTACCAGGCAACCTCGGTTTGAGGGTTGGCTACACCACCAGAAAAAAACAGGTTGGCGCTACCCGCACCAACCCGTTTCTTTGGTCGTGTGGCGAATTCACTGGGAATGCCACACGCCCCCCAGACTAAAATCTGAACGACACCTCCACGCCAATCGTCCTCAGCGCCGCCGGGTGGATGAACGATCCACCAAACTCCGGCGCCGGGATCACCTCTTCGAGATAGCGCTCCTTGGTCAGGTTTTTGGCGAAACCTATCAGTGACCAGCTTTCGGCCTCCAAGCCAACCCTTAAGTCCAGCGTCATATAGTTTTTGCGCTGGGTGAACGCATAATTGCCGATGCCCAGCGAAGCCCCGTTATCGGGCGCATCGCAGGCCGGGGGCTGAAAACCGATGCTCGTCAACTGATCGCAGAAGAAGCCGGCCCCCGAAATAAAGAAGCCGTTTATGGTCATCCGCTCCTGGTCCTGTACCGCATGGAACCAGGTATCGCCAATCCATTGGGCATCGGCCCGCACAAAGAACGAAATGTCGTTGTGGATCGGATAATTGAACTGGGCCGAGGCGTTGATCGTGTAATCCGGTGTGTAGGGTGACTCGTTGCCGATCGTATCGGGGCGCGAATCGAACCTCTTGATCTTGCTGTCAATGACATTGAAGCCGGCGCCGATCGAGAAATATTCGTGCAGTTGCGCCTGGGCCGAGAATTCAATGCCTTTGATCTTGACCTTATCGATATTATTGACCACCCGCAGCAGACCAAACGGTCCGACGAAGAATTCGAAGAACTGCATATTGTCCACATTTACATGGTAGAAAGCGGCTTCGTAGGTCAGCCGGCCGCCCATCGCTCGTCCCTTGAAACCGATCTCAAAAGCGCTTGAGGTTTCCTCCTTGTAAATATCCTCGATTAAGACAGGTGGGAAGTCGAAGAAGATCCCTTCCGGATCCGCGAGCGCGTTGAGACCGTTGATGAAAATGTCGATCGTCGCAGCACTGCCAACGTTGTTGAAGCCACCCGATTTGAAGCCGACCCCCCAGCTTGCAAAGAAAGTCAACTCGGAAGTCGCATCCCAACTGACGCTGACCTTGGGCTCCAATTCATCGAAGGTGCGGCTTTGAGGAGGTATGCCCCCCGGATTGAACAGGAGCGCCGGATTGAGGGGCGAACCGCCAGTCCCGCTGCCGTCGAAGGCAAGGAACACGGTTGTTACATTCGCCGGCACCAGATTGGTCACCTTGCGCTTTTCGCGGTCATAACGCAGTGCCAAGGTCAACTCGATATCATCCGTAACGTCGTAGTTGACGTTGCCGAACAACGCAAAGACCGTGCTATCGAAATTGTCGTGCAGCAGCGCTTCGGTAAAGTTCCCGACGCTGGTGTCGGCCCCGGCAAGCTGTAACAGCCCACGTTCGGGCGTGCCGCCGTCATCCCTGTTCAGCGACACACCGACGGTGCGATCAATATCAAGGAAATAGCCGCCGATCTCCCAGCGCAGCCGCTGGTCTGACGGCGAGGCCAACCGCAGCTCGAAACTGATATCGCTCTGGGACCGAACCTGTTCCTGGATGCCGTCACAAGTAGTCGGCGTGTATGCACCCAAGAACGAGCCCGAGATATCCACCAGCACCGGGACTGGATTGCCTGATATGAAGGTCGGAGGCGGCACCGGGAAGCCGGCTAGCGCCGCTGCCGATGCCTGACAGACCGGATCGCCGGCAAAAAAGCCGAAGGAACCGGAGGTGCCGTCGGCGATAAAATTGTTGTCGATGTCGCTATAAAGTAGCCAAGCCGTCAGGGTCGCCCATTCCATGTCGTGTTCGAGCTTGGCCGAGATTTCGAAGGCCTCCTGATCGTTGTCGGAACGGATGTTGTTCTGGAAAACAAATTCGTGCTCATTGACCTCCTTTAAAGCGGCCGGACTAGCGAGCGCATCGGCAAAGTTTCCCAGCGCAAAAACGGAATTAAACGTGATTGCTGAAGCATCCACTTCGCCGTAGCGTGCCTTTATATCCAACGACGTTTGGGGATTGGGCTCCCAAAGTATCCGACCTGAAATATTGTAGTTCTCGAACCTATCGGTTGGTTCCCCGTCGCGAAACTCATTGCGGTAGAACCCGTCGGTCTTGCGATAGTCGAAATGGGCCTGGAAATAGAGCTCGTCCTCGCTCAGCGGGCCGCTGACAGTGGCCGAGCCATAGAAGCTGTCGTGATTGGCGTAGCTTGCTGTCGCGCTCACACGAAATTCGTTATCGGGTGCCCGGGTGGTTACAATGATCGCACCGGCGGCTGCGTTGCGGCCATAAATGGCGCCTTGAGGCCCTTTCAGGATTTCGATTTGCTGCAGATCGGCAAATTCGCGGTTAAAGGCCGCCGGGTTGGTCATCAGAATGCCGTCGACAATAAAGGCGAAGCTGTTCTCTGCATCCCGGGCACCGTTGATGCCGCGGATATTGATCTGCGTATCTCCCACTTCGGCGGCATCAACGATGCTGACACCGGGGGTCATGCGCAAAAAATCCTCCGCTCTTTGTACGCCGGCTGCCTGGAGGGTTGCTTCTGTAAGCACCGAAACCGTGGCCGGAACATCCCTTAGTGATTCCGCGCGCCTTCGGGCAATGACGATGATTTCCTCAATCTCCTGACCCTGCGCCAGCGCCGGCGCCTCGAATGCGGTCAGGGCAGCGACGCTCGCTCCGGTTAAAAGCAAGCCTTTAAGAATCCTGTTGGTCACGACATCCTCCCTTGGTCGAACGCGCAAAGGGCTCCTCGATTAGAATCCGCGACTTGAGTCGCCCAGAGCACCGCCCCTTCGTGAATGACAGGTTCCGGAGCCTTACCGGGTCGAAATATCGAACCGCTTTGTGGTCCGGCACCTTGGAATGACTGGCGGCATTCCGTAAATTGCGGTAGCATTGTATACAAAGTTGACCGGTTTTAGCAATCACTTTGCCGCTTTGGGATGAAAGAATCCGAACCCTGATAAATTTCTTGTTAGGGTTGGTGCCAAGGCAGGAATCCAGTAAGGTTTGGGCCGGCAAAGGAGGAGTGTCAGCAGTGTCAAAAGCGTCGCAAAGCGCTTACGAGGCGATCCGAGGAAGAATTCTATCAGGAGAATTCCCGGCCGGCACGCACCTCAAAGAAGAGCGCCTAGCGGAAGTCTGTGGGGTAAGCAGGACTCCCATTCGTGATGCGTTACGGACCTTGGCGGCAGAGGACTATGTGCGCGTGGTGCCGAATCACGGGACATTTGTTTCCGAATTCTCGGACGACGACATCGAGGACATCTTTGTCCTTCGCTCGATGCTTGAGGGATATGCGGCCCGAATGGCCGCGCAGCGGGCAACGCCGGAACAGATCTTTGAACTCCGAGAGCAGTGCAAAAAAATAGACACCTCGATGAAGGTAGGCGACGAGCCGGATCGTGATGCATTTTTGGCCGCTAACCGGCGATTCCATGAAATTATCACCGAGGCAGCGGGCAGCGAAAGACTGGCACAGATGATCGCACGGCTGATTGAGCAGCCGATTATCGCCCGCACGGCCCAGTCCTATAAGGAGCCGCAAATCGAGCGCAGCAACAGGCAGCATATGGAATTGATCGATGCGATCGAATCGGAGGATGGAAGCTGGGCTGAAGCGATCATGAGCGGCCACATCCTGGCCGGCTACCAAACCTTCAAGCAAAATTTGGATCCGGCAGGCGATCGATCCGAGGAAGACGGTGGGCCCGCAAGATTGGAGACAGACCCGTCAAAAGCCCGCCGCCAACCGCTCAGGGTCGTGAGCGGAAGTAAGCCAGCACCTCGTCGGAAGTGACAACATCCGCGTACTTTGCCCCGAGATCAAAAAGATTGGCCGCCTGCACTCGTTCATCCCGGTCTCCACACGCATCAGCAACCACAATCGGCACGAAGCCGTTCTGAAGCGCGTCCAGCGCCGTCGCGCGAACGCAGCCGGACGTCGTAACGCCAGCGATCACAAGCGTATCGCAGCCCATTTCCCGCAAGCGCTCAGCAAGCCCGGTACCAAAGAAATTGCTGGCGTATTGCTTGGTGATAACCAGATCATCCGGACCGGGCTGCAAGGTCTCGGGAAAGTTGCCCAGCGGGCTGCCACGGTCAAAGACCTTTAGGCTCGCGACCTTCTTGTAGAAATGGCCGCCATCGGCGCCGCCCGGCTCGTACTCGACCCTTGAAAAAATGACCGGAATGTTGTGTTTGCGCGCCTCCTCGACAAGTCCCTTTGCAACCGCGAGTTCAGCCTCTACGCCGGCGTACAAGGGCGAAGCGGGATCCAGATAGGCCATCGTTAGATCTACGATGTTCAACACGGGCCGCTCACCAAATCCGATACGATTACCGAATCCGGCCTCGGTGTAGTCCGCATCCAAATCGCTGGTCCGCCGATCAACCATTATTGGCCCCGCTAGATGACTCCGGCTGCTTTAAGCTCCTCGAGCCGTGAAGGTGTAATACCGAGCATATCTTCATAGACTTCTTTGTTGTGCTGGCCAAGCTCGGGGCCAGGCCATTGGATGTCACCGGGTGTTTCACTCAGCCTCGGAAATACATTTTGCATGAAAAGCTTTTTGTAGAGCGGGTGGTCAACCTCTACGATCGTGTCGCGCGCTATGTAATGCGGATCTTCGAGCATGTCTTGTACCTTATAGATCCGCCCGGCCGGCACGGCGTGCTCTTCCATAAGATCCAGCGTCTCTTGGGTGGTCAGGCCGCGGCTCCATTCGCCAATCAGATCGTCCAGTTCCTGCTGCCTGTCGCCACGCGCAAAGTGATCGGCATATTTGGGATCATCCGCCATCTCCGGCCGCCCCATCGCCGCGCAGAGGCGGCGAAAAACGGTGTCTTGATTGGCCCCGATCAGAACCTCGCCGTCGGCGGTCGGATAAACATTGGACGGCGCCACTTTCGGCAGGATTGCACCGGTCCGCTCGCGGACATAGCCGGTCTCGGTATATTCCGGAATCAGCGACTCCATCATGGTCAAGACCGCCTCGTAAATGGCGCTGTCGACCACCTGCCCTTCGCCGGTTCGCTCGCGAGCGTGAACCGCCATCAAAGCGCCGAGACAGGCCATTGTCGCGGCCAGAGAATCGCCGATCGAGATGCCGATGCGGCTTGGCGGCGTCGCGGGATCGCCGGCCAGGTTGCGCAGCCCACCCATCGCCTCTCCGATGCCCCCGTAGCCGGCCCTTGAGGCATAGGGTCCGGTCTGGCCATAGCCGGACACTCGGACCATAATCAGCCGCGGATTGATCGCTTTCAATTCGTCATACCCGAGGCTCCACTTTTCCATCGTCCCGGGGCGAAAATTCTCAACCAGAATATCGGCCTCCCGAACCAGCTGTTTGACGATCTCCTGACCGTCGGGAACCCTGAGGTTAAGCGTGATCGACTTCTTGTTGCGTCCCACAACCGGCCACCACAAGGGCTCGGTCCGGCCCCAGGCCCGCATCGGGTCGCCAGTGACGGGCTGCTCGACCTTGATCACCTCGGCCCCATGATCGGCCAGCAGTTGGCCGCAGAACGGCCCGGCGATAAGCTGACCTAGCTCGATCACCCGCAAATCCTGAAGTGCGCCAAATGGCATGCCCGTCTGGTCCGACATTTTGTGCCTCGAATAGAGCCCCTAGCCTGGATGAGGCGTATCTTTTATATACAAAGCCAGGTCACAATTGTATACAATATCGAAGAAAAATGGGTAAAGAACACCCTGCCCAGTCCCGATAATAACGACCTTGACAGTTGTTGGACAGCGGGGAAGTCTTGCGGTTTCGAAAACAATTCGTCCGGTGCCAAGCAAAGCACTTGCGAAATGATTGTTGCGATGAGCAGTAGGGGCAAATAGCGGGCCATGACGTATCGGCTGGGAGTAGACGTCGGCGGGACCTTTACCGATCTGTTGATGATCGACGAAGGCAGCGGCTTGACGCTGCGCACCAAAGTCCTTTCAACGCCCGAGGATCCGTCGATCGCGGTCATCGAAGGTGCCAAGAAACTGTGCGAACAGGCGCAGGTCAGCCCGTCCGAGATTCGCCAATTCCTGCACGGAACTACGGTGGCCACGAATGCCATGCTCGAAGGCAAAGGGGCCCGCGTCGGGCTTGTGGTTACCGAAGGCCATAGGCAGGTATTGCAGATCGCACGCTCCTTTGTCCCTGGCGGTCTCGCAGGCTGGATTATATGGCCGAAGCCAGAGCCAATGGCAGCCCTGGAGTGCACGATCGAAGCGAAAGAGCGCATGGATGCCAACGGCGAAACGGTTAGGCCCCTGGATAGGGATGCGCTTGTTGAAAGCCTTGAGGTCTTCAAGCGCGAAAAGGTCGAGGCGATAACCATTTGCCTCATGAATTCCTATGTCTCGGACGCCCATGAGCGGCAGGTCGCCGAGGTTTGCTCCGAGGTCTATCCGGATCTTCCAGTTTCCGTTTCGGCCCATATTTTGCCCGAAATGTATGAATACGAGCGGGCTCTGACGACGGTCGCCAACTCCGCGGTCCGGCCGATTGTTTCGGGTTACGTGGCCAATCTGCGTTCCCAGCTCAAGTCATGGGGGATGGATGGGAAGCTTAACCTTTTGCGCTCTGACGGCGGCCTTATGTCGGCGGATAAAGCGGAACAGGCGCCGGTAAATCTGCTGATGTCCGGTCCGGCAGGCGGTGTCGCAGGCGCCCTGTGGGTGGCCAAAAACTCGGGACATGAAAGCATCCTTACCATCGACATGGGCGGCACCTCAACCGACGTCGCACTGATCGAGAACGGCCAGCCACGACTGCGGCGTGAAACCACGGTCGGCGACCTTACGGTTCGTGCGTCATCGCTCGATATCCGTACTGTTGGCGCCGGTGGCGGCTCGATTGCACACGTGCCGGAGCTGACCAGGGCTCTCCGCGTCGGACCGGCGTCTGCGGGAGCCGTGCCCGGACCTGCGGCTTATGGAAAAGGCGGCGATCAGCCGACCGTGACCGATGCCAACGTCGTTCTGGGCTATCTTCCGGAATCGCTTCTGGGCGGCGAAATGAGCCTCGACCGAAAAGGCGCCGAGACGGCGGTTCAGTCCATCGCCGATGGGCTCGATATAGGTCTTATGGAGGCGGCGGCCGGGATCATCGATATCGTCAACGAAAATATGGTTGGCGCGCTGCGTCTGGTCTCGGTCCAACAGGGCTACGACCCGCGTGATTTCGCGCTGATGGGCTTTGGTGGCGCCGGCCCCCTTCATGCCAACGCGCTGGGTCGTTTGATGGGCTCCTGGCCGGTTATTATCCCGCCCAGTCCTGGTGTCTTGTGCGCCTACGGCGATGCCACGACGCGAATGCGGATCGAAAATGCACGATCCTACAACCAACGCTTTGATCGCTCGAACGACGCCGAACTCGTAGAAATTCTGGCCGCGATGGGTAAGCAGGCTGCCCTGGACCTGGAGGAAGAAGGCGTCCCGATGGAGGACCAGGAGATTCAATTTGAAGCTGACGTGCGCTATGTCGGCCAAGGTTTCGAAGTGCCGCTTCCCATCCTGTTCGAGGATTTCAAGGCCGGTATCGGGCTTGGAAAATTGGAGAAGACATTCGACGAGGAGCACAAGAAGCTGTTCACTTTCATCATGGAAGTCCCGCACGAGCTGGTGAATCTGCGCGCCGTGGCGCTCGGCAAGCCGGCCGATGTTGCAGCTGTGAAGATTGAGGCCGGAAATGGCAATCCGTCCGCCGCCAAACTTCGCGATCATACCTTGTTTATGGACGGCCACGAGCAGGACGCGGTTATTTATGAGCGTTCGAAACTGAGAGCTGGCGACAAGATTGTCGGACCGGCAATCTTCGTCGAAATGGATTCAACGACGTTGGTGCTGTCGGGCCATGTGGCCGAGATCGACCGCATGGGCAATGTCCTGATCACGCCGGCCTGAGGGAGCGAGGGCAAATGACCGCCAATATCATCGAGACAAATTCAGATCCCTTCAAAACAGCCGAAGTTGACCCGGTCACCCTCGATATCATTGAGAATGCGCTGCGCAACGCCCGTATGGAAATGGACGCCACAGTCTTCCGGACCGCCATGTCGCCGGGCATCCGCGAGCAGGGCGATGCCTTCCCGCTGATTGCTGACCGCAACGGCAAGATGATCGTCGGGCAGTTCGGCAGCTTCATCGACGGTTTCCTGAATGCCTATCAGGGTGATATTGAGGAAGGAGATATCATTTGGCTGTCCGATCCATATACCTGCGAGGGTGCCGTAAGTCATTGTAATGACTGGCTGATTTTACTTCCAATCTATCAGTCGGGGCGCCTGATTGCCTGGGCTTCGCACTTCGGACATCAGACCGATATTGGCGGCAAGGTTCCGGGGTCCCTGCCCACCGATGCGGTTTCCATTTTCGAAGAGGGCATCCGCATTCCACCGGTCAAGATTTACAAGAAAGGTGTCTACCAGGACGACATCGTGAATCTGGTTATCCATCAGACCCGGGTTCCCGCCTGGTGCCGGGCCGACCTCGAAGCGATCATCGCCTCCTGCAGAATGGCCGAGCGCCGGGTCGGTGAGATGTGCGAGCGCTTTGGCGACGACGTTATTGTGGCGGCCTGTGACCAGTTGCTGGCCCGCAACCACCGGGCCATGAAACATCTGATCAAGACCATGGTTAAGGAAGAAAAGCTGACCTTTACGGATTATGTCTGCGACGACGGGCGCGGCCACGGGCCCTATAAGATCCACTGCACGATGTGGCGGGAAGGCGACCGGGTGGTCCTCGATTTCGAAGGCACCGATCCGCAGGCCGAAGGCTCGATCAATTTTTATCTCAACGAGAATATGTTCAAGATGTTCTTCGGCATCTACATGATCATGGTCTTCGACCCGCAGATTCTCTTCAACGACGGCTTTTATGATCTCGTGGACGTGCGTATCCCTGAAGGCTCGCTCCTAAAGCCGAAGTTCCCGGCCGCCCTGAGCTGCCGAACCCACGCACTGGGGCGCATTTTCGATATTCTGGGCGGCCTTCTCGGCCAGCGTCAGCCTGAATTTCTGAATGCTGCCGGATTCTCTTCCTCGCCGCATCTTATGTTCTCGGGCTTCGACAAATCGGGCGAATGGTTCCAATTGTTTCAGATCGGTTTTGGCGGCATTCCGGGCCGCCCGTTTGGCGACGGCCCCGACGGCCACTCCCTGTGGCCCGGATTTACCAACATCCCGAACGAGTTTCTGGAATGCTATTTCCCGATGCGGATTGAAAAGTACGAATCGATCGCCGATTCAGGCGGCGCCGGGTTTTTCCGCGGCGGCAACGGCATCCATATGACTTATTGCTTCCTCGAGGAGGGGATGATTTCAATCCACGACGATCGCTGGTTCACATATCCCTGGGGGGTCAACGGCGGTACGCCCGGCCGGCGCTCGGAAAAGATCCTCGAAAGGGCCGACGGCAGCCGCGAGATCCTGCCGTCTAAATGCGATAATATTCGGGTGCGCGATGGCGACCTGCTTCATTACATCACCTGGGGCGGCGGCGGCTGGGGCGACCCGCTGGACCGCGAGGCGGCCCTGGTGGTGCTCGAAGTGAGCCGCGGCTTGGTCAGCTGCGAAGGCGCCGCGCGCTACGGCGTCGTGCTCGACAAGGCCGGGGCCCTCGATCAAGCGGCAACCGAGAAACTTCGCAAGAAGATGCGCAAGGCGCGCGGCGAAGTGCCGGTGTTCGATTTCGGGCCGGACATCGACACTCTGCGCAAATCATGCGAAAGCGAGACCGGCCTGCCGGCCCCGCAGCAGCCGGTCTGGAACCGCTAGGTTGGGAATTAGGGTCCGGGCCGCTGAAATGACTGGCAGGCCTCCAATGAGATTGGATCGCCAAAGAGTCCGCTTTGGGTCAAAAGCGGACTCTTTTTTGAGCCCAAAAATGGTACAATTTTGCTACACTCACCGGCAACTTTCCCCAACGCTGAGCAATTAACCACAACAATTGAATTTCCCTAACCCACGAATTTATCAGCTCAACATGTCAGCCATCACCACTGGAAAAGTGGTACACAAAGTGGTACACAAACCAAACCCAACCGGGAGAACGGACCTAGGAAACCCAAGGGTTTCAGGCGGTTAGTAAGTGGCGTTCTTCTCCCACCCTCTCCGCCACCAAATAGTGACGAAACCGGTTTCATGCTGAGCCAGCCTGCAACCTCCTCCGCCGCCTAAACGATCGATGCGCCCAAACCGAAAAGCCAGCGTCCGCAATCCAGGTTCACGGTTTTTTGATCCAAAGCCGGATGTACCCCCTTGAGGCTGTACCAACTACAGGGGCGATGCTCCGGGACAAGTCTTAGGAGGAGAGTAAAATGACGAGCCACGCTCATCCACTGACGTATGCTGGCGGCGATGATTTTGTCATTGGTTATCACATCGGGCCCTTCGGCCGATTCGCGCGTTTGATATTCGCGGTCTATTACCTCATTTTCTTCGTCGTCAACCCGCTGGTTCTGAACTCCCGGCCTTTAAACGACTTTTTGCCATTCGCCGGAGAAACGGCGCTGTGGGTACTGGCCCTGGCGGCGATCTATTTCGTTGCTTTCTATCTCTTGGGCGAGTTGTTGCTGTCCAGGATGAACCCGTGGACCGGGACCCTGTTCTTTCTTGGCGGGCCAACGCTTATCGGTTTACTCGGCTGGATGCCCCAACCCATGCAGGTGGCCTTCGGCGTCTACGTGGCACTGTCGCTGATCCTGATATTCTTCATGAAATACGGCGGCTGCGAAGTGATCGCCCTGCCCTCGCTGATCCTCGGCCAGCGCTACACCATGTATTGCCCTTATAACGCCATCGACGCCGTCGAGCGTGGCGTCACGCCGGAAAAAGGGAAACAGGCCGAGCCCTATTTCGCCTTGCTCTCGCTGAGCATCACGCTGTTTGTTGGCAGCTGGTTTATCTTTGTCGAGCGCGGGCGTCTGCTCGAGCGTTACGGGCTCGAATGGCACATCGACCAGCGCTGGGTCCTGCTGCTTGTGGTTCCGGTCCTGCATCTCGCCTACCGGGCTTGGAGAGCTCATCGGCAATCCGGACAATGGTGGAATAGCGGTATCGCCAAATACGGTCTCGGTGCCTCGATCCTGGCGCTCTATGTGCTGGTCTTCCTCAATCTCGCCAATGGGGGCATGCTGTGGATGGGCGCCATGGGCTTGGGTGGCCTTTACGTCATCTTTGAAGTCTTCCAGTTCGCGACCGGTCGCAAAAAGTTCAAGAAGAAGGACGCCTCTGATGATTTAACGACCCCGGCCCGAACCACACCGACAGGCCAAGCCAGCGAATAATCCTCCCGGCCAGCGGAAAGAACCACGGCTTTCCGCATCCTGAAATGAAGCGGCGACGCAGGCATCGCCGCTCATTCTCGATCGCTGCCTGCTTGGCTGAAGACAGAGAAATTATCGCCGACTTCCCGAGCCTCGCGGGACGATGAAACATCTGCGGGATGGCGAAGCCAGGCATCCAGATGAGACAAAGAACAATTCTTGCCGAGCATCAGACCCACCCTGCCTTCGCCGCGCGCCGGCCGAGCGAATAGCCGCCTATGGCCACCACGAACACCAGGCCGATGCCGGCGTCCCCGGCGGCGTCTGACCAAAAATCGAACCAGATCATGGCGCTGATAAAATTTCCGATTTGATTTGTGATGAACCGAACCAGAAAACTGATCGGCCCGCCGGCAAAAAGCTCACCGATACCGGGCCAATCGATGATCAGGGAAAATAGATCGGCCAGCTCGGCGACCAGCAGGGTCCACAGGCCCGCGGCGCCGTAAAAGCCGCCACCGAAACGAAGCCATTTCTGGTGCACAAAATTGACCCTGGGCATCTCCTTTTTGCGGGCCGCCTTTTTCATTTCCTTTAGCGCCGCCCGGTGGGCCCTGTGGTCGGAGTCCCGACTTATTCGCCCGGACTCATATGACCAGTGCAGCAACAGATAACTGAGGACCGCCACCGGCAGGCCCAGCCCGAACACCACGACAAATATCTGCCCGATCATTCTCACCCCTCCCTGACGCTGGACGTTAACACGATCCGCCCGGAAGCGGTATACGGGCGACCGGCCGAGCCGACGAGTCCGTTCGTGGCCAAAAGCCGACGCCTGCCCGACCGGAGTCCCTGACCCTAGGTGGCTTGCCGCTGCCGCTCCCAACGGTCGAGCCGGTCAAAAAAGCCGGGGCAGTAATGTTCCTTGGTGGCGCGGCCGGTGACCAGGGTCCAAAGATGCGGAATCGACCGCATCTCGCAGCCGGGGGTGGCGAGTAGGGCCGCCAATACGAGCGAAAATCCCAAGTGGACGAACAAATAATAAATCCAGGCCGTGGTAAAGACCCCGAGCGCGTATCCCAATACTGCGCCGGCGCTAAAATAGTGATAGGCGCCAAGCGCCAGGCTTACGCCGACGATGATCCACCGCGAAAGACGGCGGGTATTCAGGGAAAATCCGATGTTAATCACCGGCGGCATCAGCCAGAAGGCCAGAGCGGCGGCGGCCCAGACGCTGGGATTGTCAGCCGGTAAGCCGTTTTCGAGTATAAACGGCCAGGCGACCGTGAGTTGATAGACGCCGTAGAGCGAAAGGCCGCCGAGCATGGCCCGCACCAGACGGCCAATAATCAACGGTTTTGCAAGGCTACCCTGCTCGACAAAGTTTGTTGCTTCTGCAAGTGACATTTGGGATCTCCTCTTATCCACGTTGTCAATTCCAGACTAACCTCACCCAATAATCTATATAATGTCTGTAGTGACTACAGGGTCAAGGGGTTCTTCCAAAAACACTTGAACGTGCACCCGCAGCGCGTCTGCACCTTGACTGTGCGGTCGTTCCTGATCAGACTTGCTATCAGCGCGGGCGAAGATCCGACGCAGTTGCCTTGGGAGGGGTTTATCATGACATTCACGCGATTTAGCGTGGCGCTGGCTATGTTGATTCTTTGGGCCTGCGAGCCCGCGGCTGACCGAGCTCAAGTCGAAGCGGAAGGCCAGGTCCGGACCTATTACATCGCCGCCGATGTGGTGGTTTGGGATTATGCGCCCTCGAACCGCAATCTCATATTCGACAAGGAGTTCGATGAAAAGGAGGCTCACTTCGTCAAGGCCGGCGATTACCGGGCCGGCAAGGTCTTCAAGAAAGCGCTTTACCGCGAATATACGGACGAGACCTTTACGATCCTCAAGCCACGGGCTGTAGACTGGGAGCATCTGGGTTTTCTGGGCCCGCTGATCCGGGCCGAAGTTGGCGATACGATCAAAATTGTTTTCCGCAACAATGTCCACTTCCCGGCCAGTATGCACCCCCATGGTGTCTTTTATGAGAAAGACTCGGAAGGCGCCCTTTACGCCGACGGAACCGAGGGCAAGGACAAGGTCGATGACGGTGTGCCGACAGGGGGAACCCACGTTTATACCTGGGAAGTGCGTGAGCGCGCCGGTCCGCCGCCTGGCGGCGGCTCGACGGCCTTTTGGATGTACCACTCACACGTCAATGAGGAAATGGATTTCAGCGCCGGCCTTGTCGGGCCGATGATCATCACCGCCAAGGGCATGACCGGTGAGGGACTGAGGCCTAGCGATGTTGACCGCGAGTTTGTCGTCGCCTTCATGACCACCGAGGAAATGTCGAGCTGGTATTTCGAGGAAAACCTCGAGACCTATGCCGCCAAGGCCAACGAGGTGACGCTTGGCATCGATGTTTTCGGTACTCGCCTGGCGCAGGCGCCGGACGGATTCATCTATATGCCTTTTATGGAAAGCATAAATGGCTTTCTCTACGGCAACGGCCCCGTCATGACCGCCAAGAAAGGCGAACGCGTGCGCTGGTACGTCATGGCCGGCACCAGCTTCGAGGTCCACGCCCCTCACTGGCACGGCAATGTGGGAACGGTGGGCAAAATGCGCATGGACGTACTGGAACTCACCACCATGGGCATGCAAACTCTTGATATGATCCCGGATGCCGCCGGGAAATGGCTATTCCATTGCCACGTGATGAATCATTTCGCGGCCGGAATGGGTACCTTTTACGAAATCCTGGAGGAGTAAGGGGCCTGAACCCTAGTCGGATTTCTGTCGCCGCACCGTGACGCCCTGCCAAAAGGCGACATGGTCCTTGATATTCAACGCCGCCGGCGATGGGTCCGGATAATACCAAGCGGCATCGACGTTCACTTGGCCGTCGACCACCACATTATGATAACTCGCCCTGCCCTTCCACGGGCAGATCGAGGTTGTGGCGCTTTCCTCAAGGAAGGTATCGCCGACCGCCTGGCGCGGAAAATAAGCGTTGCCCTCGACCATCACCACGTCGCCGCTTTGGGCAATCACGACGCCGTTCCAAACCGCCTCATAGATCGCGCCGTTATCGCTTTGGCCGAATCCGAATAGTTTTTTGAACATGGGACTTCCTTTCGTTGGCCCCTCCCATGGCCTGGATATGACACCATCGGCCGGGCGATCAAGGAGGTCACAAAAATATGATGAAAGCTGTGTCTAGGTGGTCTGCTCGACGGTTCCCAAATTCTTATCGTCAGGCGCATGGGACGGCCCGGTCAGCCAAAGATACAGGTTAAGCAGCGTAATGATGCTGACGAGAAGCATCAGCCCGGCCCGCCGCCGATCAGCACCCGGGCGCGACAGACCGCTCAGTCCCATGACTCCTAATATTAAGGCCGCCATGAGCGTCAGTCCGCTTACGAAAATCGCCAAGACGCTCATCCCTCGGCCTCCAGCTTAATTTCCACTCTTCGACAAGGTGCGTTGTACCGCCCGTTGCCAGCCCTCGAGATGCGCCTGGCGTGTGGCCTCATCCATTGCCGGCTCGAAGCGCCGCTCCAACGACCAGAACTTCTCGACATCCTCAAGGCTGTCATAAAGTCCGCTGCCGAGACCGGCCAGGAAGGCAGCTCCCAACGCCGTGGTCTCGATAATCTTCGGCCGGTCCACCGGCGCTCCCAGCAGGTCAGCTAGAAATTGGGCGAACCAGTTGTTGGCGACCATACCCCCATCGACCCTCAGGAGTTTCGGTGGTTCTGCACCGTCGGCCTGGGCCGCACGGATAAGATCGTGGGTCTGATAGGCCACCGATTCGAGGGTCGCGCGAACAATCGTGGCCGGGCCCGAATCCTGCGTCAGGCCAAAAATGGCGCCGCGCGCCTCAGCATCCCAATGCGGCGCCCCGAGCCCCGTGAAGGCCGGCACCAGATAGACGCCGCCGTTATCCTTAAGGCTTGCCGCCATCGCCTCTGTCTCGGCCACATTCTTGATCAGGCCTAGGCCGTCGCGCAGCCATTTGACCGCCGCCCCGGCCATGAAAATGCTGCCCTCGACGGCATAAGACAACTCGTCACCGATCCGGTAGGCGATGGTGCTCAGAAGCTTGTTCTTGGATGTCACTATGTTTGAACCGGTATTCTGCAGAAGGAAACAGCCGGTACCGTATGTGCTTTTCAGGGATCCGGCGCGTATACAGCCCTGGCCGATCGCCGCCGATTGCTGATCTCCCATCAGGCCGCAAATCGGGATCGCCTGCCCGAACAGCGCCACTTCGGTATGGCCAAAGCGACCGGCGTTATCGACCACTTCCGGCAAAATTTGCCGCGGCACCTTGTGAAGTTCCAGCAACTCATCGCTCCACTCCTGGCGGTGGTAATCAAACAACATCGTGCGTGAGGCATTGGTGGCATCAGATGCGTGCACCCTGCCGCCGGTCAGCCGCCACAGAAGGAAACATTCGATGGTCCCCACCGCCAACTCGCCTCTTTCGGCCCGGGCTCTGACATCCGGGACATTGTCGAGCAGCCAGGTGATCTTGGTGGCCGAAAAATAGGGATCGAGGAGCAGACCGGTCTTTTCCTGAACCATCGGCTCGTGCCCGGCTTCTTTGAGCCTGGAGCATGCCTCGGCGGTGCGGCGGTCCTGCCAGACGATGGCGTTATAAACGGGCTGGCCGGTCTTGCGGTCCCAGATGACCACGGTTTCCCTTTGGTTGGTGATGCCCAACGCCCTAGGTGTGCGGCCGGCCTCGCCTTGCCGGGTAACCACGGTCCGGACAGTCTCGACGGCGGTCCGCCAAATCTCTTCGGCTTCGTGCTCGACCCAGCCGGGTTTGGGGTAATGTTGCTTGAACTCGATCTGGTGAAGGTCCAGCACCTCACCTTCCGGCGAGAAGGCCATGGCCCGCGTACTCGTGGTTCCCTGATCTAGGGCGATGAGATACTCGGACATATTGACGCGGGCTCCTTCAATGGCCGACACTTTGAAAGAACTGATGCCGCAAAGCAATACCGAGACCCAAAATGAGCCCACGCGAGAAGAATATCCGCCAGCGGTTGGTGGACCGCCAAGCGCAGATCCTTAGGGACAGCGCCGGATCGATCGACGATCGGGTGGCGGTTGATCTCGATCCGACCAGGGTCGGACGGTTGTCGCGCCTGGATGCGCTGCAGATGCAGGCCATGTCGGCGGCCCTTGAAGGCCGCCGGCAGCAAGATCTCAAGAAAATCGAGGCCGCACTCAGACGCCTTGATGAGGGTGAATATGGTGATTGTCTTAAATGCGGCGAAGCGATTGCGCCGCGCCGACTTGAGAGCGATCCGGCAGCACCGCTTTGCGCCGCCTGCGCCCGCTAAATCCGTCGCTTAATCCTTGAGGTCGCTTGACAGCGGCTGAATATTGCCGGAGGTGCGAATGACAAAGCATTCGAGGCCGGCATACAAGAGGAGCTCACAATCCCCTTGTGCGATCGCCCGTTCTTCGGCCGGGCTGGTCAAAAGACGCCAGAAGAACCCGCGCTCACCGCCATCGTGGCGCTGGGCGTAAGGCGCCACCTCTTCGAGGGCTGGTCCGTGCCGGCCGTTCAGGGTCACCCAACCGGCCCGAATCTGGGCGGCGTAGCGATACGACCCTATTTGCACCCAATAAGGTCCCAAAACAGGCTCGGGTTCCGTCATCTCCGGCTCACCCGCCTCGGGCTCCGTCATCTCTGGCTGACTCAACTCGGGCTCCGTGACCTCCGGCTGTATGGCCTCGGGCTGTGTCGATTCAGGCTCTTTGGTCTCGAGTTCTTGGCTCTCGGGTTCTTGGATCCCGGGCTCCAATATCTCCGTCTTTGTGATTTGGGGATCGATGACCTTGGGCCCCACAACTTCAGCTTTTTCTTGTCCCTGCTGCTGAGGGCGTGGTTCCGGCTGCGGCTCGCTTGGCGTTCGAACCTCCGGCTCCGGTACGGTCAGCGGCGGTGGTTCAACCTCGGTTTTGGCGGCCGCCTGAGGTTCGGGCTGCAGCTCCGTGACTTGGCTGGCCTTCGGCCTTTCTTTGCTCTCCGGTTTTTCCATGGGCATTTGAATTTCCGGTTCCGGCGCTAGCGGTTGTTCCTCAATCTTTGGTTCGGGTTCCGGTGCTTCGGTCACTTCCGGCGGCGCCGTTTTGACCGCTGACGTCACCTCAGGCACCGCTTCCCCGCCCAGCGGCTGGGCTGGCGTCACCGTCTGCGGCGGCAGGGTGCCGAAGAAGACGGCGCGAGCCTGATCGCGCGCTGAAAGCGTTGACAGGCGCTCGTAAAAGGGCGTGTTTGTCTCAACCAGGCCGACCGGAAGCTCCCGCCGTGCAGTCTCTAGCGCCCGCGCAATCTGACCGTTCAAGGCATATACCAGGGCCAGATTTTGTGCTGCCAGCGGGATCGCGTCTGTGGTGCCCGCACCCCTCTGCAGGATGGCCTCGGCGCGTTCGTACGCCCCCATCAGTGCGAACGAGAGTGCCAGGTTAGTCAAAACTTCGCCGTCCCCGGGGCTAAACTTTAAGGCTGCGGAATACGCCTCTTGGGCAGGCCCATGGTTGCCCTTGAGATCTTCCGCCAACCCGAGAAGATTTTGCAGCTCGAGGGACGGCCCGGTCATCGCCATTTGCTGATTCAGAATCTGGCGGGTCTCGCCCGGCCGATCATTCAACAAAAGTGCCGCCGCCAATGCGGCTGCGCTTTCAACGCCTCGCGGATTAAGGGCCCTGACCTGCTGGAAAGTGTCGAGCCCGGCATCCCAGATGCCAACCGCTAGGTAGACATTGCCCATCCCGGTAAGAGCGTCGATATTGTTGGGCTCTAATTGCACGGCCTTGGAATAGAAGCGCATGGCGCCGCTGTAATCGCCGGCATTTTCAAGTTGTGCGCCCATACGCACAAGAGAATCCGGGGTCAGTTGGGTCTTGGTTGGGCGGGCTGAAAACTCGGAGGACGATTTCCCCAAGAGATCGGCAAGCGTCCGCGGCCGCTGTTCTTGCGAGCCGAAACCGCACGCCGCCAGAATAAGGCAGGAAAATACAGCCCCGATGCGGACGAGATGCCGCGGCGACCGACGAAGGGTCAATTTTCCCCCAAGCTTAATCATAATAATCGCAACTCCCAGCGCAGGTTATTATCATTCAAAGCCAATTTCGAGATAAAGTTCGGCTTAGTGGCAAATCGCGGCGTAAATTGGGCGTCTAAAGCGCAAGGGGAAAGTCTATGGCAAGTGAGAAGGTCGGTTTCGAAGGATCGGGCGGTAATCTCGCGGCCCGTCTCGATACTCCGGACGGGCCGATCCGGGCCTACGCGCTGTTTGCCCATTGTTTTACCTGCTCAAAGGATATTTTCGCCGCCAGCCGCATCGCTCGAGCCTTGGCGGATGAGGGAATCGCGGTATTACGCTTCGATTTCACCGGCCTCGGGGCCAGCGACGGTGAGTTTGAGAATACCAATTTTTCGTCAAATCTCGAGGATTTGCGCTATGCGGCGGAGTTCCTGCGGCAAAACCATGAGGCCCCGAAGATCCTCATCGGCCACAGCCTTGGCGGTGCTGCCGTCCTCGGTATGGCTGAAGATGTGCCTGAAGCTGTAGCGGTCGCCACGATCGCCGCGCCGTTCGATCCCGAACACGTAGCTCATAACTTTAAGGATTCAATAGAAATCATTGAAAACAAAGGAGAAGCCGAGGTTTCTCTGGCCGGGCGGACTTTCACGATCAAGCGGCAATTCCTGGACGATATCTCGTCTCAAAATCAGCAGGAACGGATCGCCAACCTGCGCAAGGCCCTGTTGATTTTCCATGCGCCGGGGGACGAGAGCGTCGGCATCGAGAACGCTGGCCTGATCTACGCCACGGCCAAGCATCCCAAGAGCTTTGTTTCGCTCGACGGGGCCGATCACTTGGTCAGCCGCCACGCGGACGCGAACTATATCGCCAAGGTGATTGCCGCCTGGGCCACGCGATATCTGGCCGCTGAACCCGAGAGCCATCTGGCGCCCAAAGCGGCGCCTGGTCAAACCATCGTCACCGAGCGCGGAATTGGCGGCTTCGCGGTCTCGATAAACTCAAGCGGTCACGCCCTGCTGGCCGACGAACCCGCCGGCTACGGCGGCCTCGATACCGGGCCGACACCCTATGGCCTTCTGCTCTCGAGCCTCGGGGCCTGCACGGCAATGACGCTAAGGATGTACGCCGAGCGCAAAAACCTGCCGCTTGAGCGGGTTACGGTTGAGCTGACGCATAAGAAAATCCACGCCGAGGATTGCACCGATTGCGAGACCAAGGTCGGCAAGATCGATGAAATCAATCGCCGGCTGACGATAGAGGGCGACGAATTGAGCGCCGATCAGCGCCAGCGTCTCCTGGAGATTGCCGATAAATGCCCGGTCCACAGAACCCTCGAGAGCGAGGTGAAAATCCGCACGGAAATAACCGCGTAATTTTCGCCTCTGAGTGATTGTCGGGTTTTATTCGTTCGCTAAATGCGTCGGCCAACCGACTTTATCGATCAGAGCTTTGAGATTTTTTTCCGGGTGCTCAAAAGCTGGGGGATAGGTGAAACGGATTTTCATCAACCAATCGCCGAAGCCAACAATCCAAAGTTCGGTCAACAATGGCCCTTGGGTCTCCATATATTCCTCGACTCGAAAGTGGCCCCTGCGACCCTCATAAATTATTTCCGCACCAGCGACCTCGAAAGCTCCTTCGGAAAGAATTTCAAATTTCTTTGAAATGTCGACTATTGATTTTCGGCTAGTTTCAAAATAGCTGTGGGTCGTCACTCCCGGATATCGGCTTAAATAAATCGTAATTGCTGCCGTGCCCTCAGGGCTGGAGGCGGCATAACCAACTGAAATGTCAGTACTTTCTGGATTGTAGTCAGTTTTTTTTGTTCTTGTGAATGGCCCGAATTCTGAGGGAAACCGGGTTTCCGTTACGCCGTGAAATAACTCACCATTATCGGGATTCATGCGCCAATAGAAGGGATCGTTGGGATTGTTTGAAGCGGTGATTCGATCGAGAGTTTCCGCCATTTCACGCCAGCGCTTGAGCCGAGCAAGTGCTTGCTTTTTGAACCCTAGTGCTTCCGCCAACCGGTCTTTCAAGTCGTCCGTGGTTTGCAAAAACTCGATACTCTGGTTGAGCGGGTCGAGGCTCGCTTCCCACATTTCAGCCTTATAAAAGGAATAGCCCGCCCAAAGGTACGACATGGCGCGATCGACCGGAGAATCCATTGCTATGGCGGCGATCCCAAAGGCCCCTCCAGCATCCTCATACTCACCGGCCTCAAATTTTCTCTGCGCGGCTCGGTAGAGCCCTTCGGCAATCATCTCGCTGACTTGTTGCTCTGTCAGCGTCTTCTCCTCCTGCGACTGTGCCACAGGAGGTAAGATCGCGGAGGCAATAAACAAAATGAGTGAAACAATCAAACGCATTCGGATCTCCCACGACCCAGAATAAGGGGCGCGGCGGCAAGCTGCAATCGGAAATTGTTTGGGCCTACTCGTCGTCGGTCTTTGGCGGTTCAACGACCCGGATGTGCACTTCACGAAGATGCTTGGGAGCCGCTTCGCTCGGCGCGCCCATCATCAGATCCTCGGCTCTCTGGTTCATCGGGAACAGGATGACCTCGCGGATATTGGGCTCGTCGGCCAGCAGCATGACGATGCGGTCGAGGCCGGGGGCCAGGCCGCCGTGTGGCGGAGCGCCGTATTTAAGCGCATTGAGCATGCCGGGAAATTCGCGCTCCAGCGTCTTCCTGTCGTAGCCGGCGATCTCGAAAGCCTTGTACATGATCTCGGGCAAGTGATTGCGGATGGCGCCCGAAGAGAGCTCAACGCCGTTGCAAACGATGTCGTACTGATGGGCCAGCACCTCGAGCGGCTCCTGGGTCTCGAGCGCCTCAAGACCTCCTTGGGGCATCGAAAAAGGATTGTGGCTGAAGTCGATCTTGCCTTCGGTCTCGTCAAACTGGAACATCGGATAATCGACAATCCAGCAAAAGTGGAAGCTCTGCTTCTCCAAGAGATCGAGTTCGTTGCCGATCCGCTCGCGGGCCAACCCGGCCAGCCGTGCCGCTTCGACCGCCTTGCCGCAGGCGAAAAATACGCCGTCCTCGTCACCGAGGCCCAGCTGCTGGCGCAGTTTGCTGGTCCGCTCCTGGCCCAGATTCTTTGCTATCGGCCCCTTAGCTTCGCCGCCCGAGATATTGATATAGCCAAGCCCGGCGTGACCTTCGCCGCGCGCCCAATCGTTCATTTTATCGAAAAAGCTGCGTGGCCGGCCCCCTGCCCCGGGTGCCGGGATGGCGCGGACCACGGCACCGCCCTCGATCATCTTGGCGAATAAGGCAAAGCCGGATCCTTTGAAAATCTCGGTTAGGTCGGCAATCTCGATGGGATTGCGCAGATCCGGTTTGTCGGTACCGTATTTGAGCATTGTCTCCTGGTAAGAGATGCGCACAAACGGCGCCGGACTGACCTTCCTGTCCGAAAACTCCTCGAACAGACCGACCATCACCGGCTCTATGGCTTCGAACACATCTTCCTGCGTGACGAAGGACATCTCCACGTCGAGCTGATAAAACTCGCCGGGCGAGCGGTCGGCCCTGGCGTCTTCGTCGCGAAAGCACGGCGCGATCTGGAAATAGCGGTCAAATCCGGCCATCATGATCAGCTGTTTAAACTGCTGGGGCGCTTGGGGAAGCGCGTAGAACCTGCCGGGATGCAGCCGCGCCGGGACCAGAAAGTCGCGCGCGCCTTCGGGCGATGAAGCGGTCAGGATCGGGGTTTGAAATTCGGCAAACCCTTGATCGGTCATACGTTGGCGAATCGACGAAGTGATCCTGTTTCTGAGCATGATATTCTTGTGCATGCGTTCGCGCCGCAAATCGAGGAACCTGTATTTAAGGCGCAGATCCTCGGGATACTCGGGCTCGCCAAAGACCGGCAGCGGCAATTCGGCGGCCTTCGAGAGCACTTCGAAAGCGGAAATCGCGACTTCAATCTGGCCGGTCGGAATTTCCTTATTGATCGTGTCGTCGCTGCGCCGAACCACCTCGCCGTCGATGCGGACGACGCTTTCGGCGCGCACCGATTCCGCCTCCTTGAAAGCGGCGCCATCGACATCGACCACGCACTGGGTGATCCCATAATGGTCGCGCAAATCTACAAACAAAAGATTGCCATGGTCCCGCTTGCGGTGCACCCAACCGGACAGCCGAACCGTCTGGCCGACGTCCGACTCGCGCAACTGTCCACAATTATGAGTCCGATAGGCGTGCATGTGCCCCCCTGGGGCGTCAATTATGTACACATTTTGGGGCGCTAAAGCACACGATTACTTTGATTTGTCAAGCTGCCCAAAAAAAATTCCCAAAAAAAGCGGATTGTGCCATTTGCGGACTGGAAATGGCGGTAGAAAAATGCTTATTTTCCTGCGGACATTCTGAATGAAGCTGATTGAAACCACCGACCGGCTAGAAGCCCTTTGTAAACGGTTAAGCACCGCCAGATTTGTCACCGTTGATACCGAGTTTCAGCGCACCTCAACTTATTATTCAAAGCTCTGCCTCATCCAGGTGGCCGACGATCATGGTGAAGCGGCGATCGATACTCTGGCCCCGGGCATCGATCTTTCGAGTTTTTTCGACCTGATAACCGATGGCGCGTCGATCAAGGTTTTTCACTCGGCTTTTCAGGATCTCGAAATTTTCTTTCACAGCACGGGCACCCTGCCCAAGCCGATCTTCGATACGCAGATCGCCGCCATGGTCTGCGGATACGGGGACTCGGTCGGCTATGACAATCTTGTGCGCGCGGTGACCGGGCAACGGGTTGATAAGAGCATGCGTTTTACCGATTGGACCCGCCGGCCGCTGTCCAAAAAGCAGGTCGATTATGCTCTCGGCGACGTCAGCCATTTGCGGCAGATCTACCGGCATCTCGAGGAGCGTCTGGAAAGAAATGGCCGCAGCAGCTGGATCGCCGGCGAGATGGAGCGCCTGACCAACCCGGAGACCTACCGCGCAAATCCCGACAGTGCATGGAAGCGGCTCAAAGTCAAATCCGGAAATCGCCGGTTTCTGGCCCGTGTGCAGGCCGTTGCCGCTTGGCGTGAACTGCAGGCGATACAGCGAAATCTGCCGCGCCGTCGGGTCGTACGCGACGATATCTTGATGGATATCGCTGCCCGGGCGCCCAAGAACCAAAAGGAGCTTGATGGCATCAGCGGGATCGCTCATCAGTTCAGGCAGGGCAAAGCTGCCGAGTCGTTGTTGAATAAGTTGGCGGCAGCCGAATCGGCACCCGAGAGTGCGCTGCCGGAACCGCTCAAAAAGGGCGCCAGGCGCGAAAAAAACGGACCGATTCTCGATCTTCTAAAGGTGCTTTTGAAGCACCGCTGTCAAAACGAGGGGGTGGCCCCGCGGCTGGTGGCAAGCGCCGGCGACATCGAACAGCTGGCCGCCGGCCAGCGCAATGGTCTGGCCCTTTTGGAGGGCTGGCGGTACGACGTCTATGGCCGCGATGCCATGAAACTTCTGGAGGGCAGGCTTGGACTGGCTGCCGATGGCGACCAACTCAGATTCGTCGAGTTCAATCCGTAATACGGTTTAGGTTTCTTTGACGATGGCGGGCTTGCGCCCCAAGAGAGCCGCCAGCTCAGCCAGCCGTTTTTTGACACCGCCGCCGGTCACCGCGGCATCGTCTTCGGGGACCCGCAGTTCCAACCTATGGTCGGTGATTTCCAGGCGTGTCGTCTTGAGCGGCTGCGCCGTACCTCCCGTCAGAAGTTGGCCAAGACGTAGCCCAAATCCGATCAGGCGGCTATGATCGATTTCATCCGCCCCGAGAAGGCTCGTGGCACGCCGTACCTCGGAGCTCTTTTGTGAGCCACCGTAGCACAGATACAGGGCCAAGGCGGCTTGTGCCCGCTCGCTGTGCGAGACGCCCACAAAATGTCCTTCAAAGGCCCTGTGGAAGGCGTGGGCAGCGCGAAAATCGGCATGGTCACGCCAACTGATATCGCTCATCAGGCAGCAGGCCCGGCGGACCCGCCGTGCCGCCGCGTCCTCGCCCACAAAAAGCGGATCCAACCAGTCCATTAAACTGTCGGCATGCTCAGGAAAACGTCCGGTCTCGTTCGCCAGATCCAGACAGGCTTCCAGATAAGGATCATCGTCCCTGACATCTTCGGGCAGCCGGTCATAGAGCAAACCCTCGCGGATGCCGGTCGCCGAGACGATGGCGATACTGGATTTTGTTACTTTCAAGCACAGCTCGAGCGTCATCGCGGCAAGTGGCAGAACCCGAATACGGCCAGACGAAATTGTCCGCACGGGCGCCAGACGGGAGGGATGCTGCCGCGACACCCCCTTGGCGAAATCCCGCATCTTCTCCGACCCCAGCTCGTAGGCGTGATGAACCATAAGGGGGTATCCCGTGCCCAGCATGTGGAGCCGGGCCAATGCCCGCCAAGCACCGCCAACCATATAGAAAGGCCGGCCCTGCCCCTTGGCCAGCCAAGGAACATCTTTCAAGGCCGCTCGGACCGTCTGCCGATGCTGTTTCTTGGCCTTCGTGGGGTGCTCGGCAAGACTCAGCGGGCCGATCGGTAAACTGATCGATTCTTGCGGCTCGCCGTTTACAAGATTTACCAGCTCGAGACTGCCGCCGCCCATATCGCCGACGATGCCATCGGCGCCCGGAAATCCGGTCAAGGCACCGAGAGCGGAAAAACGCGCCTCCTCTTCACCGGACAGGACTTCAACTTCAAAACCGCATCGCGCATGCACCCGCCCGACGAATTGATCCCGGTTGGCGGCATTGCGAACCGCCGCCGTGGCCACCACGTGGATTTGGTCGACCTTCATGTCGTTGCAAAGATGGGCAAACCGATCGAGCGTCTTCAAGGCCATCTCGACCGGGCCCTCGGCCAACTTGGCACCCTGGCCAAGGCTGGCACCCAGACCACAGATCACCCGCTCATTGAAGAAGACAATGGGGTTGCGGCGCAGCCCCTTGTACACCACGAGGCGGACCGAGTTCGATCCGATATCGACCACCGCGACCAGCTGATCAGTGCGGTGTCTCATCTTCCTTGACCTGGACAAACGCCGGCTACGTTCACGCCTTATCCTGGGAGTTGGTTTCGGTTTGCGTGTCCTCGGTAGCGGAATCGTTGGCCAACTTCAACTCCCTTACCGGCGCACCTTCGCTCAGCGCCGCGCCACGGCCGGACAGGGACGGGTTGGTCATGAAATATTCGTGGGCGCTAAAGGGCTTGGCGCCGCGCTTGACGCGCCTGTAATTGCCGTCCGAATCCAATGTCCAGCTTTGACAGTCATCCTTGAGATTTGCCACCATCACCTGCCCGAGAACCTGTTCGTGAACCGTTGGATTGTCAATCGGCACCATGGCCTCGACCCGGTGGTCGAAGTTTCGCGGCATCCAGTCGGCCGACGAGATAAAGACCTTGGCCTGCGGCGACGGCATTCGGTGCCCGGCTCCAAAGCAAAAGATGCGGCTATGCTCGAGGAATCTTCCAACAATGCTCTTGACGCGGATATTCTCGGACAGGCCCGGCACGCCGGGCTTGAGGCAGCAGATGCCACGCACCACCAAATCAATCTCGACACCCGCCTCTGAGGCCTCATAAAGCTTGTCGATGATCTTCCAATCAACAAGGGAATTCATTTTGGCCCAGATGTTGGCTGGCCGACCAGCCTGGGCGTGCTCGATCTCGTCGTCGATCAGCCGCGTCACATCATCGCGCAGGCCAAATGGCGACACGGCGATCTTACTAAACGGTTGGGGTTCGGCAGTTCCGGTGACGTAATGAAAGAGTTTGGCCGCGTCACGCCCCATCACATCGCTGGCCGTAAACAGCGACAGATCCGTATAAATTCGCGCCTTGATCGGGTCATAATTCCCCGTGCCGAAATGGCAATAGGTCTGAAGCTTGCCGTGCTCGCGGCGCACCACGGTAGAAACCTTGGCATGGGTCTTCATTTCCACGAACCCATAGACAACCTGGACGCCGGCCCGCTCCATATCGCGGGACCATTTGATATTCTGCTCTTCGTCGAAACGGGCCTTCAACTCGATCAAGGCGGTCACCGATTTCCCAGCCTCGGCCGCTTCGATCAAGGCCTTGATAATCGGTGACTGCTCGCCGGTGCGATAGAGCAATTGCTTGATCGCGATCACTTGGGGATCGGCGGCGGCCTGACTGAGAAATTTATGGACCGCATCAAAGCTTTCATAGGGGTGATGAACGATAATGTCCTTGGCGCGAATGGCGGCAAAGATGTCGCCCCCGAAGTCCCGAATGCGTTCCGGATAACGGGGATGGTATGGCTGAAAGCACAATTCTGGCCGGTCGTCGGTTATCAGTTGTGCGATGGCTTCGATACCGAGAATTCCATCAACCGTTACCACGGTTTCGTCACCAGCACCCATTTCCCGGATGACCATGGCCCGCAGATCATCGGGCATGTCGCTGTTCATCTTAAGACGGATGACGCGGCCACGGCGCCGGCGCCTGATAAGACTTTCATAGACCCGTATCAGATCTTCCGCTTCTTCCTCAATCTCCATGTCACTGTCCCTCAGGACCCTGAAGATGCCGGTTCCTTCAACCGAATAACCGGGAAACAATTGGTCGAGAAACAGGCGGATCAGATTCTCGAGACTGATAAAGCGTATATCGTGTCCCGGCAGACGAATGAAGCGGCGGACCTGCTGCGGGATCGGCAACAAGGCTGCCATTTGCTCGCCATCGCTTTTCCGGACCAACGACAGGATCAGCGAAAGGCCCTGATTGGGAATAAACGGAAACGGGTGGGCCGGATCGATCGCCAGAGGGGTTAGGACTTGAAACACTTCGTTCAGGAAATAGTCCTCGAGCCAGTCCTTCTCCTGAGCCGATACCTCCTCGTGATCAAGAACCCGTATATTCTGCTTTTCCAATTCCTTCAAAAGCTCGGACCAGCATCTCTGCTGGCCGGCCATCAGCTCCTCGGCCATGGCATTTGCGCTTGCCAACTGTTGCTGAGGAGTGAGCCCGTCGGCGCTTTTGACCTTGACCCCGGACATCGCCTGGCCACGCAGGCCGGCCACGCGGACCATGTAAAATTCATCAAGATTGCTGCCTGAAATCGACAAGAAGTTCAGCCGCTCCATTAGCGGGTGCGCCGTATTGAAAGCCTCTTCAAGGACCCGTGTGTTGAATTTCAGCCACGACAGCTCGCGGTTAAAATACCGCTTACCTACGAACCGCAGTTTTTTTGCCGCTTCGCTCAATTCTTTTGCCTTTGCAGAAGATGCCAAGTCATGCCGCCCTACAGATACCAGATTTTCGGCCGCCTAATCATCATAAACAAAGATCATGACATATTTTCGAACATCTTCCGGGCCAGGGGAATGGTGATTGGGCGCCCTTCGGAAAGCGACAGCGCGTCCAATTGCTCGACGATCCCCCGGGCCGCCCCGAACGAGCGTTCCATGCGCCGGATGAGAAATCTGATGACCGCATCGCTCACTGTAAGCTGCCGGTCGGCCAGCTGTTTGCCGATCAACCCGGCCAGCAGATCGTCGTCGGGTGGCTCTATCCCAGCCACCGTGACGGTGGCCAGGCGCGAGGACAGATCCGGCAACTTAACTTCCCAATTGACGGGTCGCCCCGTCGCCGTGAGCAAGAGACTGCCGCGCCGCTCACGCAACCAGTTAAAAAGATGCAAAAGCGCTTCCTCCGATTCGACCCGGTCCGCGTCATCAACCAGCACACACTCGGCTTCGGGCGGTTTCATCGTATCGCTATCGAGGCTCTGAGCCGAGCAAACCCGGGCTCCTGCCCGTTCGGCCCAGATTGCAGCCAGATGCGATTTGCCCGAAGATGCAGGACCAACCAGGGCCAGCACCCGGCCGGGCCAAGCAGGCCAGGCGGCGATCCGCTCGACCGCCTGACGGTTGCTGGCCGAGACAAAGAAGTCCTGTTCGGCCCGCGACTCCAGTATGGGAAGTTCGAGGTGAAACTGCCGGTCGCTCATTACGGGGTTGGGGCCTCCTCGCTGCCCTTGTGAAGATCGCTCTCCAAATAGCGCTCAACCGCAAACCGCACCAATACGCCGATCGCCGCAGCCGCTGGCAGGGCGATCAGGATGCCCACAAAGCCCATGATCTGGCCACCGGCAAAGATCGCGAACAAGACCCACACCGGGTGCAGGCCGACCCGGGAGCCGATCATCCGGGGGGTCAGGAACCCACCCTCGATGATCTGGACAACCACGAACACACCGAACACTTGTCCCAGCGCCACCCAATCAGCCCCGAACTGGCCAAAGGCCAGAAGCATCGCCAGAAACACCGCGAACAACGCCCCGACAAATGGTACATAGGCGAGAACTCCGGCCAGCAAGCCCAAGATCAGGGCGTAGTGCAGACCAACCATGGACCAGCCGACCCCATAAAGAACCATCATGATCAACGCGACCACTGTTTGGCCGCGCACAAATCCGGCCAGCGCTCGATCGATTCGCCGGGTAATCAGCCGTACTATTTCAACATTATCGCGCGGTATCCAGCTGTCGATCTTGGCCACGATCAGATCCCAATCCCGCAACAGGAAAAAGGCGACCACGGGCGAGATCAAAAGCAGCATCAAAAGATTAAGGAAAGCCACACCGCCGCTGACAAAGTTGGCAAATAATTGGCCGAGCTGTGCAAAGCTGCGGTCGGCCGCCGCGGCAACCAAACTTTTAGTGTCGGTTTGAATCTCCAGGCCAAAGCTCTGGCCTGCCTTGGAAAGCCATTCGTCGAGCAACGGGCGGATAGCCCCGATGTAACGCGGTATATTTTCCAGGAGCCCGCTTATCTGCTCACCCAAGAGCGGCGCCAGGGCAATCAGGATCCCGATGATGCCCAGGAAGAAAGTGGCTAAAACCACCACCGTCGCCAGCCAGCGCGGAAATCGCATAGCCTCCAATTTATCCGCCAGCGGATCGAGCAGATAGGCGACCGCAAAGCCAAACACAAAGGGCAACAAAATGGCCTTGGTTGCATAAATAAAGGCAATCAAGAGGATGCCGCCGGCCAGGGCGTACAAATTGACCTTCTTCACTTTTCCCTCCCCTAGCCGCCGATTTCCGCCCGCTTGGGTACGCCTGTCGGATCGGCCTGCGGCTTGCTCAGGCGCCAAATCCCCGCGTCGTTTTGCAACGTCAATCCTACCTGTTCGATAGTCAAACGCAACTGTTCCTCGGTCCCCAGATAGCGGATCTGCAGTCGGCTTACGGGCACCGCCAGTTCGCCAATGCGGATGCCGCGCACCATCGCCGCCGCTTCGAGCCGGTCGCGCATCTCCACCCAGGCTTCGATGTTTTCGATCCAGGCCTCAACCTCAAGAAATTTGAAACCGCCGTAGCGGGCTCTGGTGCGTTGCTTCCAGCCGCTGTCAAAACGCTCGGCGATGGTCGAAAAAACCCGGCCCAGGACCGCACCTTCATCGTCACCTTCAAGGAAAAAGAGGCGCCCGGCGCCGCCCCGCGTTGCCGCCTTGAGGCGCCTGTATTCGAACCGCGCTTGAGGAGGTTCCCGACCGCTGGCGGCGATCAGACGGACCTTGATCAGCAGCACGTCGTCGGCGTCATATTTTTGCAGCAGGGCTTTGAGCCGCGAGGGTTTGGGTCCTCTTATGAGGTGGCCGGGGCTCCAGGCCTGCCGTTCGTCGAAACTCGCCTCCGGGATTACATAGTCATGGAGATAATTCTTCAATAGACCCGGGCCAAACACCTGCCACCACGGATTTGCATCCTCCCACAAGAGAGTGGCGCCGTGCCTTTCAATCAAAGGAATGACCAACAACCGATCGCCCGGGATTTCACTGAACGCTGCATTCAGGCGGCCCAGGAACTGCCGCACCGATTGGGGATCGTAGCTCAGGTGATAAGTGGCGATGTAACGCCCGGCAGCGCTTTTTTCCTCGCCAACCTCGAAGGCGCGGACCATCGGGCGGATTTGCGCCGCTGGGTACGAGCGGCCGAGCAAGGGGCTGTCATGATCCAAAAGCTTATACAAAAGCGCTTCAAAACCCCTGACTTCAGCCTGGGAAATCGCCCGCTCGCGGGCCGCAATGGCAGTGCGTGCCCTGACGTCGAGTTCGATCCCCATAACTGAAAAGATATCCTGCTCGACCGCCTGGACGGTCGGCCCAAAGGCCAATAATGCAGCCAGCGCGCCCAAACGGCCCAGAGGCCGCCACGGGCGGCGCTTGGTATGGGGAATTCGACGTCGATCCATGGTCCCTTTGGTCCTCCGGCGCAATATACCGCGCCCACGGGGATTGCATAGCGGTTTTGAGGCCACTGCCATCATGCGCCCGCGTTCGGCGGAATTAAGGCGGCGACGGTTTTCCTGTCGCCTTTTTCTTCAAGACTGGCTATCTTCCGGTCCCACGAAAAGCGTTGGGGAGCGGCAAATTGCCTTCTAAAAGCGGCAAGTCCTACAGCTATACGGAGGCCGGCGTCGATATTGACGCCGGTGCGGCGCTCGTCGAGCGCATCAAGCCCTTGGCGGCGGCTACGAATCGCCCGGGATCACTCTCCGATCTCGGTGGATTCGGCGGCCTGTTTGACCTCAAGGCGGCTGGCTACGAGGACCCAATCCTCGTCGCAGCAACCGACGGCGTAGGCACCAAACTCAAGCTGGCACTTGATATCGGCAAGTTCGAGACGATCGGCATCGACTTGGTGGCCATGTGTGTCAATGATCTCGTCGTCCTGGGCGCCGAACCCCTGTTCTTTCTTGATTATCTTGCCACCGGTCGCTTGGAAGTTGACCGGGCGGCGGAACTTTTAAGCGGTATCGCGGCTGGCTGCCGCGAGGCGAATGTCGCTCTGATCGGCGGCGAGACCGCTGAGATGCCGGGGCTTTATGCAGGCCAGGACTTCGATCTGGCGGGTTTCGCCGTGGGCGCCATCGAGCGCGGCCGCCTATTGAGCGGGGCGAAGATCGCTATCGGCGGCAAGATCATAGGACTTGCTGCGTCCGGTGTGCATTCCAACGGTTTTTCCCTGGTCAGGAAATTGCTTGAAGATCAGCGTATAACCTTAAGCGATAAAAGCATTTTTCATGAAAGCCAAACATACGGCGAGAGCTTTCTCGAGCCGACGCGCATCTATGTCAAATGCCTCCTGCCATTGCTCAGCGAGAATCTGATCGATGGCCTGGCGCATATCACAGGTGGCGGGCTGGTCGAAAATATCCCGCGCATCCTGCCGGCCGGACTGCAGGCCGAAATTCACGCCAGCCGCTGGTCTCTGCCCGGCATATTCGACTGGCTGCGCACGGCGGGAAACCTCAGCCCGCGGCAGCTTGTCCGGACATTTAACTGTGGCATTGGCATGGTCGTAGTAGCCTCGGAATCAAATGCCGGCGAGGTGATCAGGCGGCTTGGCGCCGCCGGCCAGGCCGCGGTCCTGATCGGCGAAGTGTCGGCCGGCGGTGATCCTTCAGTGGCCACGCTCACCGGCCAAGCCGGTGACTGGGGCTTCGAAGAACCGTGGCAAGTCGTCAGCGGCATGGAATGATCGCATGTCCCGAATGAAAATCGGCGTTCTTATCTCCGGTCGCGGCAGCAATTTGGAGGCCCTCATCAAGGCCACGCAGGCGGCCGATTATCCGGCCGAGATCGTCCTCGTGATTTCGAACCGCCCGGGAGCCAAAGGCCTTGAGCACGCCCATGCGGGCGGGATCGCGAGCCAAGTCATCGATCATACGGCATACGCCGACCGCGCCACGTTCGAGCAAGCGCTCGACAAGGCGCTGCGGGCCAAAGGCGTTGAGCTGGTCTGCCTGGCCGGATTCATGCGGATCCTCAATGCCGATTTCGTCAACGCCTGGCGCAACCGTCTGATCAATGTTCACCCGTCGCTGTTGCCCGCCTACAAAGGCCTCCATACGCACCAGCGGGTCATCGAGGACGGCGCCCGGCTGACCGGCTGCACGGTTCACTTTGTGCGCCCGGAAACCGACGACGGCCCGATTATCATTCAGGCCGCGGTGCCGGTCCTGACCGATGATACCGAAGAAACGCTGGCCGCGCGGGTCCTCGCCTACGAACATAAGGTCTACCCGGAGGCGGTTCGATTGATCGCCGAGGGCGCAACCCGGGTGCGCGGCCACCGGGTCCAGATTCCAGCGGCAACCTGGGCGGTTGAGGGTTTGATTAATCCCGAGATCCCCGGGGACGTGGATTAGCCGTCGATTTCGTCGTCCGAAAAGAAAAACGCGATCTCCTGGCCGGCGTTTTCGGGGCTATCCGAGCCGTGGACCGAGTTGGCCTCGATCGATTCGGCAAAGGTCTTGCGGATCGTCCCCTCGTCGGCTTCGGCCGGATTGGTCGCCCCCATGATCCTTCGATTAAGCGCCACCGCATCGGCAGCTTCGAGAACCTGCACGACGACCGGGCCCGAGGTCATAAACGCAACCAGATCCTGATAGAACGGCCGGTCCTTGTGCACGGCGTAAAAGTCCTCGGCCTGCTGGCGGCTCAGGCGCAGGCGCTTTTGGGCGATAATCCGCAAGCCCGCTTTTTCCAGCAGCGCATTGATGGCGCCGGTCAGATGGCGCCGCGTGGCGTCCGGCTTGATGATCGATAAAGTGCGTTCGGCGGTCATTTTCCTTCCTCGAACCGAGCTCGTTTCGCGGCCTTATAGGCACTCGCTTGGCACACTGCAAGCCTTTCGTAGGCCGCGGCGGGAAGGTTGAGACCGACTGTATTGCCAATTGCCGGTGGGTGGCGGTACTAGAGCCCGGTTCCCTTCTCCCAGCGTCCCTGGTCGGTTTGCCGCCAGTAGGTCAGTTCGTGCCCCGACGCCTCGAGTTCTTTCCAGCGTTGGCGCGTCAGTTCGAGGATTGAATCCGAGCGCCCATCGAACATCAAGAAGCAGCGCTTGAATTCGCCAAGCTCGCCCAACTCCGCATCGTTAATGATGATCAGCGCCTCGGCACCGTTCGGAACTTCATTGCCCGAGGTCAGATAGATTGGCTGGTGTTCGCTGTAGCCCGAACGTTCGGTGCCATGCGGCAGAAAGGCGGCCGGATCATAGGTCCACAGAGCTTGATCGAGGAACGCGCTCACGCCACGATCCGGCGTACGCACGACAGCACGTAGGCCGGCCTCGAGCACCCGTTCAAGAAGCCGCGGCAGCATCGCCTCGACCGGTTGCGCCTGCAGGTGATAAAAACTGATTTCGCTCATCGCCGGTCAGTCGCCCACTTCGTAATTTTCTCTCACCAAGCGGTCCAAAAGCCGCACGCCGTAGCCGGTCGCGCCCTTTTCGTAGAGCGGGTTGTCCTTTTGTCCCCAAGCCATGCCGGCGACATCGATGTGGGCCCAAGGGACCTTGTTCGTAAAACGCTTCAAGAACTGAGCGGCGGTGATCGAGCCGGCCCAGCGGCCGCCAATATTTTTCACATCAGCCACCGGCGTATCGATCAGTTCGTCATATTCCTTCGACAAAGGGAAGCGCCAGACCCCGTCGCCTGACGACTTTCCGGCCGCCTCCAGCGCCGCTGCCAGATCGTCATCATCGGTAAAAAATCCGGCAAATTGGTTCCAGCCGAGGGCCACTATCATAGCCCCGGTCAGGGTCGCCAGATCGATCATGGCCTTGGGCTTGAAGCGGTCTTGGGTGTACCACAGGGCGTCGGCCAGAACCAGCCGGCCTTCGGCGTCGGTATTCAGGACTTCGATGGTTTGCCCGGACATTGACGTGACCACATCGCTGGGCCGCTGGGCGGCGCCCGAGGGCATATTCTCGACCAGGCCGACCACGCCGACAACATTGGCCTTGGCTTTTCGCAAGGCCAGAGCCTTCATCGTTCCGGCCACGATGCCGGCCCCGCCCATGTCCCATTTCATGTCCCACATACCTTCGGCCGGCTTGATGGAGATGCCGCCGGTATCGAAGGTCACGCCCTTACCGACAAAAGCGACCGGCGGCTCGTCGCTGTTTGGTGAGCCGTTCCAGCGCATGATTGCCAGCTTGGATTCGCGGATGCTGCCCTGCCCGACGCCGAGAAGCGCACCCATGCCCAGCTTTTCCATCTCGGCCTCGCCAAGAATTTCGACATCAAGGCCGTCGCCGGCCAGTTTCTCGATTTCTTTTGCAAAGCTGGCCGGATAAATGACGTTGGGCGGTTCGCTGACCAGATCGCGGGTGAAGAAGATGCCGCGGGCAATTTTCTCTACGTCTTCAAACTCGCTCGCCGCACTTTGGTGCTCGGTGCTGGCGATCGTCACAGCGGTCAGCGACGGCTTTTTATCGTCCGGCTCCTTGGTGCGGTACTTGTCGAAACGGTAGCTGCGCAAAAGCGCCCCAGTGCCCAGAGCCACGGCAAAGGCAGACGCTTCAGCGGCATTGCCCTCGGGCACCTCGGCAATAAAAGTCGCCGCCTCGGCGCCGGACGCCAAGAGCCGCGCACAAACGGTCCCGCCAATTTTTTCGCCGCTTTTAGCTTCAAATTCGGAGGCCTTGCCAAGCCCGGCCACGATGATCCGCTCGATGCCAGTACCGTGGGGGGCCAATACCTCCATGATCTGAGCCGTCCGGCCTTCGAACCTGGTGGCACCAAACGCCTTTGATATGGCGCCCCCCGATGCTTCGTCGAGTTCCCTGGCCAGCGGCAGGAGATCCCTATCGGCCATAGAAAAAACGACCACCGTGCCCGCTTCCGGCAGTGTTCGCTCTGAGAATGTTATGTCCATCAATGTCCCTTTGGATTGGCATTCATAATGTCGTATTCGCGGGCTATTCTAACGTTTCGTCAGACAAAGGAAAGCAGCCGTGACCCTAATCCTGCCATATTCTCACTTTTTCTATGGACCCCGGCCCTAGGCGGAGTGCGTGATTGCAACCGCTGTCCGGGAAGGCTAATACCTGAAGCAGGGAGCGACCCCGCACCGGCGGATCAGGCAGCAAACGGATGCCGATGAAATCTTATCGTCAATTCTTAAAAGGCTTGTGCCGCGGTGCTACGGCTTTTGGGATCGTTGCCTCCCTCGGTCTTGGCTCGCCGGCCCTCGCGCAATCTGCCCCCGAGGCAGAAAAGATGGTGGCGCTGTACGCCGACGAGCTGATCTACAACAGCAAGACCGGTGAGGCGACGGCGATCGGCCACGTCGTGGTCACCCACGAGGGATATGAACTGCTTGCAGATCGGGTGCACTACAGCGAGGAAACGGGCGTCGTCAGAGCGGTCGGCAATCTTCGCCTGACCGACCCCGAAGGCAATGTGATGCTGATGGATGAAGCGGAGCTGACTGACAGCCTGCGCGAGGGGTTCATTAGCAATGTCCGCTTTGTGTTTAGTGACGGGACCCGGATCGCGGCCCGTGACGGCCAGCGCTTCGCCGGACGCAAGACGACCTTTAACTATGTCGCCTATACCCCTTGTGAGGTCTGCGTCCGCGGCGAGCGCAAGAAGCCGGTGTGGCTGATCAAGGCGGTGAAGGTTACCCACGACCAGGAAAAGAAGCGTCTTTATTATAAAGACATGGTCCTCGAGATGTTCGGCCTGCCGGTCGCCTACCTGCCCTATTTCTCGCATCCAGACCCGACGGTAAAAAGAGCCAGCGGTTTCCTGATGCCCGAGATCCAAACCCGGCGCGAACTCGGGGTGACCGTCGCCCTGCCCTATTATCATGTATTTTCACCCAGCCGCGACGCCACCATTACGCCGATCATCACGACCAAGGAAGGGTTGGTGCTGGCCGGACAGTACCGACAAAGGCTGCACCAGGGATCCTTCCAGATCGATACCAGCGGCACCTACGTTGAAAAGCGGGACGATAATAATTTCAAAACCGGCGGCCATGAATTTCGCGGCCATGTGTTTTCTCAAGGAGCGCTGCAGCACGACAAGCACTGGCGCTCGTCCTACAGCCTGCGTCTGGCCAGCGACGATACCTACCTGCGGCGCTACAGCTTCAGCGATGAAGATACGCTGACCAGCGAGTTTCGGAGCGAGGGTTTTTACGGACGCTCCTATGCCTCCCTGCGATCCCTGTGGTTTCAGGGCTTGCGGCAAGAAGACATTCAGGGGGAGACGGGCTTTGCTCTACCGTTTATCGAATATGATTACGTCGGTCGGCCCGACGCCAGGGGCGCGGTCTATAGGGGTAACGTCAGCGCTCTCGCCCTGCACCGGACAGACGGTCTCGATACACGCCGTGTGTCGGCCCAAGGATCCTGGGAAATCCCCTATACCACCCGCTGGGGTCAGCAACTGCGCCTCAGCGCTCACATCAGAGGCGACCTATATGATATTTCGGACAGTGACCAGCCGGACAATCCGTTTTTCGGCGGCACCGACGGCACCAAGGGACGCTTCCTGCCGATGGGGGTTTTGGACATCACCTGGCCGCTGGCCAAGTTTGGCGCCAACAGTCAGCAGACTTTCGAGCCGATCTTCAGCATTATCGTGGCGCCCAAGGGCGGCAACCCGAGCGCGCTTTCGAACGAGGACAGCCGGGTTTTTGAGCTGACCGATACGAATATTTTCTCGGCAAATAGATTCGCCGGGCTCGACCGCTGGGAAGGCGGAAGCCGCATCAATTACGGTTTCAAATGGAGCCTTGAGACGGCCAAGATTCGTTCGGAGATTCTCCTGGGTCAAAGCTACCGATTTGACCGTCAGGAAGGGCTGTTTCCGGATGGCTCCGGCCTTTCAGGAAACTTTTCCGATGTGGTCGGCCGCTGGGACCTGGCGATCGGCAATACGATTGATATCGCCCACCGGTTCCGACTGGATAAAAACAGCTTCCGGATTCGCAGAAACGAGGTGGATGTGGCGCTGACAGTAGCCCGAGGACGGCTGTCGGTTGGCTATTTTCAACTTAATCGAAATCGTGAATTTGCCGGCCTCGAAGATCGTGAAGAGGTGCGGGCGTCAGCCCAGTTCCGGATCAAGAACAACTGGTCGCTTTTTGGCAATCTGACCCGGGATCTGACCGGCGGCAACCGCCCGGTATCTCATGGTATAGGGTTGTTGTATATGGACGAATGCCTCGAAGTCAGCCTGGGCTGGCGCAAGTCCTTCACCTCGGACCGGGATATTGTGCCTGGCAGTTCGGTTACTTTCCGGATTCGCCTGAAACATCTGGGCTGAGGCAGCCGTTGCATTCACAGGCCTATTGGGCATATAAATCTTTGCTGCGCGATAGCCGGATAAGAGAGATGAGATGACCAGGAGCAAAAATCGGGAAAAGCGGCGGATCGGAGGGCTGGCAACCGGTTTGGCGGCGGTCGTTCTGATGAACCTATGTGCCGTGCCGGCCGAAGCCCAGCATGTCATACAAAAGATCGAGGCCCTGGTGAACGACGAGGTGATTTCCGCTTTTGACGTTGTTCAGCGTATGGGTCTGGTGGTTGCGGCGACAGGCGGCATTAGTAGCGAGCAAGAACTGGCCCGGCTGCAGAAACAGGTTCTAAGAACCTTGGTCGATGAGCGCTTGCAGCTTCAGGAAGCCGCGGAATACGAAGTCGAGGTTCCCGAAGAGGAGCTCGACGACGCCTATTCGCGTATTGCCCAGTCATTTAATCAAACTGCCGAATCCTTCGAAGAGTTCCTGGCCCAGTTTGGGGCCACAAAGGGCACGTTGCTCCTCCAGCTCAACGCTGAATTTTCCTGGCAGATGCTTGTCCGCGGTCGTTTGGCGCAACAAATCGGCGTTACCGACGAAGAGGTCGACGCCGAAATTGCCCGCATGGAAAGCAATACAGGCAAATATGAGTATAAGGTTTCCGAAATTTATCTCATCGTCGGCTCACCGTCCGATGACGCCCGCATCAAGGCAATAATCGAAGAGCTTGCCAAGCAGATCAAGGAAGGCGGAGCCAATTTCAGGCTGGTGTCCCGTCAGTTTTCGGAAGCCTCCTCAGCCGCCCGGGGCGGTGACCTGGGATGGCTTTCGGCCGACCAGATGCAGCCCGCAGTGGCCGAGGTGGTTACCAATCTGGACGTTCAGGAGGTTTCCGGTCCGGTGCGCACGCCGGGCGGATATCGGCTCCTCGCCTTGACCGACCGACGGCGGATACTCAGTCTTGACCCATTGGATACCTTGGTTGATATCCGCCAGATCATGTTTGCCTTTAACGAGGAGACGACCCAGGAAAAGGCCGACCTCTGGGTCGCCAGGGCAGTCAAGGAATCTCCAATGGCCAAGAGCTGCGACGACATTGAAGCCCTGGCCAATGCTTTGGAAATCACGACCTTCGGCAAGCTGGCCGAGATTTCGCTGAGGAGTCTGACACCGGAATTGCGCCAGTTACTGAATGCGCATGAAGACGGCACGCCAACGGAGCCGGTGGCCAGCCAGGATGGAATCCGCATCTTCTTCGTCTGCGGTCGCCGCGAGCCGGAGATTGGGTTGCCCAGCTTTGACGAGATATACGCGCAATTGCAGGAGCAGCGCCTGTCGATGGTGGCGCGGCGTTATTTGCGAGATCTGAGACGCGATTCGATCGTGGACTATAGATGAATGGTGACCCGGGGTACTCCTCGCCTCTGGCGCTGACGATGGGAGAGCCGGTCGGCGTCGGCCCCGAGCTGACCGCCCGCGTCTGGCACCAGCGCCATGAGCATCCGGTTCCGCCCTTTGTCTTTGTCGGCCCGCTCGAGGCCCTGGCGGGGCTCCCCTCGCCGCCGCTAACAGAAATCATCGATTCGCCGGAGCAGGCCATCGCCGTTTTTGACCAGGCCCTGCCTGTGTTGCCCCGGGGTACGCTCATGCCCCTGCATCCGGGCGAGCCGGACCCCCTCAACGCGGATGCTGTCTTGGGCAGTATCGAGACCGCTGCCGAGTTGGCGCTGGCCGGCCAAGTCGCCGGAATGGTTACCAATCCGATCCAGAAATCCAGCCTTAGGGCAGCGGGATTTGCCTACGCGGGACACACGGATTTTCTGGCCACACTCTGCGGATTATCGCCCGACCAGGCCGTTATGATGTTGGCGGCCGACGATTTTCGGGTCGTGCCGTTGAGCCATCACGTTGCCCTTAAAGAGGCCATCTCTAAGGTCACCAAGGCCAATATCGTGGATCGGGCGAAGACTGTGCTGCGAGCCCTGTCCGACGATTTCGGGATCAAATCCCCGCGGCTGGCGGTGGCCGGGCTCAATCCTCATGCCGGTGAGGATGGCGCCTTCGGCGACGAAGAAATCACCCAGATCAGACCGGCCATTGTCGAACTCAATGAATCGGGAGCCGACGTATCCGGCCCCTATTCCCCGGATACGCTGTTTACGCCGGCCAAACGTCAAAGCTACGACGCGGTGCTATGCATGTACCATGATCAGGCCCTGATCCCGGTAAAATCGTCGGGCTTTGAGAATGCCGTGAATATAACACTTGGTTTGCCGATCGTCCGCACCTCGCCAGCCCACGGCACGGCCTTGGCCTTGGCCGGTAAGGGAACTGCTTGGCCGGACAGTCTGCGAGCGGCACTGCGGGAGGCGGCGGCTCTGGCGGCCGGTAAACGGTGAGCGAAACTGCCCTGCCGCCGTTAAGGGATGTGATTGCCCGCCATGGACTGCGGGCCCGCAAGTCTTATGGGCAAAACTTTCTTCTCGATCTCAATCTGACCCGCAAGATCGCCCGCGCCGTGCCGGATCTAAAAGATAGCCTGATTTATGAGGTTGGGCCCGGGCCGGGCGGACTAACACGGGCCCTTCTTGAGGCCGGCGCGCCGCAGGTGGTGGCGGTTGAAAAGGACCAACGCTGCCAACCGGCGCTCGACGAGATCGTGGCCGCATATCCGGGCCGATTGAGGGTTCGGTCGGCAGACGCGCTGACGGTTCAAGAGCCCGATCTATTGGCGGCGGGAGGCCAGCCGGTGCAGGTTGCGGCCAACCTACCCTATAATGTCGGCACGGCACTTCTCATAAAATGGCTGAGTGTGGAGGCCTGGCCCCCTTGGTACCAAAGCCTGACCTTGATGTTTCAGCGCGAAGTGGCAGAACGTATCGTTGCCCGCCCGGGCTCGAAGTCCTACGGCCGGCTCGCTATCCTCGTTCAATGGCGGTGCACACCTAAAATTCTATTCGATATCTCCCCCAAGGCCTTCACACCGAGTCCGAAGGTGGCTTCAAGCCTGGTCCAGATGTTGCCGCGGCCGCAGCCGGCGGACGGCGGGGTGACTTCCGAGGCCTTGGGCGAAGTGACCCGGGCCGCCTTCGGCCAGCGGCGCAAGATGCTGAAAAGCTCGCTCAAGACATTGGGTCCGGCAATTCCGGTAATCCTTGCTGAGCTTGATATCGACCCGACCCGGCGAGCCGAAGAATTGAGCGTGGCGCAATATTGCGCGATCGTGTCGCGGCTCATAAAGAGCCGCGCGCCTTAGCTTTCCGCGTCCTCAACCAGCTGCTTGACGAATTGCACCAGTCCCGGTCGGCGGCTGCGGCGCATGCGTTCCACTTCCAGGATTTCCTTGATCTCGGCTAAGCATTCGTCAAAGTCCCGGTTGATCAGCACATAGTCATACTCGGCCCAGTGACTAATCTCGGTTGCCGCCTGTTGCATCCGCGAGGCCACCGTCTCGTTGCTGTCTTGGCCGCGCGAGCGAAGCCGTTCTTCAAGCGCCGCCATCGATGGTGGCAGAATAAAAATACGCACCACATCGCCCTTGGATTTGTCCTGCAATTGCTGGGTACCCTGCCAGTCGATGTCGAACATGACGTCCCGCCCGGCCTCCAGGTGCGCTTCGACAGCTGGCCGGGGGGTGCCGTACGAATGGCCGAAAACGGTTGCATACTCCAAGAGCTCGCCGGCCTCGATCATGCGCGCGAACTCCTCCTCGCTGACGAAGATATAATCGTCGCCATCAGCTTCATCGGGTCTGGGCGGTCGGGTGGTGACCGAGATCGACAAGCTGGTATTGGGATCACTTTGCGAAAGGCGGCGCGACAGTGTCGTCTTGCCGGCCCCCGACGGCGAGGACAACACGAGCATTAAGCCACGACGATTTGCCATCATCCCTGCCCCTTAATCATTCTATATTCTGCACCTGTTCGCGGAAGCGGTCGATCTCTGATTTCAGCTCCAGCCCGATGGTGGTCAATTCCATTTGGGTTGATTTTGAGCAAAGCGTGTTTGCTTCACGCACGAGCTCCTGAGCCAAAAACTCGAGCCGTCGCCCCACTGCGCCCTCTTGAGTCAACAGTTCGCGGGCCGATTCGATATGGAGAGCCAGGCGATCGAGTTCTTCACGAATGTCGGCCTTAAGGGCCAACAGCGCAATTTCCTGCGCCAAGCGCTCGTCATTCACAGCATTTTTCTTTTCCAACAGCTGCTCCAGTCTGGATTGAAAGCGTTGGCGAATGGCAGCGGCGGTGGCACCTTCGCTGGCCGATGCCCGGCTGGTCGCTTCACCGATCTTTTCAAGCAGGCCGAGGAGCACCTTGGTCAAGCCCTCACCCTCGTGGCGACGGGATGCGCTCAGCCCTTCAAGGGCTTTTTCTAGGCCGGCCAAGAGTTCCGCCTGCAACGATTCCAGCGCCGCTCCGTCGAGCTGCTGGTCGCGAATTTCGACCAGGCCGCCGATCGATAGGAGCCCATCTATCGAGGCCGGTCTCAAGTTCTCCTTGGCGGCGAGGCGAGAGGCAAGTGCGATCAGCTCCCCGAGCGCCCCTTCCCTGACCACCACTGTCTCATGCCCGGGATGGCGCGAAAGATGGAGGCTGGCGGCAATGCTTCCGCGCTCGAAACGCTGCCCGATCGACTTGCGTGCCATGATATCCAGACCATCGACCACGCCTGGCACCCGCACCCGGATATCTAGCCCACGGGCGTTGCCGCTTTTTACTTCCCAGGTCCATTGAAAGCTTTGCGTCAGGCCGCTTGCGCGGCCAAATCCGGTCATGCTGTTGGCGCCCATTTCACCCCATCTGCGTGGCTGGTTGTGTTTCGGTCCCCGAGACTATATGCAGGGAGCCACCGCCAATCAAACGAATGTTATTCCATGAAAGAGCCCAAAAACATTCTTATTACCGGCGCCAGCAGCGGCATTGGAGAAGCTATCGCCATGGCCTACGCAGGACCCGGCATCAGGCTGGCAATCACCGGCCGCAATGAGGAGCGTCTTAATGCGGTGGCAGATAAACTGAGCCAGAGAGAGGCTCAGGTTACCGCGGGCCGCATCGACGTTGCCGATCAACAGGCGATGGCCAGCTGGGTGAAGGGGGTTGACGATCAGGCGCCGCTGGATCTGGTGATCGCCAACGCCGGGATCGGTATCCCTGCGGCCACCGGCCTGAGCATGGCCGAGCGCACCCGGATGACCTTCGATGTGAATGTGAACGGCGTTTTTCATACCATCCACCCGGCCCTCGAGCGGATGAAGGTACGCCACCGCGGTCAGGTGGCGATCATGAGCTCAGTGGCCGGCTTGATGGGGTTGGCCGGCTTCCCCGCCTATTCAGCCAGCAAGAATGCGATCAGGGCTTATGGCGAAGCTTTGCGGGGCGCTTACGCTAAGCACGGAATAGAGGTCAACGTGGTCTGCCCCGGTTTCGTGGTCAGCCGGATGACTGCGAATAATCCGTTTCGCATGCCCTTCCTGGTGCAAACCGAGGACGCCGCCAAGCGGATCATAAAGGGCCTGGCCGGCAATAAGGGCCGTATTGTTTTTCCTTGGCCATTGTACGCGCTAATCCGGACCCTGCAACTTTTGCCGGTCCCCCTGGCCGCCTGGATCACCAGCCGCGGCCCCAGCAAATAGCCGATCGTCTATCTGTTTTGGCGCTCGATCCGGCGCCACCGCTGCACATTCCCATTGTGTTCTTCGAGCGTTGTCGCAAATACGTGCCCGCCCGCACCATCGGCTACGAAATAGAGTTCCTGTGTCTGCAACGGGTGCAGAACAGCTTCAAGGCTGGCCCGCCCCGGGTTGGTGATCGGGGTCGGAGGAAGCCCGCGGATGCGGTAGGTATTGTAGGGCGTCTCGCTATCGAGATCGCTTTGCCTTATCGGCCGGTCCAGGTCGCTGCCGCCGGTCAGCCCGTATATCACCGTGGGATCGGACTGCAGGCGCATTCCTTTCTTGAAACGGTTTAAGAAGACGGCGGCGATGCGGGCGCGTTCCCCTTCAAGTGCCGTTTCTTTCTCGACGATCGAGGCCAGGATCAAGGCTTCCTTAATGCTCCGCACAGGGGTTGCCGGATCGCGGTGCGCCCAAAGCTCCTCCAACAACAAATCCTGCGTCTGCCGCATACGCCTCAAGATCTGGGCCCGCGTTTCGCCGTGCACAAAATAATAGGTTTCGGGGCGGAGCGAACCCTCCTCCGGGATTTTCGCTATCTGGCCATCCAGCACGGGATTTTTGGCCAGCAGCGAGATAACCTGGCGAACGCTGAGGCCCTCGGGCACCGTCAGCCGGTGTTGAACCACGTCGCCGGATACCAGACGCCTCAGAACCTCCTCCATGCTGGCCCGGGCCGGGATCCTAAATTCGCCGGCTTGCAATCGGTCAGCCGTACCTTGAATTCTGGCGCCGACGGCAAATAGGCGCGGTTGCCGGATCGCACCTCTGTCGGCCAGCATATGGGAAACCCGGTTGAGCCCTGCGCCCTTGGGGACGACCAAGGTGATGGCGGAGGCGTGCGGCCCGGGAACCCCGAACGAAACACTGATGGCACCATAGAAGGCAGCGGCGGCGATGCTTGCGGTGAGGCCGCCAAGCAAAAGCAGCCCCTTAATCCATTGCCCAAACATGATCAGAGTTTATGACCCATCCCGAAGGCTAATAGAATACTCAATCGGGCCTATTCGAATTTTTTGATAACCAGCGAGGCGTTGGTGCCGCCGAAGCCAAACGAGTTGGAAAGGATGACATTGACTTCTCGTTCCTGCGCCGTATGCGGCACCAGATTGACGCCCTCGCAACACTCGGACGGATTGTCGAGATTGAGCGTCGGCGGCACCACACTTTCGGCCATGGCCAGCATCGAAAAAATGGCTTCGACGCTACCGGCCGCTCCCAGGAGATGCCCGATCGCTGACTTGGTCGACGACATGCACATGTCATCGATGGCGGAGCCGAACAGCCTTTTGACCGCCTTGATTTCGATTTCGTCACCGAGCGGGGTTGAGGTGCCGTGGGCGTTTACGTAATCGATCTCTGAGGGATCCATGCCGGCCCGCTTCAGGGCCATTTGCATCGAGCGATAACCGCCCGAACCGTCCGGCGCCGGCGCCGTTACATGATAGGCATCACCGGACATACCGTAGCCTATGATCTCACCATAAATCCTGGCCCCGCGCGCTTTTGCATGCTCGAGCTCTTCGAGCACCACGATGCCGGCCCCCTCGCCCATCACAAACCCGTCACGTTTTTCGTCCCAGGGTCTTGAGGCGCGCGTCGGTTCGTCGTTGAAATGCGTGCTCAGCGCCCTGGCCTGCGTGAAACCGGCAACACCGAGCGGGCACAGCGTACCTTCGGCCCCGCCAGCAATCATCACGTCGGCATCATCGAGCATGATCATCCGGGCGCCGTCGCCGATCGCGTGGGCACCGGTTGAGCAGGCTGTTACCGGGGCGTGGTTGGGGCCCTTGAAGCCATATCGGATCGACACGTTGCCCGAGGCCAGATTGATCAGACGGCCGGGAATAAAGTGCGGACTAACGCGGCGCGGCCCGCGTTCGTGAAGCGTGATCGCGGCCTCTTCGATCCCTGGAAGTCCACCGATACCCGAACCCATGATGACACCGGTTCTGAGCTTTTCCTCATCGGATGGATTCTCCCATTCGGCATCGGTTACCGCTTGCGCCGCCGCTGCCACACCATAGATGATAAAAAGATCGACGCGCCGTTGCTCTTTGGGCGTCATCCAGTTCTCCGGGTTGAAGGTCCAGCCACTGCCATCACCCGGCTTAACCTCGCAGGCGACGCGAGCTGGTATTTCCGAAGCGTCAAAACGGGTTATGATGCCGGCCCCGGACTGACCATCGATCAGCCGGCTCCAGGCCTCCTTAACCGAAGCTCCGAGAGGCGTAACCAGCCCCATACCGGTGACAACGACCCTTCTCATTTAGATATCTTCCCTGGTCCTACAGACCGGTCCGCCAACAGGCCTCCTTAAGTCAGTCGCAGCCAAACAGGGGGTCTGGCGGCTCCCACGGGCAATCGGGTTGATGGGAATCAGCCGCTATTGCTGATAAAATCTATGGCGTCTTTGACGGTCTGAATTTTTTCCGCAGCGTCATCCGGGATCTCAACCCCGAACTCTTCTTCAAAAGCCATGACGAGCTCGACCGTATCCAGGCTGTCGGCCCCCAGATCATCTATAAAGCTGGCGTTATCGGTAACCTTATCTTCGTCAACACCGAGGTGCTCGACGACTATTTTTTTTACACTCGCAGCGATATCGCTCATGTTCGTTATCCCTGGTTTATCAGTTGCACACGAACCGGTTCGAAAGCCAAAGTTCCTTAGATGCTTTAACCCGGCAAATGTTAGCTCAGAGCAGGATGTTCCTTTGCCCGAATAGTTATGGCGCGGTTGGTATCACAGTTTGTTCCGTTTGACCAGCGGTCGCGACCCCCCGGGCAAAGGATTTCGTAGCGGCCTCAGATCATGGCCATGCCGCCGTTAATATGCAAGGTTTGGCCAGTGATATATGAGGCTTCCTTGCTGGCCAGATAGACCACGCCGGCCGCCACGTCTTGGGGCGTTCCCAGTCGACCCGCCGGAATGGCGCCCCTAATGCGTTCCTTTTGTTGCTCCGACAGACGGTCCGTCATCGGTGTCTCGATAAATCCCGGGGCCAGACAATTCACTGTGATATTGCGGCTCGCAACCTCCTGGGCCAATGATTTCGAGAATCCTTCAATGCCGGCTTTCGAGGCGGCGTAATTGGCTTGTCCGGCGTTCCCGGTCGTGCCAACCACGCTGGTGATATTGATAATCCGGCCCCATCGCGCTTTCATCATCGACCTCAAGACGGCCCTGGTCAGGCGGAAGGTGCCGTCTAGATTGATCCTCATGACGGCCTCCCAATCCTCATCCTTAAGGCGCACGGCAATATTATCGCGTGTAATCCCGGCATTGTTGACAAGAATATCCAGGCTGCCCATCGCTGCTTCCGCAGCTCTGGCAAGCTCGCTAATCCCTTCGGCGTCGCCAAGGTTGGCAGCAATTGCGGTCGCCCCCTTGCCCAGGGAGGTCGTCAGCTCCGCCAACACCTTCTCGCGGGTCCCGCTGACTACGACTTGGGCTCCAGCGGCGTGCAAGGCACGCGCCATGGCCTGTCCCAAACCGCCTGTTGCACCGGTGATAAGTGCGTTTTTCCCATTAAGATCAAACATTTATCTCCCCAACTTCATGCAAATTTAAAGGGTGGATACGAAGGCCTCAATATCGTCGGGTTCCTGTAGGTTTATCGTTTCCAGGGTCGGATTGATGCGCCGCGCCAGGCCGCTCAGAACCTTCCCGGCACCCAGCTCGAGCAGCAATTGAACTCCCTCGGCGGCCATGAACTCAACGCTCTCGCGCCAGCGGACCGTGCCGGTCACCTGTTTGACCAGTAGCTTAGCGATCTCGTCCGGATCTGTCACGCTCGCCGCCTTGATATTGGCGATGATCGGCACGCTCGGCGCCTTGAGATTCGCCGCCGCCAACGCTTGCCGCATCTCTTGTGCCGCCGGCTCCATCAAAGAGCAATGGAACGGCGCGCTTACCGGCAATAAAAGGCCCCGCCGGGCGCCCCGCGCCTTGGCCAGCTCGATCGCCCTTTCGACCGCCGCCCGATGCCCACTGACCACCACCTGGCCCGGGGCGTTGTCGTTGGCGGGCGTGCACACCTCACCTTGGGCTGCTTCGGCGGCGACGGCGCTCACAGCCTCAAAATCAAGGCCCAGCAGAGCCGCCATCGCTCCCTCGCCGACCGGCACTGCGCGCTGCATGGCCTGACCGCGTAAACGCAGGAGTTTTGCCGTATCGGCAAGTTGCAGCGAACCGGCGGCAGCCAGGGCGCTATATTCGCCGAGCGAGTGCCCGGCCGCAAATTCGGCTGTACCGGCCAGCGTCACGCCACCGTTCTCCAGTACGCGCATGACCGCCAGCGATACCGCCATCAGGGCCGGCTGCGCGTTTTCAGTCAGGCGAAGATCGTCCTCCGGGCCCTCGAACATCAACCGCGAAAGATTGGCGCCCAACGCCTCATCAACTTCCGCAAAGACATCCCTGGCCACTTGAAAGGCCTCGGCCAAGGATTTTCCCATACCGATGAACTGGCTACCTTGTCCTGGAAAAGTAAACGTGCGCTTCATTTTGCCCTCCGCCGACTGGCCCGCCGGCCTCCCGAGCCGCCGGCTGACCGTCAATACCGCCTCAAAGGAAAAAGTCAAGGCGCCGGCGGCCCTGGTAGTGTCTCACTTTCAAATCTAAAAAGGCCCTTTGCCAGTTAACAGCCAAGCGAAGAACGCGGCCACGAAGGGATATGCCATATGCGAAAGCAATCCTAGCCAACTATGGAGATTGCTGAAATCACTATGAAGACTTGGCCCCATGAACATAAGCCCGACCCATATAGCGATAAATATAAACCAATATCGGTTGGGCATTTTCAAATCCCCATGATTAAGCTGACCCACTATCGCTTCTTGTAAGGTCCACGCGGTCCGGGCCGTGGTGCGCGGGCATCTATCAGGCTAACAATCCATTCCATATCACGCAATGTGTCCGTT
>JADFIA010000046.1 GCA_022566895.1 Pseudomonadota bacterium
GGCCGAGCCTCGACCACTATACGCAGACCAGAGACGAGTTCCTGTGGCGGGCCAAAGAGCTGTTCGCTCTGGTCTCGTCCGGGGTCCTGCGGGTCAAGATCGCAAATATTTACCCGCTCAAGGAGGCGGCCCAGGCCCATAAAGACCTGGAGGCGCGTAAGATTCGCGGGCTGTCGGTCCTGGTCCCGGATCAGGCCTGAAGTGGCGATCGCGATCTTCTGAGTGCCTTCGCCGACGGCGGCCGTCGCCCGTCACCCAGTCCTTGTGGCGCTCCAGGCAGATATTGGAGTTGGGCCCGAGGTCGCCCTAAAGGGTATCGAAAGCAAGCGCCTGACCTGTCGAATATCTGACCAAACCCAAAACGCCCAGGCAACAAGCGCGTCGCTTTGTGGCGTGGAAGTCAAAATAAAAGGGCGGCCCCGCTCCAAGGCAGCCGCCCTAATATTAGTCAACAAGGGTGTCGAGATGGAGAACCCCGACACAACATATATACCACAATGAGGGACAAACCACAATTGGTGGGTTCAGGTCGAGTTCGCAGAACCCTGCCCATTTTTCTTATTTCTTGGTTTGGCGCGGCGCGTCGGCAGCAGTATCGAGTTGGCCGGGGCCCTGGGCTTTTCAGATCGCTCGGATTGCCCTTCTCCCAGATGCCCTGGAAGGTGATGGTGAAGCAGATCTTTTGATGGACCTGGTTACGCTCAGCCAGGGTGCCGGAAAGCCCCCCGTCGATCGCCAGCTCGGTGGTAAAACGGCCGTCGTTTGTGACCCAATCCTTCTGGCGCTTGAGGCAGATGTTGAAGTTGGGTCCGAGGGTCTTTTTCCGGCCCCGATTTCAGGGTAGAATTCCGGCATGAACCAACAACTGGGAAGAGTGACCGTCATTGCCGTAGGATTTTTCCTATTCATAGGAATTTTCCTATTGGCGGACCTTGACCGGCAGAGTCCAGTTGGTGCCGAGGCTGACCAGGGCCGTTCTCTGGGCCTTTTTCACCTCTACCATTACGATTTGCGGAAAGATGAAGCCGGCGGAGAAATGAAGGATGTGTTCATCCCCCTCGTTTACGAGGTGCGCCGGGTCGATCACGGCGACGGTACCTATACTGACCACTTCATCTTGCAGGAAAATGAGTGGAAGAAGGTCGGCAATCCAATGCTCGCTTATTCCAAAACCACATTCAAGGGCCTGATTCCAGTGGCTTTCACATTGGAGGTCGAGACCTACACAGATGAGCGCAAGGTCATACGTCGAGGCTACTACGAGAACCGCTTGGACTACCCCGAGGCCGAGCTTTTGACCACGTACGAAGCGCTTCTTGCAGGCGAAGCCGTAAAGCTACCTTATGCCGGATGGCGAAAAATATTGCATTTTTACTGTCCGAAGCCGGGCCCTTGCGAGAAAGCCTCTGGCACAGAAATCACCGATTTTGAAGGGGCGCTCGGAGGAGAATTCAATATGCAGGTCGTCGGCGCACTGGACGCAGGCAGTGCGCGGCTTCTGATGATAACCTTCGCCACAGGGCTATATTGCTACGACCCGGACCGCGAGCTTGTCGTCGGCCAATCGTCGCCCGATGAGGAATTCTTGCGATCAGATCTGTTGACCTTTCTGGAAGCGAAATTCGAGGAGAGCGAAACAGTAAGAACGGCCTGCCTGCGGACCGACGGAGAGCCTATTCCCTGAATTCGCGAAACTGGCCAATCTGTCCGATTACATCATCAAAGACCACGGCAACATAGGAATCCGCGTTGTTAACCGCGTCGCGGACCCCCAGCGTCGTCACATCCTGCCAAATGTATTTTTGGTCTTCCTTCTTTCCGGCACGCAGGACCGTATGCATGACTTCATGGAGCAGGACCGCGGCCTGGGTTATCGGATTAAAGGCGTTGAACCGCTCCTCATGCAGGAAGATTCTATTACCCGACTGAATTGCCACAAAACTGAAGTCGCCGAGGAACATTTTGGTTACAAGAAAAGGTACTCCGGCGTGAATATCAGGCAGGAAAATTTGTTTAAAGGGTCTGCCGGTCAGAAATCCGAGAGCTCGTTCGATTCTAATGGCAATAATTTCGGCGATGACCTCGGGATTATTTTCATTTTCCAGCCCGCCCTTGAGGAAGGGCTTGAAATATTTTTCGACCAGTCGGGCTGCCGAGGCGTCGAAATTATTTAAAGATTGGACGGCGCCGCTCACGCGCGATTCCAGCATCGCGATGCCGGCAGCGGCGTTGCTAACGGTCGTTGGAAGGAAACTGAAGTCTCCGACTGGTCTCTTCACAGCTACCCTGAGCGCCTTCCCCAATTGTGGATCGGCGTTGGCGGCCGCCTCGATGATCACTTCACCTTCCTTTTTACCGTCTGAATTGGCGATCCGGCCGGAGCGGATGAGTTGGGCGCAGCCCTTGGCGCAGGCGACAAGGATCGGCTCGCCGGGCGGCGAGGTAAGCCCGAGAAGTTTCTTGTCATCGCCTGAGAGCGGGCCTGTCCCGAGGTTTTGAAGGCTCTTGAACTGGCGCTTGGAGCGGAACTTCAGGTCGTTGGGATTGCCCTTCTCCCAGATGCCCTGGAAGGTGATGTAGAAGCAGATCTTCTGATCGACCTGGTGGCGCTCGGCCAGGGTCCCCGAGAGCTGGCCGTCGATCTCCAACTCGGTGGCGAAGCGGCCGTCATGGGTCACCCAGTCCTTCTGGCGCTTGAGGCAAATATTGAAGTTGGGACCGAGGGAGCGGTAGCCCCGGGCGAGAGCATTGCGCTCCTTGGCCGGGAAGGGGGCCTTGGCCTTGGTCTCGTCGGCCAGGCGATAAGACTCGCGGCCCGGGTTCGAAGGGCCCTTGACGGCGACGGTGGTGCCCGGAACGCTGGCTGCGGTGCGCATCGAGAGTGGCGCCACCTTGGTCAGCGCGTTCAGGGTCTGGATCGTCGGTTCCAATTTGCCGGTGGGTTTTTGGCCCATATGCTCCTGCAGGCACATGATCGCCGGCTCCATCTGCCGAGTGTAGCGGCCGTCTATTTTTTTGGTCCAGATCGGCCTCGGGCCGAATTTGGTCCGCACCTTGATCAGGCTCATAAGCCTTTGCACCAGGGCCACGTCGTGTTTCTTGTTCAAGCCCATCCTGCCCACCGAGCCGCTGAGTTTGATCATCGCATGTCCTCCTGAATTCTTGCGCCATCATGCCGCGGACGAACCAAAACGGTTAAATATATAACCACAAGGGTTCATTTGGTCAAGGGAAAAGTGCGTAATCGGTACTGAATTCGTAATATGTGCCATTTCGGTACATCACGCGGTGTCGGGTGGCGGCCGGAATTTCCTTTTAAGGCGGCAGCGCCGCCGCCGTCAGAATCTCTTGACTATTGGCGGCTGGATTCGGCTGACCGCTGGGGCGGCTCGCCGGCCCCGGCGGCCGGGCCGGTGGGGCGGCACAGACAAATTGCCGGGCCGCCTGCGGCGTGATAGCGTGGGCCCTCGGGCGGGCTGTAAGGGCGAGGCGGGAGGAGAGCGATCATGGCGGTTGTGGGTTTTGAAAAGCGGGGCGAGGTTGCGCTCATTCTGGTCGATAATCCGCCGGTCAACGCCATCTCGCGCCAGGTGCGGGCCGGGATTATCGACCGCATCATCCAGGTCCAGGAGGATCCGCAGGTCAAGGCGGTGATTCTGGGCGCTATCGGCCGCACCTTCATGGCCGGGGCCGATATCAAGGAGTTTGGCCAGCCGCCTCTTGAGCCGGGCCTGCCGGCGGTTCTCCAGGCCCTCGATCATACGCCCAAGCTGATGGTGGCGGCGCTGTTCGGCAGCGCCCTCGGCGGCGGCCTGGAACTGGCCCAGGCCTGCCACTACCGGATCGCCCTGAAAGGCACCAAGCTGGGCCAGCCGGAGGTCAATCTCGGCCTCATCCCGGGGGCCGGGGGCAGCCAGCGGCTGCCGCGGCTGGTGGGCCTGAAAAAGGCCCTTGAAATGATTGTCTCGGGCCGTCCCATATCGGCCGAAGAAGCCCTCGAGGCGGGTCTGGTCGACCGCCTGGCCGAGGGAGACATACTGGAAGCCGCGGTGGCCTTCGCCGAACAGATGGTGGCCGAGCATGCGGCCCTGCGCCGCACCTCGATGCTCGATGTGGACACCAGCGATATTGAAGCCGGTTTCTTCGACGCCTACCGCCAGAAGACGGCCGCCCGAAGCCGCGGCCTGGTGGCGCCGGAACTGGCGATCGAGGCGGTCGAGGCGGTCACATCGATGAATTTTTCGGACGGCGTGACCAACGAGCGCCGGCTGTTCATGCAGGCGCTCTACTCCAAGGAATCCGAAGCTTTAAGGCACGTCTTTTTCGCCGAGCATGTGGTCCGCCGGATCCCCCATCTCGACCCGATGATCAAACCGCGGCGGATCGATGCGGTCGGCGTGGTCGGCGGTGGGACCATGGGCGGCGGCATTTCGATGGCCTTTGCCAACGCCGGTATCCCGGTCACCATGCTCGAGGTCTCGGATCAGGCGATCGAGGCGGCCAAGCAGCGCATGCGGGCCAATTACCAGGGTGCCATCAAGCGCGGCAAACTGACCGAAGCCGAGGTCGAGGAGCGCTTGGCGCTGATCCGCGGCACCACGAATTACGAGGATTTCGGTGAGGCGGATCTGATCATCGAGGCGGTCTTCGAGCAGATGGATCTCAAAAAGGAGATCTTCCGCGAGCTCGACCGGGTGGCCCGGCCCGGCGCCATCCTGGCCACCAACACCAGCTACCTGGATACCAACGCCATCGCCGCCGAGACCAACCGGCCGGGCGACGTTTTGGGCCTGCATTTCTTTTCGCCGGCCAATCTGATGCGGCTGTTGGAGATCGTCAAGGCCGCCAAGACCCATCCCGAGGTGCTTTTGACGGCGGTCAAACTGGCCAAACGGATATCCAAGATCGGCGTGATCTCGGCCGTCTGTCACGGTTTCATCGGCAACCGCATGCTCGAGGGGTACATCCGCGAGGCCGGGCTGTTGGTCCTCGAGGGGGCTGAGCCGCAGGACGTGGACCAGGTGATTTACGATTTTGGCTTTGCCATGGGCCCCTTTGCGGTGATGGATCTGGCCGGCCTCGACATCGGCTATATGCTGCGCCGCCAGTTTCCGGCCGAGCGCTTCGATGCGAACGCCTACCGCCTCTTGGACCGGCTGGTCGAGATGGGGCGCAAGGGGCAGAAGACCGGGGCCGGGGTCTACAAATACGAGGCCGGCAGTCGCCAGCCGCAGATCGACCCGGTGAGCGAAGGCGTCCTGGCCGAGGAGCGCAAGGCGGCCGGATTCCCGCAACGCCGGATCGGCGATGAGGAAATCCTCCTGCGGTGCCTGTTTCCGCTGGTCCTCGAGGGGGCCAAGATATTGGACGAGAATGTGGCCTACCGGCCCGGCGACATCGATGTGGTGTGGATTAACGGCTATGGATTCCCGGCCTACAAGGGCGGGCCGATGTACTGGGCCGACAAGGTCGGCGTCGGCAAGATCGAGGCGGCGATCGAGATTTTCGGCGAAACTCACGGCGGCCGCTGGTGGCAGGCCGGGCGCCTGTTGAAATATCTGTCCCGCGAGGGCCTCGGATTCGAGGAATATTACCGCCAGAAATTCCCGTCGATTTACGAATAGGCCCGGCGATTTACGAATAGGCCCGGCGATTTACGAACAGGGCAGGGCGGACCGCTGCCGGGAGGTTGAAAAATTGAAGCGAAAAACGCTGATTGCTTCGGCCTTGGCGGCCATTTTGGGCCTCGCGGTGGTGATCCTGATGATGCCGCGAACCGACCACGACCAGCCGGCACCGCAAATGGTGTTGCGGCCGCATGACCGCGAAACGGTGGCCGAGGGGCGCCAAGTCTACGGCGAGCATTGCGCTTCCTGCCACGGCCTTCGTCTCCAGGGCCAGCCGAACTGGCGGCGGCGCGGTCCCAATGGCCGTCTGCCGGCGCCGCCGCACGACGCCAGCGGCCACACCTGGCACCATCCCGATCCGCAACTGTTTGCCATGACCAAGTTCGGTCCGGCGGCCATGGTGCCCGGTTATCAATCCGACATGCCGGCATACGAAGCGCTGTTGAGCGATCAGCAGATCCTCGCCGTGCTGTCCTATATCAAAAGCCGCTGGCCGCCGCAGATCAGGGCCCGGCACGACGACATCAACGCCGGTTTCGAGGCCTCAAAACGATGATTTGAAAGTCAGCCTGCCGGGAAAGGCCGATCCTCTAGCGATGGCGATAGCTGTTGCGAGGGCCGCTGCGGTGCTTGAACGGTCTTGAGCGCTCGGTGCGGATCTTCTTGGCGCGCCGCTGCCTTTTGGGCTCGGAGCTCTCGGTCGCCTGGACCGCTTGGGGCGGCGGCGAGGGCGGCGCGGCATTCACGGCCCGGCGGGATTGCCGCTTCGGTTGTGGCGCCGGACTGGCTTGGGTTGCCGCCGGGTGCTGATGTTGTTGGCCGCGGCTGGCCCGTCTCTTCGTCTTACCGCGATTGCCCTGGCGCCGCGAAGTACGCTGCGGTTCGGCCTGCGGCTGAAAGGGGAAATCATTGTTGAACACCGCACCCCCGGTATTAAGGCCACGCGGTGACGGATCGAATTGCCTGGGGGCCTGCCCGGAGCGATGCACCGGCTTCCAGCCGGAGCCTCTGGCATGAGTCTTCCTCCGGCCATCGAAATGCTCTTTTCCCCGGTGCTGCCGGTGCCCTTGGGTATCGCCGTGGCCAAAGCCGCGCGACGAGAACTTTCGGCCGTCGTGGTGCCCCGGTTGCCGCCGCCCGGCCTGGTGGTGGCCCGGTTGCCGCAGCCTGGCCTCGCGGTGGCTGTTGGCGCGGGCCCGGAAGCGCTTGCGGGCCTTGGTGCCCGAATGAAAAAAGGGCGTATTAAAGTGATGCCGGTTGCTGTGAAAGTGATGGACCAGGCTGCTCGGCGCAAAAAAAGTCAGATAGGCGCCATAGGAGTCGAAGGCCCGGAAATAGCCGCCGCTGTCATAACGCAGAAAATAGAGCGTATTGCCTTCGAGATCGGTGATCCGCAGGCGATCGACGCCGTCCACGTAGGCATATCCGATCACATAACCATCGGGATCGACGAGCTCGTAAACCCCGTAATCGACCGGATAGAATGCGACCGGAACACCATCGATATAAAGCGGCTCAGCGAGGATCGGCTGGCCGGAATCCAGATAGGCGATCGGCTGATAATAGCTCGGGCTGCCGACGTAGTTGCCGCCATAGGGATCCACATAGGGACCATCAAAGGCCCTCACTTCAGCGCTATAGCTGCAACCCGAGATGAGGAAGGCAGCGACCAGATATAGGGCTTTTTGAGCCAAGGGTCTTCTCCTTCTCTCCGCCCCCTATATACCACAATATGCCAGTCGCCGCTGAACCGGCGATGAACGGGCCTATTCGGCCAGGGAATCCTTCAGGATTCCAATCAGACGCTGTGGATGGGGCCGGACCCGGTAGTTTTCCGCAATCTCGCTGTGAAGAATCTGACCTTGGGCGCCGACAAGGATGATGGTCGGCACGACCGTATCCTCATCGTAACCGAACAGACCCAAACCGATAGGCAGGCCCTTCTTGACTTCGATACCCAGCGCCTTGGCCGCCTGGTTACCCTGATCGATAAGGAAGGTGATACCCAAGCCGTGCTTGGCCGCCAGCTTGGCCGTCTTGTGCAGCGGTTGAGGGCTGACCAGGGCGACCGTGACCCCGAGGTCCTTTAACTCCTGATAGTGGCCGACGATTTCGCTGACCTGGGCCATGCAGACCGGGCACCAGTTGCCGCGGTAGAACAGCAAAAAAGTCGGCCCGGCCGACAGATCCTCAGCGCTTACCGTCTCGCCAACCGTATTTTCCAGCGCAAAGCTCGGCAGCCGGGCGCCTTTTTGCAGGGCCGTGCATTGGCGCGGCTTCAGTTCCGCATACCAGAAATTATAAATAACAAAGAAAGCAAGTCCGGCCGCCGCCAGGGTGAGCGCCAGAAGGTCAGGAACCCCGATCACCAAAACCGAGAAAAAGGCCAGAAAAAAGCCGACCACGGCCAGACCCTGAATGATCGGCAGGCGGCGGCTGGTACGGGCCAGATCCTTGAAAATCGAAATACGCAGAAGAAACACCAAAAACGGCGCCGTGGTCAAAAAGACCCCCCACCAGGCCAGCGAGGCGGCGGCCATTTCGTAAAGTATCAAGGCGGCATAAAAGGTGACCGCAACCAAGAAGACCGGATATAGACCGATAAAGATCGCACGCAGACCCTTCAACTGAGACTCTCCCCGATTGATTCGCCGACCAAGCCTAAGCTTGGCAACGGCGGTCTGGCAACCGCTATTTGGCCGGCCGGCGCGCCGCCTTGCGCCGCCTCTCAAAACGCCAGGGATCGAGGGCGGCGGCCAGATCCGCCTCGACCGGTGGCGGTGCCCCGAGGATCTGGCAGGCCAGCAGCTCGGCGGCCAGGGGGGCGGTCAAAAAGCCGCGGGCGCCCAATCCCGTGAGCACATAGCGGCCCTCCCCATCGAGCCGCCCGGCCAGCGGCAAATGGTCCGGTGTGGTGGCCCGTATGGCCGCCCGGCCGCTGGTGGCCGGGCCTTTCCAGAGCGCTGCCAGAGCCGGCAACGCTCGCTCGAGCTGCGCGAAGTCGGCCGCAAAATCGGTCTTGCGCAGGGCCTCGGCCGGCTCGATGCGCTGGCTCGGCCAGGGGTCGAAGCTGGCCCCGAGGATGTGGCCCTGGCCAAAGCCGGGGATGGGGATTTGCGGCGTCAGATAGCCACCGTAGCCAAGCGTCACTTTGGGCAGCGATTGCGGGTTGGCGGCCAGATAACCGAGCTGGCCGCGATTGGCCCGCAAAGGCGAGGGCAGGGGCGCCATCAGCGCCGCTGAGCGGATGCCGGCCGCGATCACCACCGCCTCGGCCTCGGCCAGCGGATCGCCGCGGTCGTCCCGGACCCTCCAGCCGCCATTCTGACGCTCCAGGGTAGCGGCCTTGGCTTCGATGATTTTGGCCCCGGCCGCCAGGGCCGGACAGAGCACCGCCGGGTCGAGGCATCCGGCCGCCGGGAAATGAAGCCCCCCGAAGCCCGGCCGCATACCGATGATCGGAGCCAGCGCCGCGGCATCGCAGTAAACCATTTGGTCCTCCGGCCAGCCATAGGCTTGGACAAGCTTTAAAAGCCGCCTTTCGCTGTGCCGGTCGGTGGCCAGTTCGACCGCGCCTCGCGGGCCGTGCCAGATGGGCTGATTTGCCAGTGCCGCCTGGTCATAAAAGCGCCCGGCATAGAGCGCCGCCGCGGCCAGAAAGCGCGGCCCGACCTCGGGGCCCAACATCAGGCGCGGCTTTAGGAGTGCCGCGGCGTGACCCGAGGCCTCGGCGGCCAGCCCCTGGTGCTGTTCAATCAGAGTCACGTCGAGGCCATGGCGGCCGCAGGCCCAGGCGAGGGCGCTGCCGGCGATGCCGCCGCCGATGATGGCGACCGAAGAGACCCGGGCCCGCGGCCGCTCCTTGGCTTGATCGTAGCGGCCTGAAATGGCGTGGCGTTTGGGGCCGAAGCCGGGGCGCCGTTCGATCTGAAAGCCTGCCGCCTTGAGACCCCGGCGCACCTCGCCGGCCGCCGTAAAGCTGGCCAGGCGGGCCCCGGGAGCCGAGTGGCGCGCCAGCTCCCGAAACAGCTCGGGGCGCCACATGGCCGGGTTCAGCTTTGGTGCAAAGCCGTCCAGATACCAGGCGTCGATGGCCGCATGGTAATTGCTCAAAACCTCCACCGCCTGGCCGAACAGAAGCGTCAGCCGCAGCCGCCCGCGCTCGAAAATCAGGCGATGGACGCCCGGATTGGCCGGTGGATATTGGGCCAGCAGTTGGCTCGCCAGGTCGGCCAGCCCGGGAAATCTGGCCACGGCCCGCTCGAGATCCTGCGGCCGCAACGGAAAGCCTTCGAGCGCTACGTAATCGAGCTGCGCCTCCGGCGCTGCCGTGCGCTTCCATAGCTGCCAGGTGGCCAGGAAATTGAGGCCGCTGCCAAAGCCGGTTTCGCCGATCACGAAATGGGCCGCCCCGGTCCACACGGCCGGCGCTCCGATGCCGTCCAGAAACACGTGGGCAACCTCGCCCAGGGGGTCCTCATTGGCATGGTAGAAATCGCCGAAGCGGGCCGAACGCGGCGCACCTTCGTCGGTCCAGTCGATCTTCGCGGTTTCGAGAATCTTGGATAGGTCCGGCTTCACGGGGCTCCTCTCCGGCCGGCGCCCGGCCGAGCTTAGCCAGCCGGCGCCGTCAGTTCCATAAAATCGATCGGGCTATTGAGGTCGATGAATTGCGAATCGTCGGGCATCGGGTATTTGAGGCCGTTGCCGCAGTTAAAAAGCACCGCCGTCTCGTGCTTGCCGACCCGGCCGTCGGCCAGCGCATTTTTATAGGCGGCAAAGGTTGCGGCGCCCTCGGGGCACATCAGAATGCCTTCTTCGGCGCCCATTTCGGCCCGCGCCGCCTCGATCTCGGGATCGCTGACCGCGATCGCAAAACCGCCGCTGTCGCGCAGCGCCTCGAGGATCAGAAAATCGCCGATCGCCGCCGGCACCCGGATGCCGGAGGCCACCGTGCTGGCGTTTTCCCACATTCGGGCTTCGCTGGCCCCTTCCTCAAACGCCCTGACGATCGGTGCGCAACCGGACGCCTGAACGGCCACCATTCTGGGCTGCGGACCCTTAAGCCAGCCCAAAAACGCCAGTTCGTCAAAGGCCTTCCACATACCGATCAGCCCGGTGCCGCCGCCGGTCGGATAAAAGATCACATCCGGCAGCCGCCAGTCGAGCTGTTCGGCCAGCTCGAGGCCCATGGTCTTTTTGCCCTCGATCCGGTAGGGCTCCTTGAGGGTCGAAAAATCGAACCAGCCGGCCGCCTCACAGCCCGCGGCCACCAGCTTGCCGCAGTCGTTGATCAGGCCGTCGACCCGGAACACCCGGCCGCCCTGCAGGCCGGTCTCGCGGATATTCACGGCTGGCGTATCGGCTGGGCAGAAGACAAAGGCCTCGATGCCGGCCCGCGAGCAGTAGGCGGCCAGCGCCGCCCCGGCGTTGCCGTTAGTGGGCATGGCCAGACGTTCGAGCCCCAGCTCTTTGGCCATGCTGACCGCCAGGGCCAGGCCGCGGGCCTTGAACGAGCCGGTCGGCAGCCTTCCTTCGTCCTTGACCATAAGCCGGCTGGGTTCGCCGAGGCCCAGGCGACGGCCAATATTCGGGCAGGGAATCAAGGGCGTCTGCATCTCGCCGAGCGAGACGATATTTTGGGCCTTGCGGACCGGCAGCAGCTCGCGGTAACGCCACATATCCGGCCGCCGGGTCTTCAGCCCCTCGGGGTCGATCGCCTGGCCGACGGCTTCGAGATCATAGCGCACCAGCAAGGGCTTGCCGGCCTCCGACAGGCCGATCGCCACGTCCGGCGGGTAATGCTTGCCGGTGGCGCTGCATTCGAGATGGCTGACAAAGGTCGGAAGCTCTTGGTGCATGTTGTCTTCCCCGGGATCTTGCAGGTCGGCGATTGCGAGTCGGCCCCAAATCGCGCTCCAGCGCAAGCGAAAATTTGACCGCGCCGGGAGCCCGTGGTTTAGTCGCCCCGAGGCCGGGATCGGCAAAATCGGGGCCGGCGCCGGGGGCCGATCGGGGGAGCGGATTTCATGCTGTACGCATTGGACGGGCAGGCACCGGAGATCGACAAGGGGGCCGGATTCGTGGCTCCGGATGCGGCTCTGATCGGCCGCGTGCGGCTGGCCGCCGGGGCCAGCGTCTGGTTCGGCGCGGTCCTCAGGGGCGATACGGAATGGATCACCATCGGCCAGAACTCGAATGTCCAGGACGCTGCGGTCCTGCATGCGGATATGGGGGTGCCGCTGGAGATCGGGAAAGACGTGACCATCGGCCACAAGGTGATGCTGCATGGCTGCCGGATCGCCGATAAGGTGCTGATCGGGATCGGCAGCATCATCCTCAACCACGCCAAGATCGGCCGCTACAGCATATTGGGCGCCAACAGTCTTGTGGCCGAAGGCAAGGACATCCCGGCAGGCGTCCTGGCGCTCGGTTCACCGGCCCGGGTGTCACGCGACCTGACGCCCCAAGAGATCGAAATGATCGACGCTTCGGCGGCCCATTACGTGCAAAATTCGCAGCGCTTTGCGGCCTCTTTGAAGAAAATCGGCCAACAGACTTGAAATCCCCGGATCGTCCGGCAAACATGGCCCGGCCAGGGCATTTATAGAGGCGCCTCGCATGGAAACGAACGATTTCTCGAAGGCCGGTCTTGGCGGTGAAAACATCGCCGAACGGGCCGAACTGGCGCGCAAACTGGGCCGCTTCCTAGACCTGGAGCGACCGCCGGATGAACGCTCGGAGGTCGAGCGGCTGGCCCTTATCGTGGCCACCGATTCAGAGCTTAAAGTCCGCAAAATCCTGGTCCAGGAGCTCAGGACCTGCCGCTTCATTCCGGCCGAGCTGGCCAAAAAGATCGCCGATGACGTCGAAGACGTTGCCGGGCCGTTCCTTCTCGACACCGAACAGCTGGCGCTCGAGACGCTCGAGGAGATCGCCTATCAGTGCGGTGACGGGGCGCGGCAGATTCTGGCCCGCCGGGCCTATCTGCCCGAGCCGGTCAGCTTCGTAATTACCGAAGTCGGGGCGGAAAAGGCGGTGTGCAATCTGATGGCCAATCCGACCGCCGAGCTGTCCGAACGGGTGTGCCTGAAAGTCAACCAGCGCTTTGCCGAGAGCGATGAAATTATGGAGCGGCTGACCAAGCGCACCGATCTGCCGCTGTCGGTAATCGACGTGCTCATCCACCGCATCGCCGACCGCTGGCGCGATCATTTGATTCAGACCTACGATCTGGCGCCGGATTTTGCTTCCTATATCTGGGGCCAGACTCGCTCGAAAGCCTTGATCGAAGCCATCAACGCAGCCAAAGAGCCGGAACGGCTGGCCTATCTGAAGCGGGTCCATAGGGAAGGCGGGCTCGAAGGCAACCTGATCCTTCAAATGCTGCAGCAAGGCGAGATCGAGTGTTTCAAGCTGGCCATGGCCGTGCGCGCCCGGGCGCCGCTGGCAAATATCGAGATCATACTCGAGGACCACTCGGATCTGGCTTTCGAGCGGCTGCTGGAAAAGGCCGGGATCGAATCGACGCTGGCGCCCATATTTGCCTCGACTTTCAAGGAAAAGGCAGGGCTCGCCTAAGCGCTGCCTTGGCTAGCGCCGCGCTGCCCAGGGCCC
>JADFIA010000047.1 GCA_022566895.1 Pseudomonadota bacterium
AGAGCCAATTCGGCCGATATTCCCTAAGCGGATCAAATGGTGCTAGTCTTGCCAGGTAACGACAGGGAGGTTGTGCCCGGTGGGGAATTTGTTTTCCGAACTCAAGCGGCGGAACGTGGTCCGGGTGGGCATTGCCTATCTGGTCATCTCATGGGTGCTGATCGAGGTCTCCGATACCATCGCGCCGATGATGAGCCTGCCCGAATGGGCCCCGAACTTGGTCCTCTATGTGCTGATCATCGGCCTGCCGGTGGCGCTTTTCCTGTCCTGGGCCTACGAGGTGACCCCCGAGGGCGTGATGAAGACCGAGGAGGTCGACAGAAGTGCCTCCATCACCCACTCGACCGGGCGTAAGCTCGACCGCGTGATCATCGCGGCGCTGGTCCTGGCCCTCGGCTATTTCATCTGGGAAAGCCGCTTCGCCGGCGAGAGTGAGCCTGCGGACGTGGAGCAGTTCGCTGAAGCTCAAACCGTGGCTGAAAAGTCGGTCGCCGTCCTGCCATTCCATAACTTGAGCCGCGACGTCGCGAACGCCCAATTCACCGACGGCCTGCATGACGATCTCCTGACCCAGCTGGCCAAGATCCGGGACTTGAAGGTGATCTCACGCACCTCGGTGCTCGAATATCGCGATACCACAAAGAACATGCGCACCATCGGTCAGGAACTGGGGGTGTCGGCGATCATGGAGGGCGGCGTCCAGCGGGCCGGCAACCGGGTGCGCATCAACGTCCAGCTGATCGACACCGCGACCGACCGCCATCTGTGGGCCGAGACCTACGATCGTGAGCTGTCGATCGAAAACATTTTTGATATCCAAAGCGAGATTGCGCGCAATATCGCCACCGCACTGAAGGCCACGCTCGGGGAAGCGGCAGCGGATGCAGGATTCAAGGCGCCGACCCAGAGCCTGGCCGCCTATGAAGCCTATTTAAAGGGGCGGCTGGCAATTCAAATCTCCGATTTTTCGCTTGAATCCCTGAGCAGTGTCCGGGATCATTATCTCAGGGCGATCGACGAAGATCCAGAGTTTGCCCTGGCCTGGGCCGCCCTCGCGGGGATTAACGATTATATCTATTGGTTTGTCGATCTCTCGGACAAGAATCGGGCTGCGATCCTCGCGGCGGCCGAAAAGGCCCTTGAGCTGGCGCCAGAGCTGCCGGAAGCCCACTACGCCATGGCAAGTTATTATTATCACGGACTTCTGGATTATGACCGGGCGCTGGCCGAACTGGCCCTGGCCGAAGATGGCATGGCCGGGACCAGCGCTTTCCTGAGCGTCCGGGGCGCCATATACCGGCGCAGCGGCAATTGGGAGGCGGCGGCGAGCGATTTTGTCCGAGCGGCCGAGCTGGATCCCAAGGACGCAGTCTTACAAGCAGATGCGATATTTACTTTGACGGCCCTGCGCCGCTTTTCGGAGGCTGACGCCCGGGCCGACCGCCTGCCGGACACGCCCCAATATCGGGTCCTCTATGCCCTGCTAAAGCCCATAAGCATTGAAAGCCGCAGCGGCGATCCCGGCCCTGCTCTTCAAATCTTCGATCGTCTGGAAGATGAAGATTTCGGGCGCTTCGTACCTCCGGGATACTATTTTGCTCTCTTATTGCAAGCGGGTCGACCCGATGATGCCCTGGTCCTTCTTGAGCGTGATATCTGGACCCCTTGGCGCGATTTCGAAAGCTTCTACCCGTTGGACTTTTACCGGGCCCTGGCAATTTTCGCGACCGACGCGGAAGCCGCGAAAGCGCCTTTGGAGCGGGCTCTCGCCGGCTTCGAGGCGCGCATAGCAGAGGCCCCGGATACCTGGTTTCTTCACGCCCCAAAGAGCATCGTGCTGGCCTTCCTGGGCCGCGAAGACGAGTCGGTGGCTGCGGCTCGCCGTGCTATGGAGGTTTTGCCCTTGGAGCGCGACGCTTATGCCGGCACCGACCCGATCCAAAATATGGCCACGGTCCTGGCGATTGTGGGCCGCTACGATGAAGCGCTCGCGTTTCTTGATCGTTATCTTTCATTACCGCCGTCGAAGAGCCTGCGAAGTTTTATGAATTTTTACCCCGTCGCGGGTCTCGAAGATCACCCCGGCTTCGCCGCCCTTGTCGAAAAGCACGGCTGGGTACAAAAGGACGTAAGCCGCCAATGACCAAAGGATTGAAGAAGAAAGCATGAGCAATCTGTTTGCAGAACTAAAGCGTCGCAACGTGGTGCGGGCAGGCAAGATTTAGACGATTGGGATACCCCCGTAGAGTCCGCTTTTGGCTAAAAGCGGACTCTTTTCGAAACAGATCCTGACCTCATGATGCCACCAGTTGGCCACAACCTGGCCCCCGAGAGGTACATTGGGGGACGGAAAGGCGTGGCCATCTTGCTGACATTCATCGCTGAAGGTTTTTATTGAAGCGGCCCGCCAAACAGGCCATGACAGGCGCCGAAGCGTTTATTGGCATGAGCGCGGTGTGGGTTTTGGCGACCAACACCTGCGCTTGCTTTCGGGGAGCGACAAAGCGGTGACTGATAATCCACCAGACGAATTGATAGCAGAGGCCGCCGCTTTGCAAGCAACGGGGGACAATGCCGGTGCCCTTCAAGTCCTTACTGCCGGTCACAATAGTTACCCGGACGACGATGGGATCTTGCTTAACATCGGCCGGATTTACAGCGGCATGGGCGATTACTTAAACGCCGTTTTGGCGTTCCAGCGGGCCAACCAGTTGGCGCCCGGAAGCCTGGCAATTCTCATTCCCTTTTCCAAAGCGCTGTCGAAAGGCGGGAAAATTGAAGACGCCCTGACCGTGTCCGAGGTTTCTGTTCGCTTGGCGCCAAACTCCATTCCCGCGCTCGAAAATGCCGGCGAAATTTTGTTTAAGGCAAACAGGTTGTCGGACGTCGTAAAATGTCTGGAACGCCTGATTGCCTTAAACCCTGATGAAAAGCGTTATCAAGCCGACTTCGCCCAGATGTGTCAAATAACCCAGCGCTTTGAGAAGGCCTTTGTGGCCTATCTGAAGCTTTGGGAAGATGACAAAGCGACTCCCGCCGATTATGCCATGATGGGGCGCTTGGCCTTCCTTTCCCACAGATCGGACAAAGCCATTCCCTATCTCAAGAAAGCCCTGGAAATGGAGCCTACGAGCGCCCCCAGTCTGATGTATCTTGGCCGTTGTTACGCCGCCCGAGGCGATCTGAAGGCGGCCACAAGCGCCCTTCGGCGATCCATCGCGGTCAACCCACATTTTCTCGATAGCTACTTTTTTCTGGCCGAAATCGAACCGTTTGAAGAAGGTGACCCGGCATTTGCCACCCTCGAGGCGTTAAAGAGGGAGGGGAACCTTACCCTTGAGAACAAAGGCGCCCTGGGGTTCGCGTTGAGCCGGATGTATCACGGCATCGCCGAGTACGACAAAGCCTTTGAAAATCTGAAACTGGGTAACGATTGCACCAAGGAGGCGTACGCGTCATTGGGACATCCCCCCGAGCCGGAAAAGCTTGATCAGTATTACAGGCTGCTGACCACACTGTTTTCAGCCGAAAACAGGAAGGGGCTGAAATTCAAGGGTTCGGAAAGCGCTAAACCCATTTTCATAATTGGAATGCCGCGTTCGGGGTCGACCCTTTTGGAACAAATTATGTCGGCCCATTCCGAAATCTCGACCGCCGACGAGCGGCTCGAAATGGTCTATATTTTCCGCGACCTGATGACCAGGACCGGCCACCACTCGGGGAGCGCGCAAGAAGCTGCATTGCTGTCCCTCATAGATGAGGAAGGCGAAGGAATTGCCGCCTCTTACCTTGAAACGCTCGAGGAAGAAGGGGATGCCACGGCGATGATCATCGACAAATTGCCACAAAATTTCGAACTCCTCGGGCTGATCAACATCTTGTTTCCGAACGCCAAAATCATCCACCTCAGACGCGATCCCCTGGATGTCGGTCTTTCGATTTACAGCCACCAATATTCGCTCGACTGGAGATATTTTCAGGACCTTGGCGACATTGGTTTTTATATACGCAAATACCGCGAATTGATGGCCGCATGGAAAGACATTATTGACCTGCCCATTCATGAAGTCGATTACCGGGCCCTGGTCGAGGACCCGGAGGAAGTGGCGAGGGGGGTATTAGAATTTTGCGGCCAGGAATGGCAGCCGGAATGCCTCGATTTCCATAAGAAGCCCAGCACGGTTCATACCGCCAGCGTTATTCAGGTCAGGAACCCGATCAATAAATCCGCCATTGGCAAATGGAAGACGTATGAAAAGCACTTGGGCCCATTGATACAAGGGCTGGAAGGATAGTTATGATGCTCCATGGTCACCTATCGGAACGAGTTCCTGCAAGGCGCCCCCACAACCATGGGCCTGGCGAACTGAGCCGCGGGCGGCCGCAAATACCCATATTGATTGATTTCTGAGTATCAAAGAGTGCCCGCTCATGGCTAAAAGCGGACTCTAAGGACTTGGTTACTGGGGTGGGCGAGCGTCACTCGGTAATCAAGTGCGACCATCCGGGCTTGATCGGCTTTTGTTTTCCGCTGCCTTGAGGGCAAGAACAGTAACCGCGTGGTCACCCGGCGAGGGATAAACGGTCCCTCATGGCCGCCGAATGGAAATGGGAAACGAGTGGGATCATGCTAAGAGGGAGTCCAAAGGCTTGAGGAGACGGCAAGATTTTGACCAGGTCGCAGGGCCATTGTAGCTGGATCAGGTTATCGAACTGGGGGAGATTGACTCATGACCGCCGCCATCACGCTGTTCTTCGTTCTGACCATTTCCATTCTGATGACCCGCCTTGGTTCGGTTGCGCTGCGCCAGACCGGGCTGAGCCCGCAGGTGGCCCGATTTCAGGCGCTTTCGGCCTTTACCGGGACCGGCTTTACAACCTCAGAAGCCGATTCAATCGTCAATCACCCACTGCGCCGCCGCATCGTCGCGCTGTTGATGATCATCGGCAACATGGGGCTGGTCACGGTTCTGGCCACCGTCATCCTGACCTTTCTCGGCACCCGGGAATCGATGAGCGCTTCCTTCGAACAGGTGCTATGGCTGGGCGCCGTGCTGGTGGTTCTCTGGTTTCTGGTTCTCAATCGTCATGCCGACCGCATTATCTGCCATCTCATGGGCCGTCTGTTGCAGCGCAGCGCCCTGTTTGACGGCAGTCAGATCGTCACCCTGCTGCAGTTGCCCGAGGCCCATATAGTGGCCCAAATCCGGATCGATGAACATTCGCCGCTGGTCGGCCGGCCCTGCCGGGAATTCTCCGAGGCCGGGCTGAAAGTGCTTGGCATTACCGCCAGAAATGGCCATTTCACGCATTTGCCGGCCGCCGATCGGCCACTGAACCCTCTCGACAAAGTTACGCTTTTTGGTTCTGATGATGATTTACGGTTATTCTCGGAACGCTCGGTGAACGATTCCCGGTCGTAGGATCGCAAACACCAACCAGCAGGAAGAATCATGGCCCAACCCTCGGCGGACAGTCCCATCATCGAACCCCTGGAAAACGGACCCCTCAAGGTCACCGGCCAGGTAACCTTCAAGAACTCGCGCGGCGAGGCGATCACCGCCAAGCGGGTCATGGTGCTGTGCCGCTGCGGGCAATCGAAGAGCAAGCCCTTTTGCGACGGCAGCCACGCCGGGATCGGATTTCGCAGCGAGAAGTCCGACCAGCGGGTGGCCGATCGGCTGGATAAGTACCAGGGCAAGGGGGTGACCATCCACGACAATCGCGGCAGCTGTTCGCACGCCGGCTTCTGCACCTCGGGTCTGCCGGCGGTCTGGAGCTCAGCCACCGAGCCGTGGATCGATCCCGATGGGGCCTCGACGGGCGAGATTATCGAGACCATCCGCAAATGCCCATCGGGGGCGCTTCTCTATGAGGAATCGGGGGCCGTGCAGTCGCGGTTTCACGAGGCGCCGGAGATCCTGGTGTCGCGCGACGGTCCCTATTATGTGCGCGGCGGCATCGGGCTCAAGGGCGCCGATTTCGGCCAAGGGGCAACCTCCGAACATTACGCCCTGTGCCGCTGCGGACAATCGCGCAACAAGCCGTTTTGCGATGGCAGCCACTGGTACGCCGGCTTTCACGATCTCGAAGAGCTGACCATCTCCAGGGCCAACCGGGCGGCGGAAGCGGGAGATGAGGGCTGGGCCGAGCTTGGCAAGGTGGAGGATTTCGAGGTCGGCAAGACCTATTCGTTTACGGTCGCCGATAGGCCGCTGGCGCTGGTCCGCACGGCGGACGGATTTCATGTCTTGGATGGCAGGTGCCCGCACCAGGGCGGTCCCTTGGGTGAGGGCAATGTCAGCGACGGCAAGCTGCGCTGCCCCTGGCACGGCTACGATTTCGATCTCAAGACCGGCAAGGGGGCCGGCAACGATCTGGCGGTCGAGACCCTCGACGTGCGCCAGGAGGACGGCCGGGTCGAGGTCCTGGTGCCGCAGCCGCAGCGCTCGGGCTGGACGATCAGCCATGTGATCGCCGAGACCATGGTCGAGTGGGGCGTCGATACGGTCTTCGGCATGGTCGGTCATTCCAATCTGGGCATGGCCGAAGCGATCCGGGTCCAGGAAGAACGCGGCAATATGCGCTATTTTGGCATCCGCCATGAGGGCGCCGCCGCCTTTGCCGCCTCGGGCTACGCCAAAGTCAGCGGCAAGCCGGCGGCTTGCCTGTCGATCGCCGGTCCGGGGGCGACCAATCTTCTGACCGGGCTGTGGGACGCCAAGGTCGACCGGGCTCCGGTCCTCGCTCTGACCGGGCAGGTGAATACCCAGGTCCTGGGGCCCGGCGCCTTTCAGGATATCGATCTGGCTTCGGCCTTCGAGGCGGTGGCCAATTTCAGCCAGACCGTGCTGCCCGGCAGCGACCACGCCGCATTGACCTCGCTGGCCCTCAAATCGGCGATCGTCGAGCGCAACGTGTCGCATCTGATTCTGCCCGACGAAGTACAGGTATTGGACGCCGGGACCCAAGCTCCCGGCCGCCCGGACGGCCGGGTTGCGGCCACCGCCATCGCGCCGCCCCAGCAATCGGTCGATTATTCGCTGGCCCGGATCGGCTGGGCCAAGCGGCCGGCAATCATCGTCGGCTACGGGGCCCGCGACGATATGCTCAAGGTGATCGCCCTGGCCGATGCCTTGAACTGCCCGGTGATCACCACTTTCAAGGCCAAGGGCCAGATCAGCGACGGCCATCCCCTGGGGGCCGGGGTGCTCGGGCGCAGCGGAACGCCGGTGGCCAGCTGGTTCATGAACCAGGCCGATCTCCTGATCGTCTTCGGGGCCTCGTTTTCCCACCACACCGGGATCGACGAGCACAAGGCGATCATCCAGGTCGATTTCGAGCGCATGGGCCTGGCCAAGTTCCACGCCGTCGACGAGCCCGTATGGGGCGATATCGGGATTACCGCCGGGCTGTTTAAGGACGGACTCTCCGAGCGCTCCAGGCGCCAGAATCAGAGGGCCGAGCTGGCCGAGCGCTGGGGCCAGTGGCGGGCCGAAAAGGAACAGCGCGAAGCCAAGGACAACGGCGGCGGGATCAATTCGGCAATCGTCTTCAGGCGGCTTTCCGAGGTCATTCCCGAAGATGCCGTGGTGGCCGTGGATGTCGGCAACAATACCTATTCCTTCGGCCGCTTTTTCGAATGCCGGCACCAGTCGGTGATCATGTCCGGCTATCTGGGCTCGATCGGCTTCGCCTTTCCGGCCGCCATGGGCGCCTGGGCGGCGGTCAAAGGCGCCCGCCGGGTGATCTCGGTCAGCGGCGACGGCGGCTTTGGACAGTATATGGGTGAGTTCCTGACCGCCGTGAAGTACGGCATGAACATCGTCCATGTGCTGCTAAACAATTCGGAACTCGGCAAGATTTCCAAGGAGCAACGCGACGGCGAATGGAAGGTCTGGCAGACCGGGCTGCATAATCCGAGCTTTGCCGAATATGCCCGGCTGTGCGGCGGCAGCGGGATCTACGTCGACGATCCGGCGGATCTCTCGAAGGCCTTCAAAAAAGCGCTCAAGGCCAAGGGCCCGGCACTGGTCGAGATCAGGACCGACCCGCTTTTGTGGTAGGTATTCCGTTCAACCGAGATGGTCTTTCTTGGCGGCCTTGTCTCCAATCACGATAGCGGGCAAGATCGGAACCGATTGGCCAGTAAGAGGGGGAACCATGGAGCCGAATTTGGATTCGCTGATGACCATCGCCGAAGTGGGGATCGGCTTTGTGGCCTTTTCAACCATCGTCGCGGTCCTGCAGCAGGCGTTCGGCAAAGCCTTAACCCAGTTCCAGATCCTTTTGGTGCATTTTTATATCGAAGTCGGGCTTTTAAACGTCGGGCTGGCCCTGTTGCCGTTGGTGCTTTTCGATATCTACCATGACCCGGCAACGGTTTGGACCCTCGAGGTCTACGCCATCATTTTTTTAACCGGCACCTATCTTCCGGCCTATGTTGTCCGCCGCTGGAAGATAGACGCGCCGACGCCCCTGCCGAGCCTGGTGGTCATGGTCGGCTACGCCATCATTACCGTGTTGCTGGTCCTGACCCTGATCGGCGGTTTCTGGCCGCCGTCGAAGGGTATCGTGGCGGGGTATCTTCTTTGGGGCCTCAGCAGCACCGCCCTTATTTTCGTTTATTTCCTAAGCAGCTTCCTGAAAGCCGAGGTGCAGGAAGGGGCGAAAGAACTGGCAGCGCAGGGGCAGGGGTCTCAAGGAGACGATCAATGACCATCGGAGTTGGCGGCTCGACGGCCGCAGCGGAACTGGCGCGGCTCGAGGACATGACCGGCGACGTGGCGCCGATAGGGATCGACGAAATCAAGGGCCGGCTGGCCAAAGCGCAGAGCCTGATGCGGGCGGCCGAGATCGATGTTCTTTACCTCCACGCCGGGACCAATCTTCTCTATTTCGCCGGTGTCGACTGGCACCCTTCAGAACGTTTGGTCGGCGCCATCCTGCCGGCCGAGGGCGAGCTCCAATATATCCTGCCGGCCTTCGAGGCCAGCACCTTCAAGGACCGGCTGCTGATCGACGGCGAGATCCATTGCTGGGAGGAACACGAGAGCCCCTATGCGCTGTTCGATCAGGTATTGGCCAAGATCTGCGGCACCCCTTGCCGGCTCGGGATCGATGAATCGGCGCCCTTCTTCATCTCCGACGGACTGCGCCGGGCTTTGGCCGGGAGTGAGATCATAAGCGCCACGCCGGTCACCGCCGGCTGCCGGCAGGCCAAATCGGCCAACGAGCTGGCGATCATGCAGCGGGCCAAGGACATGACGATCGAAGTCCATAAAGCCGCCGCCCGCATCTTGCGGTCCGGCATTTCGACCACCGAAGTGACCGAGTTTATCGACCAGGCCCACCGGGCGGTTGGCGAACCGGCCGGCTCGTATTTCTGCATCGTCCTGTTCGGCGGCGCCACCGCCTACCCGCACGGGGTCAAGGATCCGCAGATCCTCAAGGACGGTGACATGGTGCTGATCGATACCGGCTGCGAACTCGAAGGCTATCATTCGGACATCACCCGCTGCTACGTCTTCGGCCAGCCGAACGGGCGCCAGCGAGAGGTCTGGGATCACGAACATGCGGCCCAGGCGGCGGCCTTCACGGCGGCCCAAATCGGGGCGCCGTGCGGCAGCGTCGACCAGGCGGCCCGGGCGGTGCTCGAGGGCTATGGCTACGGGCCCGACTATGCGGTACCCGGCCTGCCGCACCGGACCGGCCACGGGATCGGCCTCGATATCCACGAATGGCCCTATCTGGTGCGCAGCGACCGGACGCCGCTCGAGCCCGGCATGTGCTTTTCCAACGAGCCGATGATCTGCATCTACGGCGAGTTCGGGGTCCGCCTCGAGGATCATTTCTACATGACCGCGGACGGCCCCAAATGGTTCACCGAACCCAGCCCGTCGATCGACGATCCGTTCGGATACGAAGTCTAGGGAGGGGGTCTATAAATGGGGCGACATATAGACGACCGAATAGGAGCTGCCGCATAGCGCGAAATCAATCGGGGATCACCCCTGGTGAGCGGCGGCCGGAGGCACATTCTCCGTTACCCACTTTGTCAAGGAAGTAACCATGATCAGCGACAATAAAGAGGCCGGCAGTTCCCACCAGGACCATGATGACAAGCTCTCGGCAAACGGGCCGGTGGACACCGAGGCGCTCTACACCTGTCCGATGCACCCGGAAATCGAACAGCTCGGCCCGGGAACCTGCCCGATTTGCGGCATGGCTCTCGAACCCAAGAATCTTACGGTACTTGATGATGGACCCAATCCCGAACTGGTCGATTTTACGCGCCGTTTCAAGCTCGGCGTCCTGTTGAGCGTACCGCTTCTGGTGCTCTCCATGGGGCCGCTGGTTGGCTTGTCCCTGGAGGGTTGGATCACGCCGCGAATCTCGGTTCTGCTGGAACTGGCATTGGCAACGCCGGTCGTTTTGTGGTCCGGGTGGCCATTTTTTCAGCGCGGCTGGGCGTCGGTCGTCAGCAAAAACCTCAATATGTTCACGCTGATCGCAATCGGCACCGGAGCGGCGTATTCCTACAGCATCTTGGCAGCGCTGGTGCCGGGAATTTTCCCCGACGCCTTCCGCGAGGAAAGCGGCCGGGTTGCGGTCTATTTTGAAGCGGCGGCGGTGATCATCGTGCTCATTCTGCTTGGTCAAATCCTTGAGTTGCGGGCCCGCGAGCGCACCGGTGGAGCCATTCGGGCCCTGCTCGATCTGGCTCCGAAAATGGCGCGAATAGTACGATCCGACGGCTCGGAAGAGGAAATACCGTTGGATCATGTGGAGGCGGGCGACCACCTGCGGGTTCGCCCCGGCGATAAAGTACCGGTCGACGGCACGCTTCTGGAAGGACACTCCAGCATTGATGAATCGCTGCTTACGGGAGAGCCGCTTCCAGTCGAAAAGACGGTTGGCGACAAAGTCACAGCCGGTACGCTTAATGGAAAAGGCGCCTTCATCTTTCGGGCTGAGCGGGTCGGATCCGACACCGTGCTGGCGCAGATCGTCGAAATGGTTGGCGCCGCTCAGCGGAGCCGCGCGCCCATACAAAAGGTGGCGGATTCCGTGGCCGGAATCTTTGTCCCGGCGGTCATTCTGGTGGCCCTTGTGGCGTTTGTCGTCTGGTCGATCTGGGGACCGACACCGCCCATGGCGTATGGGCTGATCGCTGCGGTTTCCGTGCTGATTATCGCCTGTCCCTGCGCCCTCGGACTGGCCACTCCGATTTCGATTATGGTGGCCACCGGGCGCGGTGCCCAGGCCGGCGTGCTGATAAAAGATGCCGAGGCTTTGGAGCGGTTTGCGAGTGTGGATACGCTGATCATCGACAAGACCGGGACCTTGACCAAAGGCAAGCCAACGCTGAGCGAAATTGTCACCTTCAACGATTTTGATGAAAACGAACTGCTGCTCATGGCCGCCAGCCTCGAGCGCGGTAGCGAACATCCGCTGGCCGAAGCGATTGTGGCCGGGGCGCAGGAGCGCGGTCTCGAGATGACTAAGACAGAAGACTTCGAGGCGCTAACGGGCATGGGCGTAAAAGGCCGGATTGGCGGGCGGAAGGTGGCGCTGGGAACATCAAAGCTGATGAGGCTCATCGGCCTCGACGGTAAGGCGCTGGCGGCGCTGGCGGCCCGGGCGGATGATCTGCGCAACCAGGGCGCAACCGTGGTATCGGTCGCCATCGGCGGCAAATTCGCCGGCATAATCGCGGTTACAGACCCGATCAAGGAAACCACCGAACAAGCCCTGGTCGCCCTGCGCAAGGAAGGCTTGCGCATTGTCATGGCGACCGGTGACAATATACGCACGGCCGAGGCCGTCGCCTCGCGGCTGGGCATCAAGGAGGTCCATGCCGATGTGGCTCCGGAAGACAAAGCGGCCCTGGTCAAGGCGCTTCAGGAAAAAGGCGCGACGGTGGCCATGGCCGGTGACGGGGTCAACGACTCTCCGGCCCTGGCCCAGGCCGATGTGGGGATCGCCATGGGAACCGGCGCCGACGTAGCGGTTGAGAGCGCCGGTATTACCTTACTCAAGGGGGATCTGCTTGGCATTGTCCGGGCCCACCGCCTGGCCGCCGCGACAATGGGTAATATCAGGCAAAACCTTTTCTTTGCCTTCGTCTATAACACGCTCGGCGTGCCGATCGCCGCCGGGGTTCTGTATCCGGCCTTCGGCCTCTTGCTGTCGCCGATGATCGCCGCCGCAGCGATGAGCTTGTCCTCGGTATCCGTAATCTCGAATGCCCTGCGCTTGCGCGGCGCAAAACTGTAATCAGCCGGTTCGCTGAAACTCGCGAGGTCGGGCCTCAAGAGCAGCACGAAACAGGCGACCGAGAGCCCGGCCGCCGCCAACAGCATGCACATGAATGCTCTGGCAGCGCACCGAAATAAAAAGCCAGACGCCCGAAAGGAGCCGCTCGGCCCTGATGCCCGGCAGGGAGACGGGGCCCAACCGCAGAAAAGCACCTTTGTGATCGGGACCATCGCCTCTTTAAGGGCGTCGCTGCCGGCTTCCGCATAAGGCATGCCGAGGGCCGCAGGTTTCTATCGAGAACCGGGCCGGGTTGAATTCAATCGGCGTCTTGAAAGATGGATTCGTTTCCACTATGCTCGGATTGGTATCAATGTATTTTACCAGCACAATCAGAGGCCATCGTCACTGTTTGTAACCATGCCCGAGTTGCTTTCAAGTTTATGCCTTGCGGAATGATTTGGTTGTTTTGAATGTCCGAGTATGCCGCCGTGCAACTGATCGGAGGGGGTGTGAACAGCCCGCAAATCAATATCTTCTTGTTCGGTCCGTTTGAAATTCAAGTCGGGGATCGACCGATGCCTTTGGGCATCGGCGGCGTCACCAAAAGCTTGCTGGCCTACCTGATCTCGCGGGCCGGTATTCCTGAACGCCGGGAGCGATTGGCCGACATCTTCTGGCCCGACGCGCCCCCGGGCGGTGATGGCGGCGGGTGAAGCGAGGATCAATTCGGCAGCGACCCGGGGATTCGCAAAAGCGAGCGTCGGCAGCTTATTATTTCCCCCGCTTTGTCTTTCCCCCGTATAGTTTTCAAAATACAATCGATCAAAAACGGGAAAGCAAAAGCGTATGTCCGGAAGCAGTTGGCGTGATTTTTGGGACCTTGTCCTGTCGGTCTGGAACCAGGGGTTTTTAGGCTTTGATATCGCGAGTGTGATCATTTCCCTGGGCATAAT
>JADFIA010000014.1 GCA_022566895.1 Pseudomonadota bacterium
ACCATCGCCGCAGAAAGACTGGTGCCGCAGGCGGCCAGGGTAATGCGCGGAATTTTCTGCAGATCAAACGGCAAATCCGGCAGGCTGACAGTGCCGTGCGCGGCATCGATATAGGCGCCCAGGGTCTGGCCGACGACGCTTGGCTGTTCGAAGATTTCCTTTTGCATGAAATGGTGATAATTGCCCTTTTCAATCTCGGCCTCCGCTGCCGCAAACCTCACCCGGGGCCGTTCGATTTGGTTCCCCGCGGCATCGAAAATTATCGCTCCATCACGGCTCAGTTCGACCCAGTCGCCCTCCTCGAGATAGGAAAGCGTTTTGCTTATGCCGGCCAGTGCGATAGCGTCCGATCCGAGATATGTCTCGCCCTCCCCGAAGCCGATCACCAAGGGACTTCCCAGGCGCGCCCCGAACATCAGATCCTCATGGCCATCAATTATGATAGCCAGCGCGAAGGCGCCTTCGATGCGGGCCAGGGTGCTGCGGACGGCATCTCGGGGTGTGGCGCCTGCCTTGAGATGTCTGGCGATCAGATGGGCCACGGTTTCGGTGTCGGTATCGGTCTCGAAGCGGTGACCGGCGGCCTCCAGTTCACGCCGTAATTCCAGGTAATTTTCAATAATCCCGTTATGAACGATGGCCACCCCTTCGCCGGTATGAGGATGGGCGTTCCTGAGGGTTGGCGCACCGTGGGTGGCCCAGCGCGTATGGCCGATGCCCGACTTGCCGCTGATCGGCTGCTGGTCCAGAAGGTCTTCGAGATTCTTGAGCTTGCCCTCGGCCCGCCGGCGCTCGAGCCCGCCGGCGCCCAGGACCGCGATACCAGCTGAATCGTAACCTCTGTACTCAAGCCTTTTGAGGGCGCCCATGAGGCGGGGCGCCACCTCGTCGCGGCCGAGAATACCGACAATCCCGCACATGCTCGCTAGTCCTTGGTTTCTTTCGCTTTTTTAGCGGCTCGTTTCCGCTGCCAGAACTTCCCGGCCCAGCCCTTCATGAGCCTCAGCTCGGCCCGCTCGACGGCCAGGGCATCGCCCTCAACGTCAGCCGAGATAGTGCTACCAGCGCCAATGATCGCGCCGTCACCAATCTTTAGCGGCGCAATCAGCGCCGTGTTGGAACCAATGAGCACGCCCTTGCCAATCTCGGTCCGGTGCTTGTCGACGCCATCATAATTGCAGGTGATCGTACCGGCTCCGATGTTGGTGCCTTCACCCACTTCGGCATCGCCGATGTAGGCCAAGTGATTAGCCTTGGCGCCCTGGTGAATGACCGCCTTTTTCAGCTCGACAAAATTGCCTATTTTCGCTGTAGCGCCAATTCGGGTGCCGGGGCGCAGGCGCGCGAAGGGACCAATATTCGCGTTCTTACCGATATGGCAACCTTCGAGATGACAAAAGGCCTCGATACGGGCTCCGGCCTCGATCTTGACGCCGGGGCCGAAGACAACATTCGGGCCTATCGTCACACCGGCCGCGATCCGGGTATCGTGGGCGAAATAAACGCTGCCGGGATCGCTCAGCGTAACCCCGTTGTCCATGGCCTCATTGCGCCGCCGCGATTGGAAGACCGCTTCGGCTGCGGCCAGCTCAGCCAAAGAATTAACCCCCATGACTTCGTCCTCCTGCGTTTCAAAAACCGTGACCCGCTTGCCTCTTTCGCCGGCCAGCCCAACGATATCGGTCAGGTAATATTCGCCCTTTGCGTTGGTGTTTCCAACCGCCTCCAATAACTCAAAGATCATTCCGGCGTCGCCAGCCATGGCCCCTGAATTGCAAAGATCGATCTCTTGTTCCTGCGGCGTGGCATCCCGATCCTCAATGATGCGCTCCAGTCCACCATCGGCGCCCAGCTTCATGCGGCCGTATCCTGAAGGCGCGGAGGTCCTAAACCCGAGCACCGTCAGATCGGCCGAGGCCTCGCCACTGACTGCCGCCAGCATGGCCGAAACCGTCCGTTGCCGCAACAGCGGCACGTCACCATATAGCACCACCAGCTCGCCCTCGAAGTCGGCGAAAGCCTGGCGGGCCGTCAATACCGCGTGCCCGGTACCCAGCTGCGGCTCCTGAAGCACAAATTGCACTTCCGGCAGGGCCGCCTTCACCGCCTCTGCGCCCCAGCCGATGACCACGACCTGGCGCGAAATGCCGGCACCTTGCAAGGCGTCCAAAAGATGCCGCAGCATCGGATGACCGCCGATTAGGTGAAGGACCTTGGGCAATGCGGTATTCATCCGCGTCCCCATGCCCGCGGCCAGAATTATGGCGCCTGTTTCGCGCATGTTCCTACATCCCGCTTTGGTGGCCAGACTTGCTGTTCAGGCCGCAACCTGCCATAGACATGCACAGAATACCACAGTGAAACACTTTGGCCGGAGGCCGCCTCGGTGAACCTCAAAGCCATAGATACCATCATCCTTGATCTCGACGGTACGCTCGTCGATACGGCCCCGGACCTGACTTCGGCTCTTAATCACGTCCTGGCCAGCGCCGGGCGAGAGGCTGTAGCGCTTGAGGAGGTTCGTCACATGGTCGGTTTCGGGGCCAGGGCGATGATTTTCAAAGGTCTCGACCATACAGGCGGCCGGCTGCCCGAGGTCCAGATCGAATTCCTGCACCGGCGCTTTCTGGACTATTATAAACACAATATCTGCGCCTATAGCCTCCCGTATCCGGGCGCTGTGGCAATCCTCGAGGCGTTCAAGGCAGCTGGCAAGGCGCTTGGGATTTGCACCAACAAGCCAACCGCGCTGGCCGAACAGCTACTTGAGGAACTGGGGCTGGACGATTATTTCGGGGCGGTCGTCGGCGGCGATGCGGTCACGGCCAGCAAACCCGATCCCGAGCACCTTGCGGCGGTGATCGATTCCTTGGAGGGTAGGCGCAAAACAAGCCTCTTTATCGGCGATTCCGAGGTCGATCTTCTGGCCGGCCAGGCCCTTGGTGTGCCCGTCTTTCTGATGACCCACGGCTATTCCCAACATAGCCTGAACGGACTTGGTGCGGATTTGTTGTTAGATAATTTTAATGAGTTACTAGAATGGGTTACACTTAATAGTTAATGTCTTAATCTGCCAATATCTTCGCCACACGCCGGCGCAATTCGGGGATCACCTCGTCTTCAAACCAGGGATTGCGTCGCAGCCACATGTTATTGCGCGGTGAAGGATGCGGCAGCGGTAAATATTGGGGCAGAAAGCTTTTCCAGTTGCGAACCGTCTCGGTCAGGGTCCTAGCGCGCCGGTCACCCAAATGCCAGGCCTGTGCATACCGGCCGATAACCAGAACAAGCTTCGGCGGTGCGATCATTGCGAAAAGCTCGTCGTGCCAAAGAGCGCTGCACTCCGGCCGTGGCGGCAGATCGCCGCCACTTGGATTCCGGCCCGGATAGCAAAAGCCCATGGGGATGATATTGACCCGGTTGCGGTCGTAAAATGTGGCCTCACCGATCCCCATCCAATCGCGCAGCCGGACGCCCGAAGGATCGTCAAACGGCACCCCGGTCTGGTGAACCCGCGTGCCAGGCGCTTGACCGGCCACCACCAGGCGGGCGGTCGCGGAGACCCGCAGAACCGGCCGCGGCCCGAGCGGCAGATTTTCGCAGTGTCGGCAGGATTCGATCTTGGCCACGAGGGTCGCAATATTTTTCTCGTGTGATCCGCTCATGTTAAAGGAGATGGCCGATCGGTGGGGTTGCGTCAAGCGGCCAAAACCTTATGCTGATGCCGGCCTGGGCCGCGTGAGGGCGCAAACCGGAAATAAAAGAGCGGGGTTTGTGGCGTGACGGACAGTATGAATGGCGGTTATTTTGACCGTAATCTGCTTGACCCCGAGATCGCAGCGGCGCGGTTTTTGGAGGTCAGGACCCGAACCGCACGCCTTGCTGAACCGATTTCAGCCGAGGACGCGCAGATACAGACGATGCCCGATGTCAGCCCAACCAAATGGCATTTGGCGCATACCACTTGGTTCTTTGAAACCTTCATTTTAAAGCCATTCGTTTCCGATCATCGTCCGTACGACGAGCGCTTCCATTACCTTTTCAATTCCTATTACGAAGCCGAAGGGCAGCGCCATCCGCGCCCGCAGCGAGGCGCGATAACGCGGCCCAACCTGGACGAAGTCAAAGCCTATCGCGCCCACACCGAACGGGTGGTCCTGAAATTTCTCGAGACGGCGGCCGACCGCAACGACTGGAGCGAGATCACCGCCCTGGTTGATCTGGGATGCCACCACGAAGAACAGCATCAGGAACTGTTGCTGACCGATATCAAGCACGTGCTGGCACAAAACCCGGACTGGCCGGCCTACAAGAAAGACGAAACGGAACCCCCTGCCTCATCCACTGGACGGGCGGCCGGGTGGAAGGAATTCTCGGGCGGTCTGATGGAGATAGGGCACGATGGAGATGGCTTCGCCTTTGACTGCGAGGGCCCACGGCACAAAGTCTATCTCGAGGACTTCCGGCTTGCCACGCAGCTCGTGACCAATGGGGAGTATTTGGAATTCATCGAGGATGGCGGCTATGAGCGTCCTGAATTCTGGCTCACAGACGGCTGGGCGATGTGCGGCGCCGAGGATTGGTCTCAGCCGCTTTACTGGCGCAGGAACGGCGGCCGGACGGAATTTACGCTGCATGGCGAGAGGCCGCTTGATCCCTCGACCCCGGTGAGTCACTTGAGCCTTTTCGAAGCTGATGCTTTTGCCGCCTGGGCTGGGGCCCGGCTGCCGCGGGAGGAGGAATTGGAGCTCGCCGCCCTTTCGGGCGATCCCGAATCACCAATTAATGATCTTGAAAGCGGCGCCCTGCATCCACGATCGGCGCCCGACGGGACGGCGATCAAGCAGTTGTATGGGGACGTCTGGGAATGGACTCAGTCGGCCTACTCGCCCTACCCGCGCTTTAAGGCGAGGCCCGGTGCGGTCGGCGAATATAACGGCAAATTCATGTGCAATCAGTATGTCCTCAAAGGTGGCTCTTGTATGACACCGCGCGGTCACTGCCGAGCCAGCTATCGAAATTTTTTTCCGCCGCATTCGAGATGGCAATGCGTCGGCCTGAGATTGGCGAGGGACTAAAGATGGACCCGTCGACGGCAGCCCCCAAAGCCCGGTTCATCGATTTGGAGCCGAGCGAAGAATCCTTCCTTGAGGCGGTTGTCGCCGGGCTGCGGTCAGATCCCAAGCGTCTGCCGGCCAAGTTTTTCTACGACGAGGAAGGCTCGAAGCTGTTCGAGAAAATCTGCCAATTGCAGGAATACTACCCGACCCGGACGGAAATCGGGCTGTTAAAGGAGATCGCACCCCAATTGCGCGCCACACTGCCCGAGGGCACGCAACTCGTCGAGTTTGGCTCCGGATCGAATGACAAGGTGCGCATTCTTCTGGAGGGCGTTGGCCGGTTCGATTCCTACGTGCCGATCGACATCTCGAGAGAGTATCTTCGCGCTCAGGCCAACGAACTGGCCGCCGATTTCCCGGAGATTTCGGTCACCGCGATCTGCGCGGATTATACGATGGACCTCCATCTGCCGCGTCACGCCAGCAACCTACCGGAAGCTCGGCTGGGCTTTTTTCCAGGTTCTACCATCGGTAATATGAAACGCCACGAAGCGATCACATTTCTGTCCAGGGCGGCCGAGATTTTAGGAGCCGGCGCCGGATTTCTGATCGGTGCGGATCTCAAAAAGGATCCGGCAATGTTAAACGCGGCCTATAACGACGCGGATGGTGTCACGGCGGCTTTCAACCTCAATCTCTTGAAACGGATCAATCGGGAATTGGGCGCCGATTTTGATCTCGCAGCGTTCCAGCACGATGCCTTTTACGATGAGGCTGAGGGCCGGATCGAAATGCATCTTTTGAGTCTGGCCGACCAAAGCGTGAGCATCGACGGACAATCGTTCGGCATCGCAAAAGGCGAATGCATCCACACCGAAGACAGCCACAAATTCACCCTCGACGAGTTTAGTGCGATTGGCCAAGCGGCGGGATTGACGCCCGAAGAGGCATGGTCCGACGATTCCGATTTGTTTAGTGTTCATCTGTTCAGAATTCGGTAAATCCCTGGCCCATTGATTGCCTGCTGTTGTTTCGTGCTAGTATTGGGGCCCGCAGCACGTCGCAGCGAACGAGGGACCTTATGCCCACTGACATCGTCGATATTGGCATCCGCCAACTCACGTTCGGCCATCCCAGCATGCTCTTCGTGCTGGCGATTGCTTTCAATCTGATCGTCTGCAACGAAAAATTCCATGGTCGCGCAACCAGCAGCCCGCTCGCTTGGGCCAGCCGGCTCATCGACAAGCTCGAGCATCGTTACAACCGATCGGAAATGTCGGCCGCGATGCGGCGCAATGATGGCATCTCGACTACGATCTTTTTGATTGTTGTGAGCCTGCTGATCGGGCTCTTGGCGGACGGAGCGACCATCCTGCTGCCCTTTGCCTGGATCCTAACCGCTGTTCTGGCCGGCATGTTCTTGAACATTCGTACCTATCTGGACCGCTCGGCCGCAACGCTCACGGGGCTTGAGGTGTCCCCTATCCAGGGCAGGGCAACGATGGCCCTTCTAACAGGGCGCGACACGGCCGAGCTGGATGAAACGGAGGTGATGCGCGTTGGAATCGAACATACGGCCCGCTTTTTGAACGAGGGGGTTGTCGCCTCGGCTTTCTATTTCTTCCTGTTCGGGCTTGGCGGGTTTTTTGTTTATGGCACGATTGCGATTACCGCCCAGCTGCTGGAAGAATGCTCAGAGTGGACGCGCGATTTCGGTTGGGCGCCGACCCGGGCTCACGAGATTATGGTCTGGCCGGTCAATTACATTAGCGCGGTTCTGATCGCCGTGGCCGCAGCGCCGACTTCGGCCGCTTCCGCGGGCACCGCACTTGGCTCGGCGTTCAGGGGCGGCTCCAGCATTAGAAACTGGGCCTCGAAGCCAAGCGTCGCGGCCATGGCCGGGGCCCTGGGGCTGCGGCTTGATCGGGCGCCCTGTGCAATCGATCTTGAAGAGATCAAACTGAGCGTCGGCCAGGAAAAGGCTCCGCCGGACATCAAACACTTTGCCAAGGCCCGGCAGATTTACGTCACCGTTATCTTCCTGATCACGATGCTGGCTTTGATCCTGACCTCCTTAAAGGTGAATCTGCCGCTCACTTATTGGCTGTTTTTTTAGCTCGGAAGGATATTTATGAGCCTCGACCAGATTACCGTCTTCGCTCTGCTGGCAGTGATCATGGTCTTTTTTGTCTGGGGACGATTCCGGTACGACCTTGTGGCCTTTGGTGGCCTGATCGTGGCGGTCCTCCTTGGCCTGGTTCCCTCAAAGGACGCCTTCGACGGTTTTTCAAGCTCGGCGGTTATAACCGTGGCCGCGGTTCTGGTCATCAGCCGGGGACTGGAGCTGTCCGGCGTCATCGACCGGGTGGCGCGTTTTGTCGTACCACATGTCGAAAGCCTGACCATTCAAATCGGCAGCTTGTCCGGATTCGCGGCCGCCCTCTCGGCAATCATGAACAACGTGGGGGCGCTGGCGCTTTTGATGCCGGCCACCTTGGATGCGGCCAAGAAGCTGAAACGCTCGCCCTCCCTTCTCTTGATGCCGTTATCCTTCGGATCAATTCTGGGCGGCCTGATTACATTGATCGGCACGCCGCCCAATATCATTATCGCCGCCTACCGCGAGGAGGCACTCGGGGCGCCGTTTCAAATGTTCGATTTTACGCCGGTGGGGGCGGCGGTCGCGCTGACGGGTGTCGTGTATCTGGCCTTTGTCGGCTGGCGGCTGCTGCCGTCTGAACGGGCCTCGAGCTCGGCCACCGATGAACTTTTCGAGATCGACGCCTATGTCGCAGAGGTGATCGTTGCCGAGGGTTCGCCGGCCATCGGCCAGCGAATCTCGGATCTGGATTCCACCGCCGACGCTGCCGACGTCCGGATTACCGGATTGATCCGGGGTCACCAGAAGATTCTCCACAATGTCCGCCGCACCAAGATCCGGGTCAAGGATGTGATTCTTCTGGAGGCCGGACCGACCGAACTCGACAAGTTCGCCCACAAGCTCGGCCTTGAGGTCAAGGGAGACATCGTCAAATCGCGGGAGCTCTTTAGTTCCGAGGACGTGATCCTGGTCGAGGCCGTGGTCTCGGCTGACAGCCGGGTAATCGGCCGGGTAATCGGGGATTTGCGGCTCAAATCCCGCCACGGACTGAATCTTCTCGGGGTTTCGCGCCGCGGCAAACCGATCCGCAAACAATTGCACAAGGTTGAATTTCAATCCGGCGATGTCCTTTTATTGCAGGCCCTGCAGGAGGATCTTGCAAACCGTTTTCAAAGGCTCGGGCTGCTACCGCTGGCCGAGCGCAAGATCGATATGGGACGCCGCGACCAGGCCTGGATGGCGGCACTTTTGCTGGGCGGCGCGGTGGTGCTGGCCTCTTTAGGGGTGCTCAGTCTGACCATTGCCCTGGCTATGGCGGCCTTCGGTATGGTGCTGCTCAATATCGTGCCCTTGCGTGAGCTATACGACAGTATCGACTGGCCGGTGATCGTGCTTGTCGGTGCCATGATTCCGATCGGCGGGGCGCTTGTGACCACGGGCTCGACCGAATTGATCGCCGACCTTATCCTGCTGACCTCCGACAGTCTGTCCTCGGCGCTCATCCTGACGCTCTTGCTGGTCGTCACCATGACCCTTTCAGACGTCATGAACAACGTCGCCACAGCGGTGGTTATGGCGCCGGTGGGACTCTCGATCGCCAATCAGCTGTCACTCAATCCCGATGCCTTCCTGATGGCCGTTGCGGTTGGCGCCTCCAGCGCCTTCCTGACGCCGATCGGTCACAAGAACAACGCCCTTGTCATGGGTCCGGGCGGCTATCATTTCGGAGATTACTGGCGCATGGGGCTGCCGCTTGAGGTGGTTGTGGTCATGGTTTCGGTGCCGGTCATCCTGATGGTATTTCCGCTGTCGATCGCCTAAGCAAAAAAAATTCACAAAGTGATTTTCCCAGCCGTCTAAGGCGAGAAGCCTTATTCGAAAGGGAAATCCATGCCATATCCAACCTTTTTCAAGACGGTTCTTTGTGCCGCCTTTGTGATCGTTCCGGGGGTCGCGGCGGCCGACTGCGAGGCTATGTTTGCCGAGACCGGCAAGCCAACCCACAGTACCGGGGGTGGAAACAATATCGAGCTGTGCCGGCTCGGATATTTCGTCTCCTTCGACCCCGAGACCAAGGTGCCGGACTGGGTGCAGGAGCGTATCGATACCGCGCAACTGACCGGCACCGCGAAACGTTCACCGAAATTCAAGCCCGATCCCGGCCTGCCGAAGGGCGACGGGTCGACCCTCGCCGACTATAAAGGCAGTGGCTATGACCGCGGTCATCAGGCGCCGGCCGGCGATATGGTCTGGTCCCAGCAAGCCAAGGACCAAAGTTTCTATCTTTCGAACATGGCACCCCAGGTCGGCGTTGGTTTTAACCGGGGCGTCTGGGCGGCCCTCGAGACCCAGATCCGCGCCTGGGTCAAAGACGGACGCTCGCCGCTGGTCGTTGCCACCGGTCCGGTCTACGGCCATCAACAACACACGATCGGTACCGGAAAAGTCGTTGTGCCGGCGCAGTTTTACAAGGTCGTCTATGACCCGAAAAATAACCGGGCGATCGGCTTTTTGCTGTCCAACGCGGCGGTTGACGACCGGAACGACTACAAGAACCGGGTGGTCGCGATCGACGCTATCGAAACGTTGACCGGCCTCGATTTTCTGATCAAGCTGAGCGAGGCGGAGCAGGAAAAACTGGAAAGCACGGCGGCCGAACTGTGGGAATAGGCTTGGCTCAGCCGGCGTAAACTTGATAACAGCCCGCGGGATCAAGTATTTCCCGCACCAACCCCCGATCGCGATCGTCGAGAGAGCTGAGCTCATGCGCAATCTCGGCCCGGCAGCTCTCGGTATATTTGCGGCTGCGGACCCTTTCTTCGCCGGCCCCGAAGTCGAAGGATAGTTCCCGCTGACCGGCCCCCAATGCCCGCCGGTTGGCTTCAAGAAAGGGCACAAATCCAAGGCCGATCTCGGCCAGCAGCGGCAACAGGCTCGGGGCAATTTCGGCCTTGTCCTGCCATTTATCGGTTAGATTTTCAGCCCGGATCACCTTCATCCGATCGCGAAAATCGAATAGATTGGGTGCCTGCTCATCGATCAGGGCGCGGGGGCTCGGGTCGCGCAGAAAATGTGCCTGGAGCCCGCCGTAGAGCGAAAAATCCGCCAGCGAAGGCAGGTTGCCGAGCAAAAAAGCGCGGCTGTCAAAATGCCGGCTCAGAATTTCCATGACCCGCATGAATTCATTTTCGACCGCCCGCTTATCGACCGCGCCGATCTTATGGCAGGTCTCCGCACCCCATTGTTTAAGGGTTGTAAAGAGGGTGTCGAACATCGCTCGCTGCCCGTCGTCAGGCGCCGGGATCACATCGAGGTCCAGAAGATCGCAAACCAGGGCAGCGCCGGAGCTTTCTGCGTCCGCTTCGCATCGCCAGCGGAAATACACGGCCGGCCGGGTCATCCACTCGTCAAAGAAATCTTCAATCACCCGGGCCACCAGACGCTGGACCGGGTTGGGTGGCCACAGGCCGGGTCCCGAGGCGCGGCGGTCCATCTCCACACCGAGAGGGGTTGAATCCCAGAGGTACTCATCGCCGGGCGTCACCACCACCGGCATCAAATGAGTGCCGGCCCGTCGTTCGATTTCCTGGCGTACGAAAATCGTCTTTTTTCGGTAATCGACCGGCAGGCCCAGATAGGTCATGAAGCCCAGAACCTTTTGCGTAAAATAGGAGGCATCAACCCCGTAGACGATATAGCTCTTGTTCAATCCTCACCCTCCACCAGGATGGTGCGGCTAGACAAACAGCCAGACACCCATGAACAAAACCAACGCCAGAGCCAAAAAAACAAAGACCCAAAGATAGAGGTTCAGGAATCGATCGTTAGCGCCCGAACCCCGACGCAGCAGGCGTCGTCGCCGCATACGCTTTAAAATCGCCTCTTTGTCATAACGAGATCTCACACTCACTGCCTTCCAGCGCTCGGCAAAAGCGCCGCCGGCGTTGATACAGGCTAAGGAGTGCGGCCCAGAATCGCAATCCCAAACCCGGGCCGACCCGGCCCCTGCGGCGCGCCTTGCGCTGGTTCGGGCTTGTGTTAGAGTTTTTGCCCATGTTGGGGCAATCAAGCCGAATTATGAGTTTATACCGCTGCGGGCGCACCGCGATCGCCATTGTGGTGGCGCTAATTGTGGGATCTTGCGAGCCCCAGGAGGGGCGTGAGTGGGATATGTCGCTGCCCTGGTCGGTGCAGGAATTTCACACTCAGAACGCCATCCGGTTTGCGCAAACCGTATTCGAGGAAACGGGCGGGGCGCTCAAGATCAACGTTCACCCAGGGGCGGTGCTGGGCCTGAAGGGGCCTGAGAGCATGCGGGCCCTTGAAGAGGGTCTTGTGCAGATGGCCGAGATGCCAGCCTTCCAGCAGGTCGGTGAGGAGCCGCTTTTGGGCCTCGAGTCCCTGCCCTTCCTGGTCGAGGATCAGGAGGAACTAAAGGCCCTCTATGTTTTTTTGCGGCCAAAGATCAATCGCATTTTCGAAGAACACGGCCTCAAAATCATCTACATCGTGCCCTGGCCCAACCAGAATATTTATACCAAAATCCCGGTCCACAGCCTGGCCGATCTCAAGGGCATCAAGATTCGCACTTATGACAAGAACACTTCCGAACTGATGGACCGCCTGGGACTGGTGCCGGTGCAGATGCCCAGCCAAGACGTTGTACCGGCTCTGGCCTCGGGCGTTGTCGATGCGGTGATGACTTCGACCACCACCGGCGCGGCGCAAAAATACTGGGAGTTTCTCGATTATATCTACCGCACCAATCATCTTTGGATTTCGAACATCATGGCGGTAAATCTCGCCAGCTGGAACCGGCTCGAGCCCGAGGTCAGAGAGAAAATCGAGGCTATTGCGGCCCGCCTGGAGCCCCAGTTCTGGGCTGTCAGCCGCAATGACGATGCCCAAAAGCTTGCGGTCCTGGAGGCCGGCGGCATCACGACCGTGGTGCCTGATCCGGCACTCATCAAGCAGATGCGGCAAGCCGCCCGGCCCATGTGGCAGGCCTTTGCGAACCACGTCGGGCCAGAGGCCGAGGAGGTTTTACGGGCCTTTCTGGCCTGGAAGCAGGCGCGAGGAGGTGGACCGTGAAGCCGATTTTACGTTTCATCGCTCTGATGGAGCGGCTGGGCCTTTGGCTGGCGATCCTATCACTTGTTGGTCTGGTGGTCCTCGGTCTTACCGAGATGGTCCTGCGGACATTCTTCGAGACCGGGCTTTCGATCTCGCTCGAATATTCCGGATACTTTGTGGCCATCGCCTTCCTCGGCGGCAGCGGCTGGACGCTTTCGCAGGGCGGCCACATCCGGGTACAAATCCTTGACGGCTGGCTGAGCGATAAATGGCGCCGTGTGGTCGGACTCATAACCGGGGCAATCGCTCTGGTCACCGCAACTGTTCTCATCGTCGGGCTGATAACCTGGACCATAGGGAGCTTCGATCGTGGGACGGCTTCCTTTTATCCGAGCGCCACGCCCCTTTGGTGGCCCCAAGCCTTTCTTTCGCTCGCCGCCCTGATTCTCGGTCTGTCGCTATTGGGCCAATTGTTGCGCATATGGCAGGGCGATAAACATGCGGCGTCCGGCCCGGAGAAGACCCGATGATCGGCTTTTCGACTCTGCTTGTGTGGCTGTTGATGCTGCTTGGGGCGGGTGTGTGGATCGGCCTGGCGCTGATGGCCACCGGCATGATTTCCTTGGCCTTGGCGCGGGATCTGCCGATCGCCAAGCTTGCCGCTTTCGATTTGTGGAACAGCCTGAATGCGCCGGAGCTGGTGGCGCTTCCGATGTTCATCCTGATGGGAGAAATTCTTTTCCACACCAAACTGGCGCGCAACCTGTTCGATGGATTGACGCCCTGGTTGGACCGCATTCCCGGGCGTCTCCTGCATGTCAATATTCTCGGCTGCACGCTTTTTGCCGCGGTCTCCGGTTCGTCGGCCGCAACCACCGCCACCATCGGCCGCATGACACTCGGTGAACTCAAAGAGCGCGGTTACGATCAGGATCTTGCCATGGGGTCATTGTGCGGCGCCGGAACCCTTGGTTTCCTGATCCCGCCAAGTATCATTTTGATCCTTTACGGCGTGCTTTCGGAAACCTCGATCCTGGATTTATTTCTGGCTGGAATCGTCCCGGGCCTGCTGCTAGCCACAGCTTACGTGGTCTATGTGGCGCTGCGCGTACGCGCCAACCCGGCGCTTGCTCCTTCAAGCGTCGAGGCCGCCAGCAGTTGGCGGCTGCGCCTCGAGGGACTGCGGCTTTTTGCACCGATTTTCCTTTTGATCGGCGCGGTCCTGGGAAGCATGTATCTGGGTTTGGCGGGACCCTCTGAAGCTGCCGTAATCGGCGTTTTGGGAGCGCTTGTGATCGGCACGCTCCAAAGACAGCTCAACCGGGAAAACCTCAAGGCAGCGCTCAGATCGGCGGTTCGCACCATATCGATGGTCGGGCTCATCGTTGCCGGCGCCCTGTTTTTGACCAAGGCCATGGCCTATCTGGGCCTGCCTTCCGCGGTTGCCGGATTCACGGCGGGATTAGACCTCAGCCCGATGATGCTGATCCTCCTCTTATTATTCTTTTACGTCCTTTTGGGCACCTTCCTGGACGGGTTATCGGTCGTTGTCATGACCCTGCCGGTGACTTTTCCCTTGGTCCTGGGGGCCGGTTTTGACGCCGTGTGGTTCGGAATTTTCCTGGTGATTGCAGTCGAAATGGCGCAAATCACACCGCCTGTCGGATTCAATCTGTTCGTGGTGCAAAATCTGACCGGTGAGCCGATCGCCCGGATCGCCAGGAGCGCCCTGCCTTTTTTTCTGATTCTGGCAGCTTTTGTTGTCCTGATGGTGCTCTGGCCCGGCGTTGTTCATCTATTGAGTTAGCAAGGTATGGCGACCGGCCCTTGCTGACCATGGACAGAAGGAATTGATTTGTGGCACATCTTGTGCCGCAAGACCTTCAACGAGGCGTCAAGATATGAAGACGGCCAAGAAATCTGACCCGGAGGCCGCGGATCTGCCGATCTGCTACCAGGACGTATTGGATGCGGCGGCACGCATCGAAGACGGCGTCAAGCGCACGCCGGCTGAATATTCGAAAGTGCTTTCGGATGCCACAGGCGCGGACATCTATCTCAAGTTTGAGATCTTTCAGCATACCGCGTCGTTCAAGGAGCGCGGCGGTCTCAATCGGCTTTTGAAGCTGACCGACGAGGAACGGGCCCGTGGTGTGATTGCGTCATCAGCCGGCAATCACGCCCAAAGCGTCGCCTATCACGCCGGTCGGCTCGGCGTACCGGCGACCATCGTGATGCCCAAAGGCACGCCCTTTACAAAGGTCAAGCGCACCGAAGATTTGGGTGCCGAGGTGGTGCTGGCCGGCAGCAATTTTGCCGAGGCCGCCGAACGGGCCCATGAGATTGAGCGCCAGCGCAATCTGACGATCATTCACACCTTTGACGATCCCGATATCATGGCCGGTCACGGCACCGTGGCGATCGAGTTTCTCGAGCGCTTTGTGGACCTTGAAGTGCTGGTCGTGCCGGTTGGCGGCGGCGGCCTGATATCGGGTATCGCGGTGGCCGCCAAGACGATCAAGCCTGAGATCAAGATTTATGGCGTGCAGTCGGAGATTTACCCGTCGATGAAGGCGGCTCTGGAAGGCAAAACGGTTGGGCATCCCAAGGTCGAGACGATTGCCGAAGGCATTGCCATTAAAAAGCCGGGCCTACTGACGCAAAAAGTGGTGGCGGCACTGGTGGACGATATTCTGATCGTCAAAGAGCTGAGCATCGAAATGGCCATCAACATGTTTATCGAAATGGAAAAGGTGGTTGTCGAAGGGGCCGCGGCGGCCAGCCTGGCCGCGGTTTATGAGAACCCCGAGCTATTCCGGGGCAGGAAGACCGGCCTGGTGCTTACAGGGGCAAATATTGATGCCAAAATTCTAGCTTCGTCCCTGATGCGGGGCCTGGCCAGGGACGGCCGAATTTCGCGCCTAAAGGTCACCACACCGGATATGCCGGGCGGCCTGGCCAAGGTCGCAATGATTATCGCCGAGGCCGGCGGCAACGTTGTCGAGGTGTATCATCATCGACAATTTGCCGATATTTCACTCAAATACACAGAGATCGAAGTGGTGGTCGAAACCAAGGATGCTCACCACATGCGGCAGCTTGTGGCGGCGCTTGAAGAGGCGGGATTTGAGGTTGAGCTCCAGGGCGTGCATCGCTCGCCACATGCCCCCGATTAGGCGGCCGCATCGTCGTCACTCGGCCGGCGATTCGCCTTTGCGCTTGATCACGAACTCGGCTTCGTACCTGCTCAGACGCTGGGCGATATGCCCCGGTGAGGTCGTATATCCGGCCAGCATCTGGTAGAAGACCGGGATCACAAACAGGGTAAAGAAGGTCGCAAAAATTACCCCGGTGAAGATGATCATGCCGATCGATCCGCGGCTGGCCTGCCCGGCCCCCATGGCCAGAATTAGCGGCAGCGCACCCATGGCGGTCGACAGGCCGGTCATCAGGATCGGCCGCAGACGGATCCGCGAGGCCTCGATCACCGCCTCCTCGACGTCATAGCCCAGGTCGCGCAGCTGATTGGCAAATTCGACAATCAGGATGCCGTTCTTGGCCGCCAATCCGATCAATATGATCATCCCCACCTGGCTATAAATATTGAAACTATATCCGGCCAGATAGAGCCCAGCCAAACCACCGGCCACCGCCAGCGGCACCGTCAGCATGATGACAAAGGGGTGGATGAAGCTCTCAAACTGGGCGGCGAGGATCAAAAAAACCACAAGAAGCGCCATCAGGAAGGTAAAGAAGACGGCGTATCCGGCTTCTCTGAATTCGCGGGATTCCCCCTTGTAATCGAGCGAGACCGCATTCGCCAGCTCGGCACGGGCCACGCTTTCAACAAAATCCAGGGCGTCGCCCAATGTCGCGCCATCGGCAATATCCGCGGTTATGGTCAGGGCCCGCACTCGATTGTAGCGGTTTAAGGTGCCGGCATCGGCGACCTCGGTCATCTCCACAAGGCTGGCCAGCGGCACCAGATCGCCGCTGCGGCTCGAGCGCACGTAGATATTGTTGATGTCGTTGGCCGCCGCCCGGTCCTCAAGCGCCGCCTGCAAGATAACGTCGTATTCCTCGCCGCGATCCAGGAATGTTGTGACCCTTCGTCCGCCGAGCATCGTTTCAAGCGTGCGGCCGATGGCTTCGACCGAGACCCCGAGGTCCGCCGCACGGTCACGGTCGATGGCGATCCTAAGCTGCGGCTTGGTCTCCTTGTAGTCCGCATCGACATTCACAAGAATAGGGTTGTCGCGCAGCCGATCGAACATAATCTCACGGAACACAGCCAGTTCATCATAGGTATTGGCGCCAATCGCCAGCTGCACCGCCGGGCCACCGCCCCCGGGGTTGAGGCCGCTGAAGCGCCCGATATACACCGAGCTGCCGGTTATCGTTGACAATTCCTGGCGGGCCCAGGTGAGGACTTCATCGGTTGAGACTTCCCTGTTCTCCCAGCGCGGCAAAATAACGATGCCAAAGGCATTACTAAAATCCTGGCCGGTTCTGCCGAAGCCTGGAATCACAATAAGAAGGGTCTGCACCATTCCGTCCGCCACGCCCTTCAATAATTTCTCTTCGGCGATCTTCACGTCCGACTTGGTCTGCTCGAAGCTGGTCCCTTCCGGGCCCTGGAAGTTGATAAAGAAACCGCCCCGGTCTTCGGTCGGTGTGAACTCGCGCGGCAATCGCTCCAAGAGACCGAAGATCATCGCCAGGGCCCCGAACAAGGCCAGGAAGATTGCCGACTTGTTGCGGAAACAAATCGGCAGAGCGGCCACATAGACGGCCGACAATTTATCGAACAGGGTCTCCATTCGCTTGGTCAACCAAGACTTCTTGGCCTTGCGGCTCAAAAACTTGGAACACATCATCGGTGAAAGAGTCAGGGCCACGAAGCTCGAAATGACTACCGCACCCGCCAAAGTGAGTGCCAGTTCTCCGAATAGCCGCCCTACATTGCCTTCAAGAAAAACGATCGGTACGAAGACGCCCACGAGGACCAGGGTCGTGGCGATCACCGCAAAAGCGACTTGGCGGGCTCCCCGGTAGGCGGCAAGCAAGGCCGGCTCGCCCTTCTCGACCCGGCGATAAATATTCTCCAACACCACGATCGCGTCATCGACCACCAGGCCGATCGACAAGACCAGCGCCAACAATGTCAGCATATTGAGCGAATAGCCGGCTATATCGAGAATCATGAAGGTCGAGACCAGACAGACCGGAACCGTAACCGCAGGTACAAGAGCGGCCCGAATGCTGCCAAGGAACAGATATATTACAAGGACCACAAGCCCGACCGAGATGAACAGCGTCCGGTACACCTCCGTGATCGCTTCCGAGACAAAGATCGAGGAATCCCATGTCGCTTCGAGAGACATCGAATCCGGCAGGGTCTGCTTGATCCGTTCGACCTCGGCATGAGCCTGTTCGGCGACCTTCAGGGTGTTTGCGGTCGATTGCTTGACAACGCCGATACCAATCCTCGGGACCCCGTTGCCGCGAAACTCACGGCGGATTTCCTCGGGTGCGATCTCTATTGTTGCCACTTCGCCAAGCCGGATCAAATGGCCGTCCGCGCCTTCAGCTAATACGAGTTTCGCAAAGTCGTCGGTATTTTTGTACATGCGCTCCATGCGCACCGTAAAATCGCGCACGGTGGACTCGAGATTGCCGGCCGGCAGCTCCACATTCTCGGCCCGGAGCGCCCGCTCAACGTCCTCGGTGGTCAATTGGCGAGCCGCGAGCTTCTGGCGATCCAGCCAGATTCGCATGGAGGCTTTTTGCGAACCGCCCACCCGAACGCGGGCTACGCCTTCGAGAACCGAGATGCGGTCGACGATGTTGCGCTCCGCGTAGTCGACCAACTGCATACTGCTTAGGTAGTTGCTGGACAAAGAGAACCAAATGATTGGCCGTTCCCGGCTGTTGACCTTGAAAATCTCCGGCGGGTCGGCCTCTTCCGGCAGGAAACGGCCGATCCTGGAGATACGCTCACGCACATCGTTGGCCGCCGCATCGATGTCACGTTCGGTGATAAATTCGATCACCACCTGCGAGCTACCGTCTTCGCTTGTGGAAGTTATCGACTTGATCCCTTCGATTCCGGATATGCGGTCTTCGACAATCTGCGTGATCCGGGTTTCGACTACGGCGGCGGAGGCGCCGGGGTAATTTGTGCTTACCGAGACGATTGGGAAATCAATGTCGGGAAACTCGCGCACAGCGAGATTGCCGAACGAGAGGATGCCGAAGGCCATCAGCATCAGGCTCATCACCAGCGCCAAGACCGGTCGTCTTACGGCAAGATCGGACAGGACCATCAGCTATTGCCCCTTTCCCGACCCTGCCGCTGTCCGCTGCCGGCTGCTGACGGCAAGCTGACTTTGGAGCCACTACGCAGGCGCATGGTGCCCGAAGTCACAACTCTTTGTCCGGCTTCCAAACCGGCCGTGATTTCCACCTTGCCGCGACGGCGCGTTCCAAGGGAAACCGGGATGCGTTGAACGGTCATATCTTCCTGCAGCACGAAGACAAAGTTTTCGCGGCCCACGGGAATGATGGCACTTTCCGAAATCAGCAGCGCGGTCCGGTGGTTGCTCGACAATTCGACGGTCATCAGCATGCCCGGCCGCAACTTACGGTCTAGGTTCGGTATGATTGCCCGCACGGTGACAGCGCGGGTCACCGGATCGACCCGGGAATTGATGGTCAAAATTATGCCCACGAAGGGCTGCTCGTTATAAGCGGCTGCTTTGGCGATGATGGTCTGCCCATCAGCAAGCGCCGAGATGAACCGTTCAGGGACCGAGAAATCGAGCTTGATTCTATCAATATCGTCGAGTGTCGTGATCGGAGTGCCCGGAGAGACCAGGGTTCCCTGACTGACGTTGCGTAAACCCAGCACACCCGAGAACGGGGCTCGGATAATGCGGTCGGCGATCCGCGCTTCGGCAGCAGCCAGTCTCGAGCGCTCTTCCTCGAGCGAGCGGGTCCGCAGATCAAGGGCAGCCTGCGAGGCGTTGCCGGTTTTTACGAGATCGCGGATTCGGTCAAATTGCTGCAACGCTTCCTTGACTGCGGCTTGGCGTTCGCGCACCAGAGCGACTTCTTCGGAGTTGGTGAGCTCAATCAGAATTGTGCCTTCCATGACCCACATGCCGTCTTCAAAATTGATTTTTTTAACGGTCTCGGACACCTGGGCCGTGAGAATCACCGATTCATTGGCCCGGGTTGTGCCGAGCGCCTCGATGACGTCGGCAAACTCCCCCGTTGTGACGGTTTGAACTTCGACCGGCGTTGTGCGATCGAAGCCCCGGCGGCCGTCACCGTCGGCGCCGCCATCGAACAAGATCAGGTATCCGCCGGCTGCCGCCAAAAGCAAACTGGCCGACCAGATCAGGATCGTCCCTTGGCGTTTCATCTGCCTCTTCAAGTTCCTGTTTACAGTCCGGAAAAGCCCGAAGGAGCCACAATCTAAGGCCTTTAAGGTAAAACGCAAACGAAATTAGGTCCCTGGGCTTTGCTGGGTCAGGCTGCGGACTCCCAAGCCTGACTTGACGTAAAGACGGAAAAGGTCTCGACCAGACTGCGGTTTTCCTCAGCCGGGGCGTGCGGCGGGGCCACGAGGGCGATACTGCGCCGCAAGCCGAAGCCCTCAAGCGGCACCCGGGCCACACCCTCCCAACGATAGGATTCGGGCATCACCGTGACGCCCAATCCGACTCGGATCATCTCAAGCGCCCGCTCGTCGTTATTGGTCCGGTAGACAAGTCGCGGTCGCACGTTGCGGTCGGTAAAATAACGGCTGGTTTCGCTTAAAACCTCGCACCTTGTGCGCACGACCATATTGTCGTTGGCCAACTCGGCCCCGGTGATACTTTTCCGCCGCGCCAAGGGATGACGATCCGACAGGGCCAGGGCGTAGCCTTCCTCGAACAGCGGTAGAACATTTGCCGGCTCCATGTCGTCGCGCAGTATGGTGATCGCCAAGTCCGAGCCGCCATTTGCAAGACGATTGGCAACTTCCTGTTCGCTACCTTCAAACAGCTCGATCACCGCTCCGGCATCTTGGGCTTTGAAATCCTCGAGTAGCTTCGAGACCAGGACAATCGGAATTGTACGGACGATGGCGAGCCTCAAAACTTTTGGCGCCTCGGTGTGGCTAAGCTCTCGCACTGCCAAATTGCACTCGTAAAGAATTGCCTTGGCCCGCTCCAGAAAGGCGGTGCCGGCTTTGCTCAAAAACACCCGCCGGGAGGTACGGTGAAACAACCGTGTGCCGATTTGTTCTTCCAGTTTCTTGATGCCCGCCGACAGGGTCGGCTGGGTCACGCAGGCCCGTTCAGCGGCCTTGGTAAAGTTCCCGGTTTCGACGATGGCAATGAAATACCGTAGTTGATAGAGTTCAAACATAGATGTTTTCTATTAATAGTATCTAAACAAATGACTTCATCTATTATTTGGCTTGCGATAGCTTCTGTCAAGCGAAAGGTGTACAAACCCTAAGGGGCTTTGCGAGAGGGGTGAAATGGCGCACATTAAGTCCTCAATCGATACGGAATCCGCCGATTTCAAGGCAAATGCGGCCAGTCTGCAGGCCTTGGTAGACGACCTGAAATCGACCATCCGAACGATCGAAAAGGGCGGACCCGAGCGGTCCCGCGAAAAGCACCTCAAACGTGGCAAATTGCTGCCGCGGGACCGTCTGTCTTGCCTTTTGGATCCGGGCTCGCCGTTTCTCGAGTTCTCGCAGCTGGCCGCCTACAAGGTCTATGAAGCCGATGTCCCGGCGGCCGGACTGATCACCGGCATCGGCCGGGTTTCCGACCAGGAATGCATGGTCGTTTGCAACGACGCCACGGTCAAGGGCGGCACCTATTATCCGATCACCGTCAAGAAGCATTTGCGGGCCCAGGAGATTGCGCGGGAGAACAACCTGCCCTGCATCTACCTTGTCGATTCCGGTGGCGCCAATCTGCCCAACCAGGACCAGGTGTTCCCGGACCGTGAGCATTTCGGGCGTATCTTTTATAATCAGGCCACGATGTCGGCGGCCGGCATTCCCCAGATCGCGGTGGTCATGGGATCGTGTACCGCTGGCGGCGCCTATGTGCCGGCGATGGCCGACGAGAGCATTATTGTCCAGAACCAGGCGACAATTTTTCTGGCCGGCCCGCCGCTCGTAAAAGCGGCTACCGGTGAGGTGGTGAGTGCCGAAGATCTGGGCGGCGCGGATGTCCATTCGCGCATTTCCGGCGTCACCGACCATATGGCCGTAAGCGACGAGCAGGCACTCGCCAAAGCGCGCCAGATCGTGATCAATCTCAACCGCCGCAAGACGATTTCCCTGGCCACTAGGACATCGGCCGATCCGGCTTATGCGGTCGACGAGATTTACGGCGTAATTCCAAAGGACAGACGTCGCCCCTATGACGTGCGGGAGGTCATTGCGCGGATCGTCGATGACAGCGAGTTTGACGAGTTTAAGAAGCTTTATGGGACCACGCTGGTCACTGGATTCGCCCATATTTTCGGCTATCCCGTGGGTCTGGTCGCCAATAACGGTGTGTTGTTTTCGGAATCGGCCCTTAAAGGCACCCATTTCATCGAACTCTGCGCCCAGCGCGGGATTCCGCTTGTATTCCTGCAAAATATCACTGGCTTTATGATCGGTCAGAAGGCCGAATCCGGCGGCATCGCCAAGGACGGCGCCAAGATGGTGACGGCGGTCGCCTGCGCCAGGGTGCCAAAATTCACGGTCATTATCGGCGGTTCGTTCGGGGCCGGTAATTACGGCATGTGCGGCCGCGCCTTTGGCCCGCGATTCTTATGGATGTGGCCCAACGCCCGTATCTCGGTAATGGGAGGCGAGCAAGCCGCGAGCGTCCTCGCAACCGTCAAGCGCGACGCCATGGAGGCGCGCGGCGAGACCTGGTCAGAAAAAGAGGAGGAAGCCTTTAAGGACCCGATCCGCGAGCAATACGAAACCGAGGGCCATCCCTACTACGCCAGCGCCCGCCTGTGGGATGACGGTATTATCGATCCCAAGGATACGCGCATGGTTCTGGGGCTTGGGATTTCGGCGGCTCTAAATGCCCCTATTGAGGAGACGCGGTTTGGCGTCTTCAGAATGTAGGAAAACCATGGAACACAAGACACTCAAAATGACCAAGGACAAATACGGGGTGGTCTCGATGAGACTGAACCGGCCCGAGGTGCACAACGCCTTTAACGCCGAGATGGTGGTCGAATTGCGAGAGACGGCGCGGGAGTTGGGCGAGGATCCGGAAGTCCGCGCGGTAATCCTGCGCGGCGAAGGACCGAGTTTTTGTGCCGGTGCAGACATGAAGTGGATGCAGGAGGCTGCGAACTTTACGCTCAAGAAAAACCGGGCCGATTCAAGCAGTCTCTCGGCCATGCTGTATACCCTCAATCTCATGCCAAAGCCGCTCATTGCGCTGGTCCATGGCGCCGCTTTTGGCGGCGGCGTCGGTTTGGTGGCGGTGGCCGATTTTGCGATCGGCCTTAGGGATGCCAAATTCGCCTTTTCAGAGGTCCGGCTCGGTCTAACGCCGGCCACGATTTCACCTTATGTCGTCGCCGCAATCGGGGCGCGAAGCGCGCGCGCCTATTTCCTGTCCGGTAGGCGCTTCGATGGCCGCGAGGCCTACCGGATCGGTCTGGTACACCAGCTGGCCGACAGCCAGGAGGAGATGGAAGACCTGGCGGCGGCCTGGATTCAATGCATCCTCGAAAGCGCCCCAGGGGCGGTCACCGCCGCCAAAAAACTCATAGCTTCTGTGACTAACCGTGAAATCACACCGGGCCTGCGCGAGGATACCGCCGAGCTGATCGCGGCCGAACGGGCTTCGGTCGAAGGCCGGGAGGGCACCAGCGCCTTCTTGGAAAAACGCCGGCCGAGCTGGTATCCCAAGGATGACTAAAGAAAGTCCGATCAAGAAGCTCCTGGTCGCCAATCGGGGGGAAATTGCTTGCCGCATTTTCCGCACGGCCAGCCAAATGGGCATGGCTACCGTTGCAGTCTATTCGCAAGCCGACCGCGAAGCCCAACATCGCAAGTTGGCCGACGAGAGCTTCCCGATCGGCCCGGCTCCGGCAGCCGAGAGTTACCTGGACGGGGGCAAGATTATCAAAATCGCAAAATCCAGTGGCGCCGACGCCATACATCCAGGTTACGGCTTCCTGTCAGAGAACGCCGAATTTGCTGAAGCCTGCGAGAGCGCGGGTATTATCTTTGTTGGGCCGCGGGCTGAATCGATCCGGGCCATGGGGCTAAAGGACCGGGCGAAAGCGCTGATGGAAAAGGCCGGGGTACCCGTGGTGCCGGGCTATCACGGGAAAGGCCAGTCGCTAAAGACCCTGAAAAAAGCGGCCGAGGAGATCGGGTATCCAGTCCTGATCAAAGCGGTGGCCGGCGGTGGCGGCAAAGGTATGCGCCTGGTCGAAAACCAGGATCAATTTGAAGCGGCCCTTGCGGGTGCCAGGCGCGAGGGCGAAAAGGCCTTCGGCAATCCACAGGTTTTGTTGGAAAAGTACCTGACCAAGCCGCGCCATATCGAGATACAGGTCTTCGGGGACCAGGCGGGCAATGTGGTCCATCTCTTCGAGCGTGATTGCTCGCTGCAGCGCCGCCACCAGAAGGTGGTCGAGGAGGCCCCGGCCCCGGGCATGACCGCCGGCCTGCGGGCCAAAATGTGCGACGCCGCGGTCAAAGCCGCAAAATCGATCAGCTATGTGAGCGCCGGCACGATCGAATTTATCGTCGATGCCACGGAACCGCTATCCGACGACAGCGCCTTTTATTTTATGGAAATGAACACCCGCCTGCAGGTCGAACATCCGGTCACCGAATATTTGACCGGCCACGATTTGGTAGCCTTGCAACTCGATATTGCGATGGGCAAGGAGATTCCCTTCTCGCAGCCGACCGATTTGCCGGACCGGCACGCCATCGAAGTGCGTCTTTATGCCGAGAACCCGGACAAAGAGTTTTTGCCGCAAAGCGGTGAGTTACGCTTTTTCCGGTTAGCGGACGATATCGAGGGACTGAGGATCGATTCGGGCTTTGTCGAGGGCGACAACATTGGTCCCTTCTATGATCCGATGATCGCCAAAATCATCGTCGGTGCGGGCCGCCGCGAACAGGCTATTGAACGACTGAGCAGTGCCCTCGAAAAAAGTTTTGTCGCCGGCTGTGAGACAAACCTTTGGTACCTCGCGGCGATCATCGCCAGTAGGGAATTCGCCGCCGGCGAAGTGGATACAGGTTTTCTCGGCAGACATCACGAGGCCCTGAGCGCCGCGAAGGCGCCGCCCGGACTGGACGAGTTCGCTCTCGCCGCCCTGATCCTTCATGAATCAAGAAAAAACAGCCGCCGGAACATCGACTGGCCGGGCGCCGATCGTCAGTCTCCCTGGGCGCTCTCCAATGGCTGGCGGGTCAATCTTTCCTACCAGGAGCGCCTCGCTTTCGTGGTTGACGGCCAAAAGCTGAGCCTGACGTTGCAACCGCTCGAGGACGGCATCCAGGTCGATTATGAAAACCAAAGTATTGCCATCTCGGGTACGCTTGCCGAAGGCGGTGAACTGACGGCCAGCGTTAACGGACGTCAAGTCATGATCTTGGGCGCCGTCGACGCCAACCGGATCACGCTGGCCATAGGGCCGCGCGCCCTGACCTTGGTTTTGGCTTTAGGGATCGACGATGAAGACGTGGCCAGCGAAGGCCCGGGAGCCGTCCACGCGCCGATGCCCGGCCGAATTCTGAAGGTTTTCGTCGAGGCCGGCCAAGCAGTCACGCTCGAACAGCCGCTTTTGATCATGGAAGCGATGAAGATGGAATATACGCTTACATCGCCCCGAAACGGGTTCGTGGGTGAAATACTGGTCAAGGAAGGCGATCAGATCTCAGAAGGCGGCCTGATCCTCGAAGTGCACGACGAGGCGGCGCAGGATTAAGCAGAAAGCCTCGCAGGCAGGAGAAAGATGATGCAAATACCGACATTGGATTTTGGTCTGGGCGAAACCATCGACATGCTGCGCCAGAGCGTCGCCGCTTTTGCCGCCGTCGAGATTGCGCCGCGGGCAAGCGAGATCGACGAGTCCAATACATTTCCCATGGACCTATGGCAGAAAATGGGTGCCCTTGGCATTCTCGGCATTACCGCATCCGAAGAGTTTGGCGGCGCGGAAATGGGGTATCTGGCCCATGTTGTGGCGATGGAGGAAATATCGCGGGCCTCGGCCAGCGTCGGTCTTTCCTACGGCGCCCATTCCAATCTGAGCGTCAACCAGATCGCCAGAAACGGCAACGACGAGCAGAAGAAACGCTTCCTTCCCAAGCTGATCTCGGGCCAACATGTGGGTGCCCTGGCGATGAGCGAAGCGGGATCCGGCTCGGATGTCGTGAGCATGAGATTGAAGGCCAAAAAGCGGAACGACGTTTATGTCCTCAACGGCACCAAAATGTGGATCACCAATGGTCCCGACGCCGACGTTCTGATCGTTTACGCAAAGACCCGACCCGGCGCCGGAGCCAAGGGCATTACTGCGTTTTTGGTGGAAAAGGGCATGACCGGATTTTCGACGGCGCAAAAGCTCGACAAGCTCGGTATGCGTGGCTCGAACACCTGCGAGCTGGTCTTTGACAACTGCGAGATTCCCTATGAAAACGTTCTTGGCGAGGAGGACAAAGGCATCCAGCTGCTGATGAGCGGTCTGGATTATGAACGCATCGTGCTTTCAGGCGGGCCGCTGGGGATAATGGCTGCCTGTATGGATCTCGTAGTGCCCTATATCCATGAGCGCGAGCAGTTCGGTAAACCGATCGGCACTTTCCAGCTCATGCAGGGCAAGCTGGCGGACATGTATTCCACCTGGAGTGCATGCAGAACCTATACCTATGCGGTTGCGGCCGCCTCCGACGCCGGAAAGACGAGCCGCAAGGACGCTGCCGGCTGCATCCTCTATGCGTCCGAAAAGGCCACCCAAATGGCCCTCGAAGCCATTCAGTGCCTCGGCGGCAACGGTTATATCAACGAGTTCCCGGCCGGTCGGCTTTTGCGAGACGCCAAGCTCTATGAGATCGGCGCCGGGACCAGCGAAATCAGGCGCATGCTGATCGGCCGCGAGCTGTTCGACGAAACCTCATAGAAACCTATCCTGGCGATCTGCAGAACAGCCGGCGGGTAGGCAAAGACCAGCTTGATCCGACTCGGGGCAAGGGCATTTTGATTGGCCTGTTCGCTGCAGTATTTTGGGTTGGGTTCTTTCAAATGTGAGCCATCAGACTATCGGTTCGTTGCCCATTTTCGGCCCATTTACGAAATCCTATTTCAGGAGTCTTGTGCCATAGTATGACCCTGCTGGAAGCGCTGTCTTGGTACGAACCAACGGCTTCCGGAGGTTTCGCTGTTAGGACCGAGCCGATTGCGGATTGGCTGTTGCAAGACCTTGACCGGTGGGGTATTGAAGCCGCCCGACAGGGGAACTCAAGTTAGCTTGGAACGGACGCCGGGGCCGCCGGCTGGTTTAACGAGGAAGGTTCATGTCAGTATTTTCTTCCGAATCATTCGACAATCACGAGCAGGTACTTTTCTGCTCCGATAAAGATACGGGTCTAAAAGCGATCATCGCCGTTCACAGCACGGCGATTGGTCCTGGCGCTGGCGGCTGCCGCATGTGGCAATATGCAAGCGAGGAAGATGCGATCAGCGATGTGCTTCGCCTGTCGCGCGGCATGAGTTATAAGAACGCCCTTGCCAACGTCGGGTTGGGTGGTGCCAAGGCAATCATTATGGGCGACTCCAAGAGCCAAAAAACGCCGGAACTCATGAAGGCGTTTGGTCGCTACGTGGACAGTCTCTCGGGGCGTTACATTACCGCAGAAGATGTCGGCATGTCGGTCAAAGACATGGAGCATGTGGCCACGCAGACAAGGTGGGTGGCTGGGCTTGTGCGTGGCAACGCGGCCAGCGGCGACCCGTCACCTTTTACGGCGCACGGCGTTTTCTGCGGCATTCGCGCCAGCCTCAGGTATTTGAACGGTTCCGATGACCTAAAAGGCATCCGGGTCGCGGTCCAGGGACTGGGGAATGTCGGCTACAATCTTTGCCGCGAGCTGCATCAGGCGGGTGCCGAGCTCATGGTATCCGATATCCACGCCGTGCATGTGGAACGCGTCGTCAAGAAATTTGGCGCCACAGTGGTTGCTGTCGATGCGATCATCGGTCAGGAGGTTGACGTTTTCGCTCCTTGCGCCCTCGGGGCCGTCATCAACGACGAAACGATCCCGCAGCTCAAAGCGAAGATTGTGGCCGGCGCGGCCAATAATCAGCTTGCTGAAGCCAGGCATGGCGAAGCGCTTCGCGAACGCGGTGTCCTCTACGCCCCCGACTATCTGATCAACGCCGGCGGGATCATAAACGTAGCTAACGAGATCAAGGGTGTGCCGGTGACCGTCGAAGCCGGCATGGCCGCGGTTGAGGTCGTTTACAGCACTCTTCTTGAGATTTACGCGACGGCCGAGCAGGAAGGCCGGCCGACTTCGGAAATCGCCGACGAAATGGCCAAGGCCCGCATTGAAGCCGCCAAGGCCGCCGGCGGCTGGCATATCGCAGCCTAAATTACTGAAATTCAAGCAGATTTTTCGGCCAGCAATACGCGCTCCTCGCGCCGGGCCTTTTCGTAATCGCCGGTTCCGCGATGCAAAACCACGTCGTCGTCCAGAACATCGGCCGGTTCCAATTCCGGTAAGTCCTCTAGTTCTTTATAGATTGTCCTCCTGAAGTCCTGCAGGGTCTCTTCTTGCAGAGCCTCGAAACTGTCGATGACAAAATAGGTCTCCTGATAATCATCGATGCGGTAATTGGTGCGCATGACCCTCAGGAGGTCGAACCCGATGCGGTTGGGCGATGGATCCTCGAGGCAAAAGACCGATTCCGCAGCCGAGGAGACGATGCCTGAGCCAAAGATCCGTAGGCCATCGGCTGACTTCACCAGGCCGAACTCGACGGTATACCAATAGAGCCGCGCCAGTTGGTGCAGAACCCCGAGCTTCTCGGCTCGCAGGCCGCCTTTCCCGTAAGCCTGTAAATAATCAGCAAAGACCGGATGGGCGAGCATCGGTACATGGCCGAAGACGTCGTGAAAATTATCGGGCTCCTGGAGATAATCAAGCTGGTCCGCGTTGCGGATAAAATCCGAAGCCGGGAAGCGCCGGTTCGCAAGATGATCAAAAAAGACGATGTCGGGCACCAGATCCGGCACCGCGACCACCCGCCAGCCGGTCAGGGCCTCAAGGCGGTCGGATAATTCCTCGTAGTTGGGAATGCCGCCCTCGGAAATCTTGAGTTTTTGTACGCCGTCGAGAAATTCATCGGCCGCCCGCCCCTTCAAGACCCGCCCCTGGCGCTCATAGAGATAATCCCAGCGGGCGTGTTCCGCCGCCGTATGGCTCTCCCAATCCTGGTTGATCGTATAGTCTTCGTTGACTTCGACTTCACGGCCGAGCCGGGTGGTGATTATCATGGTTTTCGCCTCATTCAAAGTTTGAACGAAACCCTTGCATAACCTCAAGCAGTGCCGAGTTTTGTTCGTCCGATCCGATGGTTATCCGAAGTGCTTCCGGCAAACCGTACCCCGCCACCGGCCGGACGATGATCCCATTGTCCCTCAAAAAGCGGTCGGCGGCAACGCTTTCGTCGGCACCGCCGGGAAACCGCGCCAGGACAAAGTTTCCGGCGCTTGGAAGCACTTCAAGGCCAAGCGCTCTTAGCCCGGCGGTCAGCCTCGGCAACCATTCGCTGTTATGGCGTCGGGCGCTGGCCAGGTGGTCCCGATCGCCCACCGCGGCGATCCCTGCTACTTGGGCCAGAGTTGAGACGTTAAAGGCGCCGCGTACCCGGTTAAGCGCGTCGATAACGCCGGGCGGGCCGTAGCACCAGCCGAGCCGCAGAGCGGCCAGACCGTATATCTTCGAAAATGTGCGTAGAGCAACGACATTGTCGGAGCCCGTGGCCATGCTCTCATTTACCAGGTCGATGCCATCACTATAGGCCGGGTCCTCGACATATTCGGCGTAAGCCGCGTCGATCACCAAGAGCACTCGCTCCGGCAGCTGCCGCCGCAATTGCCGTAATTCCTCGGCATCGATCAAGGTGCCGGTCGGATTGTTGGGGTTGGCCAGAAAAACAATCCGCGTCCGTTGGCTGACCGCGCCCAGGATGGCCACAACATCGGTCGTAAAATTTGTTTCTCTGGCGACCACCAAATCAGCGCCCGCCGCGAGCGTCGCGATGCGATAGATGAGAAATCCGAATTCCGACTGGATAACTTGGTCGCCCGGGCCGGCATAAACCTGGGCGAGGAGGCTTAGGAGCTGCTCCGAGCCGTTGCCGCATATGATAAGCTTGGGATCGAGGCCGTGGGCCTCACCGATGGCCCCTCTCAAGGCCTCGGCGCCGCCGTCCGGATAAAGCTCCAGATGATCCAGGGCCGCGCTTACCGCCTTGATCGCCTTCGGGCTGGGTCCCAAAGGCGACTCGTTGGAGGCCAGCTTTATGACTTCGCTCTTGCCTTCGATCGAGGCACCGCCTGGTTTGTAGGCAAGAATCTCAAGAACGCTTGCCCGTGCCTCAGGTTTTTCCGGCGTTCGGTTCATGGTCTTGAGCATCCCAATCGGCCGCCCGGCTTAATTGCCGGGCTCGTATTTCTCGATGATTTGGTCGATAGCGCCAAAGATCGAGGCCCCTTCGGCATCCAGCATTTCAATCCGCACCCGGTCGCCAAAGGTCATGAAGCTGGCGGCCGGCTGACCGTCTAGGATGGTCTCGATCATCCGCCGCTCGGCGATACACGAATAGCCGACCCCGCCTTCCGCGATCGGCTTGCCCGGTCCATCGTCGAGCTTGTTGGAGACCGTACCCGAACCGACGATAGCGCCGGCGCCCAACGGCCGCGTCTTGGCCGCATGGGCGATCAGGGTGGCAAAGTCGAAGGTCATGTCCAGCCCCGCCTCGGGCTTGCCGAAAGGTTCGCCGTTGAGGAACGATAACAGCGGCAAATGCACCTTGCCGTCGTCCCAGGCTTTGCCCAGCTCGTCCGGGGTCACGGCGACCGGCGAAAAGGCGCTCGAGGGTTTGGATTGGAAAAAACCGAAACCCTTGGCCAGCTCCGGCGGGATCAGGCCGCGCAGTGAAACGTCGTTGACCAGCATGAACAGGCGGATATGTTTGGCCGCCGCCGCCACACTCACGCCCATCGGCACGTCGCCGGTGATCACCGTCACTTCGGCTTCAAAATCGATGCCCCAGTCGTCGCTTTCAAGCGGGATCGGATCGCGCGGACCGATAAAAGCATCCGAGCCACCCTGATACATCAGGGGATCCGTCCAGAAGCTTTCAGGAATTTCGGCCCCTCGGGCCTTGCGCACCAATTCGACATGGTTCACGTAGGCGCTGCCATCAGCCCACTGAAAGGCCCTCGGCAGGGGTGAGGCGCAGGCTGCTTGGTCGAACGGCTGTTGCCCTTCCATCGGCCCGGCATTAAGGGCTTGCGAAAGCGCCTCGAGATGCGGTTCTGTGTCCGGCCAGCGATCGAGTGCGGCTTGCAGCGTCGGAGCGATTGGATCGGCCGAAATCATGCGCTCGAGATCGCGGCTGACAACCACAAGCCGCCCGTCGCGACCGCCCTTTAGAGATGCCAGTTTCATACCTTGGTCCTCGCCCTAAACGAACCGGATTCGATTATTTGCCACCGCCCCATGAATTGACATAGTCCCGCCACTCGACCGCCTCGGCCTCAGCACCCACTTCCAGCGGATCACGTGTATCGACCATCACAGCCACTTCGTCGGTCTCCTTAAGCGCTGCCTTTTTACTCGCTTCAAAGGCCTTCGGGTGCGGCCCGTGGGTAAAGCCGTAAGGGTGAAAGGTGGTCATTCCAGGTTGGATGTTGTCGCGGCTGAAGAAATTGCCGCGGTGATAAAACAGGAACTCATCATAATCGTTGTTATTGTGATAGAACGGCACTTTCAGAGCACCGGGATCGCTTTCGATCGGCCGTGGGCAGAAGGTGCAAATCACATGCCGGTCGGCGACGAAGGTGGTGTGGGCCGAGGGCGGCAAATGATAACGGTGCGACATCAGGGGTCGGATATCCCGCCAGTTGATGCGAACCACCAGATTGTTGCCCTTCCAGCCGACTGCGTCCAGGGGGTTGAACGGGAAGGTAATGGTCGAAAGTTCCTGCTTGCGCTTCACTTCGACCTGCCATTCGTCGTCGCCCTGTTGGGCGCTAAAAGCATCATTAATCTCGGGCACATCCAGCATCGCCTCGTCAAAGATGGCGTGCGGGCCCACCAGGCCCTTATCCGGCAATTTGTAGGCACCGCCGGTGGCTTCGATCAGAAGAAGACGGGTCGATGAGGCCGGCTCGAGCCGCCACATGACGCCGCGCGGCAACAGGATATAGTCGCCGTCCCGGTAGCTCATGTGCCCAAAGTCGCAAAACAGATCCCCCTCGCCTTCGTGCACGAAAAGGATATCGTCACCGTCGGCGTTGCGGGCCAATCGTTCCATCGCACTCTCAAGCGCCCAGCAGCGAATGCGGCAGGACCGATTGGCCAGAAGCGTCTGCGCTTTCCACGGCGAGGAGCCGTCGTGCTCCATCAGGTTGGTATCGAAGGCGCGCGGCCTTAAAGGACCTTCGAAGTTCGACCAGTCGGTCGGCGGGTGGCTGTGATAGAGGTGGGTCGCCGGACCATAAAAACCCTCGCGGCCCATCTCGCGCTCATAGGTCCCTTGCGGGAAATCCGCATGCGCCTGACGGGTTGTTTTGCCCGCCGTGCGCGGAAAACTGATCCATCTCTTCATCTGACTGCCCCTCTCGCGCCGCTAAGCCGCTTTGATTACTCGGCCGCCGGCTCATCAATCTTGAGAACGCCGCGGCGAACCTGGTCGAGCTCGATCGACTTGAAAAGCGCATTGAAATTGCCCTCGCCAAAGCCCTTGTTGCCCTTGCGCTGGATGACCTCAAAAAAGATCGGGCCAATGACTTCCTGAGTAAAGATCTGCAACAGCAGTCCCACCTCGTCGTTCCGCTCACCATCAAGCAGAATCCCCAATTTTTGTAGTAACTCGCTGTCTTCGCGATGGTCCGCAATGCGTTCTTCAAGAAGCTCGTAATAGGTATCCGGTGTTTCCTGAAAATCGACCCCGTTGGCCTTCAATTGCACGACCGAACCATAGATATCGTCGGTGCCCAGCGCGATGTGCTGAATTCCCTCGCCGTGGTAGGCCTCAAGATACTCGGCGATTTGCGACCGGTCGTCCTTGGATTCGTTGATCGGGATACAAATCTTGCCGCAAGGGCTGCCCATGGCGCGGCTGATCAGGCCGGTGGCGGCACCGTCGATATCGAAATAGCGGATCTGAGTGAAATCAAAGAGATCGATATAGAAATCGCACCATTTATCCAGATTGCCGCGGAAAACATTATGCGTCAGATGGTCGATATAGGTCAGTCCGGCCGCTTTATCATTCTCGGGTGAATCGGCAAAAAACTCGTAATCGTCCTCGTAAATAGAACTGCCGTTGTAACGGTCAACCAGATAAATCCGGGCGCCGCCGATAGCCTCGATGCACGGCGCGGGCACCGCTACGTCGTCACCCGCCACCTTTGCTTTGCTGGCCCCCCGACGCTGAACTTCGATCAAGGCAGCCTCGGCGTTCGCCACCCGAAAGCCCATGGCGCAGGCGCTGGGACCGTGGGTCTTTGCGAACTCGGCCGCGAAACCCTCCTTTTGCGCGTTCAACAGAAAATTGATCCCACCCTGACGGTAGAGCGTAATGTTCTTGGATTTGTGCCGAGCCACCGGGCTGAAGCCTAATTCCGTGAATAAATCCTGCAGCAGCGTCCCTTTGCCGGCCGCATATTCGACGAAATCGAATCCGTCGGTACCGATCGGATTGTCCTGTGCTTGGTCCATTATTCTTCTCCTCGACGGCGGTCGCCATAGACCCGATTGCCCAGGTAGCAGCCGGGCCAAAAAAGAACCTCTGTCGGCGATAAATCACTTGCAACCAATTTAGTTTCATATGAAACTGATTGCAAGAAAAGAATGATGTCAAAACCGCAAAAAATGAACGCGAACAGCGTTCCTGAACTGAAGCTTGGGGAGTTCCTTCCCTATAAGCTTTCGGTTCTCTCGAACCGCATCAGCCGGGCCATCGCCGATTCGTACGAACAGCGGTTTAGCCTCAAGCTGCCCGAATGGCGGGTTATGGCGGTGCTTGGCGAGGAGCCCGGCCTCTCCGCCAGTCAGGTGGCGCAGAGGACGGCGATGGACAAGGTTGCGGTCAGCCGGGCGGTTAACGGGCTCCTGGAAGCCGGCCGCATCAACCGTAGCTTCGATGACCGTGACCGCCGCCGCTCGATTCTGTCATTGTCGGGCGAAGGCGAGGCGATTTACGGCCGCATCGTGCCGCTGGCCAAGCGCTATGAAGAGGCCCTCCTCGAAGGCCTGAACGGCGAAGAAAAAAGACAGCTCGATTCGGTCCTCGACAAGCTGGCCCGGATCGAGCACGAGCTTTGGGAATAGATTTTTCCGCTTGATGTTGAGACAAAAATTGGGCGGCCTCCGCCGCCCAAGTACAGCCTATCGGCCTTTGTGGAGGGCCGCCCCCGTAGCAGAGCGGCCCTCGCACGGGAAGGCTATCAGCTCAGGAGGGGTGAGCCGAGACAGCCCAAACCAAAATCGATTGTAGGTCGATTTTGTGGATACAACACAACGTACAAATTCCTTTGCTTCACGATTTCTTAAATCCTCGCTGGTGCTCAGACCTGGTGTGGACTTTTCTGTATCGGCATTCGTATTGCCGCTGTCGTAACGCTTAATAAGCTAGTCTTAGGATTCCGGAATAAAAGACGAATGCGACAAACGGAACCATAACTGCGGCGAAAGGCTCGGGACGCTCAGAATTTGCTAAACACAGTGCGGATTTCGGCCAGTGACCAGCCGGCGCCCAAGGCCAGAGTGAGAAAGACACGGGACTTGCGGGCGTCTAAATTACGCGCCGGAATCAGACCCCTTGAAATCAGATCGATCTCAGCGCCCTTGTAGGCATAGACGTTCTCGAGAATCCTGCCGGCGCCGGTTCGGCTGGCCAGAACGATCGGCATGTTCCCGGTCATGGCAGCCAAAAGATCAGCCGTCTCTTCCGCCACATGACCACCACCGAAAGCGGCCACCACCAAGCCGTCGAAATCCCCATCCGCAATGGTTTGAAGGATCGCCGAGCGATCGTCCATTACCGCCGCGTAATAGGCTATTCGGGCGATCCCGCTGATCGATCCCGGGGAAATGTTCGGTGTTTGGGGAATCGACCGCGCCCATTCAACGCCGGTCCCGTCAATCCTGCCCAAGGGGCCGTTCTCGGCCGATGCGAAGGCGCCAAAGCTCGAGGTGTGGACTTTACGGACCTGGCTTGGCGCATGTATCTCGCCGTTCATCACCACAAGAGCCCCAGCAACCGGGCGCTCGATCGTCGCGGCAAGGCGCACCGCATTGGCCAGATTGGCCGGTCCGTCCGACCCCTCGAGCCCCGAATGGCGCATGGCCCCGGTGAAGATCGCCGCACCTCCGTCGACCATCAGATCGAGTGCGAAGGCAGATTCTTCCAAGACATCCGTGCCTTGGGTGACCACCACGCCGTCGGCTCCGTCGCTTAATAGAGCGTTCACTTCTTTCGCCAGATCGATAAGATCCTCGAAGCTCAGGTTGGCGCTGGCCACACTTCGAAAATCGTGGGCGTGAATATTTGCCAGATCATCAATACCCGGTGCCGCGGCAATGATATCGGTAGCCGAAAGAGCCGGCCTCGCACCACCGTGCTGGTCGGGCACCATGGCGATCGTACCGCCCAAGGCAAAAATATGAATAGTTGGTTTGGCCATTACCCTTCCACAGGCGGCGGGGCTTCAGGCCTCCAGCGCCTCGCCAGCCGGCAAATAATCGTGGCCGAGATCCCTTGCCGCCGCCTCATAGGTCATCTTGCCGTGGTAAACATTGAGGCCATCCATCAGGTGCGAATCCGCCAACATCGCTTCACGGTACCCCTGATCGGCCAGCTTCAAGGCGTAAGGCAACGTCGCGTTATTGAGCGCGAAGGTCGAAGTGCGGGCCACGCCGGCCGGCATATTTGCAACACAGTAATGGACAATGCCGTCAACCACATAGGTCGGATCGGCATGGGTGGTGGGTTTTGAGGTCTCGAAGCAGCCGCCCTGATCGATCGCTACGTCCACGAGGACGCTGCCGCGCCTCATCTTGGCGACCATTTCGCGGCTGACGAGCTTTGGTGTGGCGGCGCCCGGCACCAGCACCGCCCCGATCACCAGGTCGGCCTCCAGGACATAGTTTTCGATCGCTTCCCGGGTCGAAAAGATCGTATTGAGACGACCGCCAAACTGCTGATCAAGCTCTTGTAGCCGGGCAATCGATTTGTCGATCACCGTGACATGGGCCTCCAGCCCCATGGCCATGCGGGCCGCGTTGATGCCGACGACACCGCCGCCGATGATCACCACATTGGCCGGCTTGACGCCCGGTACGCCGCCCAGCAGCATGCCGCGGCCGCCTTGGCTCATCTCCAAGCAATGGGCTCCCGCTTGGATCGACATGCGGCCGGCAACCTCGCTCATTGGCGCCAAAAGCGGTAGGTGGCCGTGGTCATCGGTCACCGTCTCGTAGGCGATCGCGACCGCATTCGACTCCATCAGCAGTTTGGCTTGCTCCGGATCGGGCGCCAGATGAAGGTAAGTGAACAGAATTTGATCTTCGTGCAGCATCCGGCATTCGTCGGGCTGTGGCTCCTTGACCTTGACGATCATGTCGGCGCGCTCAAAGATTTCCTGCGCCGTCTCAGCCATGCGGGCGCCCGCCGCTTCATAATCCTCGTCGGTCAGCCCAATCTCGAACCCGGCATGCCGTTGCACCACAACATCGTGGCCATGCTCGACGATTTCGCGCACACTGCCCGGCGTCAGACCGACCCGATGCTCGAGCGTTTTGATTTCCTTTGGCACACCGACCCGCATTGGCCTTCCCCCGAATTTCGTTGCCCAACACCATGCCGTTTACGGCAGCGCCGCATTATAAGCAAGCTGACTTCGGTTTGGCTTGTCATGCCTGCAAGCCCGAATCGCTTTGGGTAATTGGCTTGGGCGCATCGCGGCCCATGGCACCCGGAATCGCGAAAAAACGTCAGCCGGCTAGGCGCGCCGGTTGCCAAACGCGATTCTCTGATCCGATTGGGATCGAACAGACCGGCCTTTTTCATTGCTTCGGGCCCCCACTTCCTCATAATTGCAAGCCTCTCGGAGCAGCCAGAGGAGGCACCGATATGTCCGGAACACTTGTCAGATATACTAGATATTTGATCGCTGCGCTTGTGATAGCTTTCATCGTGGCATCGTCGCCAGTCAGAGCAGAGGAGGAGAAGCCGATGGTTAAATATGCCCTGGTGATTCACGGCGGTGCGGGCAAGATCGATCAGGCGAGAATGACCGCTGAGCTGGAAACGGCTTATCATGAAATGCTTCTGGCCGCCCTTAAAGCCGGCCAGACGGTGCTCGCAAATGGCGGGACCAGCCTTGACGCGATCATCGCGGCTATCGTGCCGATGGAAGATTCTCTGCTCTTTAATGCCGGCAAGGGTGCGGTGTTCACAAACGCCGGCACCAACGAACTGGACGCCTCGATCATGGACGGCAAAACCCTGCAGGCCGGAGCCGTGGCCGGCGTCATGCGGGTTAAGAACCCGATCCTGCTGGCCCGCGCGGTGATGGATATTTCACCCCATGTGATGTTGCAGGGCGACGGGGCTGATACCTTCGCCGAGGAGAACGGTCTCGAAATGGTCGAACAGGATTATTTTTATACCGAGCGCCGCTGGAAGCAGCTCGAAATATTGCGCGGCAATGACAAGACCGGCAGGTTGCTCGATCCCCTGGACGAGAAATTTGGCACAGTCGGCGCGGTGGCACTCGATGTGCACGGAAATCTGGCCGCCGCAACCTCGACCGGTGGCACCGCCAACAAGCGCTGGGGCCGGGTCGGAGATTCACCGATTATCGGCGCCGGAACTTACGCCAACAATCGCTCCTGCGGCGTCTCGGGGACCGGCGACGGTGAATATTTCATCCGCGCCACGGTGGCCAGCTCGATCTGCCACCTTGTCGAATACAAAGGCCTGTCACTCGAAGAAGCGGCAACCGCCGTGGTCATGGAGCAGCTCGTCCAAATGGGTGGCAGCGGCGGCATCATCTCGCTCGACAAGGACGGCAACGTGGCGCTCATTTTCAATTCGGAAAGTATGTTCCGGGGATGGGTCAAGGCTGGCCAGGATCCGGTGACCAGCATTTACAAGGACTAGAAAAGGGGCGGCGCGATTAGATTTGATTATGTCATCATCGGTGCCGGGTCCGCGGGCTGCGTTCTGGCCCATCGGCTGTCGGCCGACCCGCACTGCCGGGTGCTCCTCATCGAAGCCGGCGGCAGCGACAGAAATCCCCTGATTCATATGCCCTTCGGGCTGATGCACCTTCTGAAATCAAAGACTTACAACTGGCATTACCGGACCGCCCCCCAGGCCAATCTGGATCAGCGAAAGCTTCTTTGGCCGCGCGGCAAGGTGGTTGGCGGATCGAGTTCCATCAACGCCATGATTTATACCCGTGGCCATCGACGCGACTATGACCAGTGGCAACAGATGGGTTGCCGTGGTTGGAGTTACGACGATGTCCTGCCCTATTTCAAAAGGGCCGAGTGCTCGGAGCGCGGGGCCGGTGATTTTCATGGCAGCGACGGTCCTTTGAACGTCACCAACCGCCATCCTGAAGACCCCCTGATGGAGGCTTTTCTCGCGGCCAGCAAGCAGGCCGGGCATGACGCGAATACAGATTTCAACGGCGCTGAACAGGAGGGTGTTGGCTTTTTTGACTGCACCATCATGCACGGCAGGCGGGCCAGCGCCGCTACTGCCTATCTGCGGCCGGCAGCCAAGCGAAGCAATCTCAAGATAGTGACCAAAGCGCTTGTTGCCCGGATTCTGTTCGAGGGCAAGAGGGCGACCGGGGTTGAATATCTGGCCGGCGGCCGAAAGATAGCAGCACGGGCCGAACAGGAAGTGATCGTCTGCGGCGGCACCATCAACTCACCGCAAATCCTGATGCTGTCGGGAATCGGACCGGCCCGAGAGTTGCACCAGCACGGTATCCCGATCATCCATGATCTTGATGGAGTCGGCCGAAATCTGCAGGACCATCTGGATTGCACCCTGCGGTTCCGCTGCACCGAGCCGATTACCGCCTTTAACTGGATGCCCTGGCACAGGCAGGTCCGGGTGTTCCTGGAATGGGCCCTTTTCGGCCGTGGATACGGCAGCTATTCCCCGGCCCCGGCCGGCGGCTTTCTGAAGACCGATCCATCGCTGGAGATGGCCGACGTGCAGCTTCATTTCATGGCCGTGATGGTGAACAAGGCTCATGGGATCGAACAGCCTACTGAACATGGCTTTCAGATGCATGTCTGCCAATTGCGGCCAAAAAGCCGCGGCCGCATCCGACTGGCTTCCGCAGACCCGAACCATCATCCGGTCATCGCGGCCAATTATCTCGACGATCCCGACGATCTCGAGATCCTGCGCAAGGGGGTCCGGCTGGCCCGCAATATATTGTTGCAACCGGCCTTCGATGCCCTTCGCGGCGAAGAAATATGGCCCGGAACGGCGATCGCGGACGATCGGTCGCTCGATGCGGCGATCCGCCAAAATGCCGAGACAATCTATCACCCGGTCGGCAGTTGCCGCATGGGCGATGACGCCAAAGCGGTGGTCGACGATGAACTCAGAGTTCACGGCATGGAAGGTCTACGGGTGGTCGACGCCTCAATTATGCCGCGCCTCATCGGCGGCAACACCAACGCCCCGACGATCATGATCGCCGAGAAGGCGGCCGATATGATTTTGAAAAGGAAAACGGAGCCAGCCCATTGAGGCGGCCCCGGCTCCCAGGCGGAGGAAATCAGTAAAGCGTTATCGTTTGGCCGCTTCGGCCTCTGAGAGTTTCAGATTCTCCCGCGCTGCTTCGGCTTTGGGATTAATCTCCAGTGCCAATTGATAATCGGCGCTGGCCGCCTCGTAGGCGCCGCCGGCCAAATGGACGTTGCCGCGATTGTTATAAGCGCGCCAATATTTTGGGTTGAGCTCGATGGCAATGCTGCATTGCTCAGCCGCCGCCTCCAGATCACCGACATACTCATAGGCGATGCACAGATTGTTGCGCGCCGCGACCCGGTTGCTGCGGCTCGCCGGCTGCTTCAAAAACCGTTCAAGCGATGTAATCGCGCGCTCCATATCGCCCTGGCGCAAAGCCCGGATGCCCTGGCTGAGTAAATCCGAGGAATGAAGCCGGATGATGTCCGAGGTGCCGGCCTGTGCGGTCGGGACCGCCACTACCAGCATCACCGCGGCGATGAAGATGGGGATAAATTTAACCATGTCACAGTCTCCTGCTGGGGATTGTCTTGTTGAGCAGAAATAGGTATACATAACTGAATATCAATTGATAATTTTGAAGGATGGATATTCATTTATGAATAAGCTGGTTTGGGAAGGAATCCAGGAATTTTTGGCCGTTGCCAGCACCGGAAGCCTGTCGGCGGCGGCCCGCGAGTTGGGGGTCAGCCAGCCGACGGTTGGGCGGCGAATCGAGGGCCTGGAAGCACGGCTCGATGCCCCCCTTTTTCTGCGCACACCGCAGGGTCTGAGCCTGACCGAGACCGGTGAGAAGATCCTCCAACATGCCGAACATATGTCTGACGACGCCCTGGCGATCGAGCGCATCGTTACCGGCGGCCAAAAGGGGCTTTCGGGCTCGGTCACCATATCAGCGATCGAGGGCCTCGGGGCCGGCTGGCTGACCGGGCAATTAGGGGCCTTTTACGAACGTTATCCCGAGATTTCGATCGAGTTGATGATGCAGGTTCAGGCGGCCGATCTTTTGCGCCGCGAGGCCGATATCGCCATCCGTTTTTTCCGTCCCAGTCAGCTCGATCTGGTAGCCAAGAGGGTCGGCAGCGTTGCTTTCGGCTTTTACGCTTCGAAGGACTATTTAAGGCAGCACCCGGCTCCAAAAACCATTACCGATCTGAACGCGCATCCCTTTGTCTCTCCCGATCAAGAAGTGATGCGCTACGTGGAAAAAGAGGTGCATGAAATGGGGCTGCGGTTCAGCCATGCCAGTTTTCGCTCGAACAGCATGATGGCGCTCCTCAAAGCAACGCGCAGCGGCTATGGGATCGGCGTCCATACGTGTATCGTCGCCGACCGGCAGCCGGATTTGGTGCGCATTCTTCCGAACGAAGCGCTGTTCGTTCAGGAGATTTGGCTGGCCATCCACAAGGATCTGCGGCGCAGCGCCCGCATCCGGGCGGTGCTCGATTTTCTGATCGTACTGTTTGAAAGCAACCGGCAGGCGCTGATGGGCCGGCCGAAGCGCCGTCAATCGGCGTCAAAGGCGGCCAGCAGCCCGGCGTAAATCTCGATGCCGCGCCACAGATGCCCGATCCGGATGTTTTCGTTTGGCGCATGTTGGTTGTTGTCCTGGTTGGCCATCGGCACCAGCACCAGCGGCACGTCGAGATTGTTCGTAATATGCGCCAGTGGCAGGCTGCCGCCCAATATCGGATAGATCAGAGTCTGGTTGTTGGTCATCGCCTGCATCAACGCGATCACCCTTTGGGCTAAGGGATTCTCGGGGCTCGTGCGGACGGCGGGATAGCCGGCGCCGCGCCAGTCCAGAAGCGCGATCTTTTCGTGCTCGAGCCTTGTTTCAACATCCGGTTCTTCATAGACGATATGATAGCCTTGATCGCGGATATGAGCCTCAACGACAGCCCGCACCGCTTCGAGGGTTTGGTCGGGAACCATGCGGATGCCGATCGCGGCGGTGGCACTCGGTTCGATGATATTACGCCCCTGCGCGCCAACACCGCCCGAACGGATGCCCCGGAAATTGAGGGCCGGCCACAAAATCGTTTCCTCATAGCGTTGACCAGGGCTCTCGCGGCCGGCCACCTGAATCTTGCGCATGATCTCGGCGTCAGCGTTCGGGATCGCCTCAATGAGTTTCATTGTCGCTGCATCAAGGGGCTCAACCTGGTCATAAAATCCTTCGATCAGGACCCGGCCATTGGCATCGCGCATGCTCGCCATCAAGCGCACCAGCCGGTCGATCGGATTGGGTGAGAAATTTCCGTAATGGCCGCTATGAAGTCCGCTCGCCGGACCGTAAACGGTAAGCTCAAAGCCGGTTATGCCGCGCACCCCGAGCACCACCCGCGCGTTGCCGCGCTGATCCTGCGGCCCGTCGAGAAACAGCCAGAAGTCGGATTCGAGCTTATCTTTGTACTTGCGGATCGTCGCGTCGAGATGCGGCGAGCCCCTCTCCTCTTCGCCATCAAGAAAAATTTTGAGGTGGACCGACGGCGCCATATTAGCCGCGGCCAGCGCATCCAGGGCCGCCAAGACGGCCATGATCGGTGCCTTGTCGTCGCTGGTTGAGCGCCCGTAAATCCGCCAGTCCGGATCAATCGCCCGGCCCCTCAGGCTGTCGAAATCAATGACCTCGGCCCCGTCCTCGAGGCGGCCGGCCCGCACCACGGGCTCAAAAGGATCGCTTTTCCAGCGGCTCAAATCGGTCGGCTGGCCGTCGTAATGAATGTAGATCATCAGGGTAATCTCGGCCTCCGGCTGCCTAAGCTCGCCGTAGATGGCCGGCGGCGCACCTTCGATCTCCAAAAGTTCGCTTTTAATTCCCCGGGCCTCCATGATACTGCGGATAAATGCGGCGTTTTCGCGCATGTCATCGATGTTGCGTGCATTGTTAGGAAATCGCAATAAGTCTCTGAATTCACTTAGAATTTCAAATTCGTGCGTTTGCCGGAACTGGCGCGCAGCGGTCACGGCCTCTTCGAGTGTATTGCCATCGGCCAAAGCGGTTAAGGTCACAAAATTCAACGCACCGGCAACCGCAAACGAAACAAACAACACGATTTTTTTCATCAGGAGTCCCCCTCTCAAATGGGGCCCTATCTGGACCGGCGCAGCCAGGCAAAATCCCGGCGGCCGAAGCGGTAAAAAATCAGCACAATGCCGGTGACCGCAAACAACAGCGCGGTGATCGAAAAGAATATCAAAAGCGGATTGTTGAAGTTTGTGCGATTTTCATAATCCATGATGTGCAGCATCCAGAAGAAATCATAAAGCCGCCATACCGCATTGCGTCTGGCCACGATCCTCCCGGTCTCCGGCGACACATAGAGACGCGTGTTTTCTTCATCGTTGAGGACCACGCGCCACACCGGTAGAGGACCCCGATATTCCAGATTATGGGCTTCGAGAAGCTGTGGAGCATCCGGATCGGCGGCCCCTGAAAAATCCGCCAGCGCCAACACGAGCGCCGTCTCGGCCGGCAGCGGGCTCAATCTCTGGCCGGTCTTGGCGTCAAACAAGGCGTGACTAGGCGCTTCTTCGGGTTGCGCGCCGGGTTTCGCGCCGGGTTCTTCCAATTCGTAAACCAGCCGGTCGGCAAGCCGCCGCAAGGTTATGCTCGCCGCGGGCTGTCCGGCCGCCGATAGAATCTGCGAAACCGGCAGCAGAGCTTCATCGGCCGGCAAGGGCGCCATATCGACCGGGTTGATATTATGCTCGCCGCGAACCTCCTGGATCGCGAACCAGCTCATGACCACGCCGCCGGCGATCCACAAAAGCACTTGCAGCCCGATCAAAAGACCCATCCATTTGTGAATCAGAGTCGAGACCCGATGAAGATTGAACGTCACTTTCTCCCCCTTGAGAGAGCTTCCTTTAGCATCACACCGGCCGCTTCCCGCACCAGCTTGGCGGCCACCTGGGCGGTCATGTCGCCGATATCGAAGCGCGGATTGTATTCAACAACATCCGCTGCCACAAGGTGACCGGCGGTGGCATGGATCAAATCGATCACTTGACGGGTTGTCAGACCGCCCGGTTCGCGGTGCGAAACGCCTGGCGCGAAGGCCGGATCGAGGCCATCCATGTCGATCGACAGATAAACCGGCCCGTCAAAGTTCAGTTGAGGCAGACGATCCTCCTTGCACATTTCGAAACATTCGACCCCGAACCGGGCGATTTGCTCTCTCAGATGCGGGACCAAAGTGCGGATGCCAACCTGCACGAGACGTTTGGCCAGACCCTCTTCCATGATCCGCGCGAAGGGGCTGGCATGGGAGTTCGGGTTGTCGTCAAAGTCGTCATAAAGGTCCGGATGGGCGTCGATATGCAAAATAGACAGATCTCCGTACACCTTTGATAGACCTCTTAGGATCGGGATGCTGATCGAATGATCGCCGCCAATTAGAATCGGCCGATAGCCACTCCGGGCCAGCCACTGCGTGGCCTCGGACAGCTGAACAAAAGTGTCTTCGGCATTTTCGGCAAAGGCACCGACGTAGGAAAAGAGGCCGGATTGCGAGAGGTTGGCGCCGCTTTCCGTCCACGGATTGCCGCCGGCCCAAAAAAGGCGCTTGGCGATCGCTTCGGGTGCCTCGGCGGCACCCGGTTCGTAGGACGAATTTTCATCGACTGGCACGCCGAGCACCGGGACCCTCGGCAGACCGGGCCCAGCCTCCTTCAGCCAGTCGATATCAACCAGTTCCATAGCCCATCACCAGCCTTTCGGTCGAAATTACTAGCATGATTTTGGGTGTGGCTAATATGTTTACGCCTTTTCACGGAGAGCCTGGCGGCCTAGTGTTCGTCTGAAGATCAGGAGGCGCCGTATGGGGACCATTTGGTCGGGGGTTTTTCCGGCAGTCACAACTCAATTTCGGGACGATTTCTCGCCCGATCTCGAAGCTACATCCAGGGTGATTGACGCCCTCATCGAAGATGGCGTCGATGGTCTGGTAATCGCCGGCACGGTCGGCGAAGGCTGCTCGCTGAGCGCCGAAGAAAAACGCACTCTGATCAAGACGGCCATCGACGCCGCGGCCGGCCGGGTTCCGGTGGTCGTCGGCGTTGCAGAATATACGACCTTATTGGCCGCCAAGCTTGCTGCCGATGCAGAGGCCATGGGGGCCGACGGCTTGATGGTCTTGCCGGCCATGGTCTACAGCGCCCAGTTCGACGAGATTATCGCGCATTTTGCCGAAGTTGCGGCGTCTTCCGACCTTGAAATCATGATCTACAATAACCCGCCGGTATATGGGAACGACATCACCCCGCATCTGGCTGCCCGCCTGGCGGAAATACCAACCATCCGGGCGATGAAGGAATCTTCAGGCAAGGTCAATCGCCTGGTTGATCTTCAAAATGAGGTCGGCGACCGGCTGATCCCGTTTTGCGGGCTTGATGATGTTCTCCTCGAGAGCGTCGCCTTGGGCGCCGTAGGCTGGGTTTCGGGCATGAGCAACGTCTTTCCCAAGGAAGGCAAGGCGCTCTTTAGCCTGGCACTGGCCGGTCGCCTGGAGGAAGCACGGCAATTGAACGCCTGGTTCATGCCGCTCTTGCATCTGGATGCGCGGCCGGACCTTGTGCAATGCATCAAGCTTTGCGAGCAGATCGCCGGTCGCGGCAGCGAGATTACGCGGCCGCCGCGTCTGCCGCTCAAAGGCGAGGCGCGCCGCGAGGTCGCAGCGATCATGAAGCAAGCCCTGGCAACTCGACCCGAGCTGCCGCAGATTTGACAGACCCACTATGACCGAAATCTCGAGACCCTATACCTTCGACTGTATCGACGGTCACACCTGCGGCAATCCGGTGCGGCTGGTGACCAGTGGCGGGCCTGATCTTGAGGGCGCCACCATGGCCGAGAAACGGCTTGATTTTATCGAGCGCTACGACTGGATTCGCACCGCCCTGATGTACGAGCCACGTGGCCATGACATCATGTCCGGCGCCTTTCTTTATCCGCCAACCCGTGACGACTGCGATGCCGCCATCCTGTTCATCGAGGTCTCCGGCTGTTTGCCGATGTGCGGACATGGCACCATCGGCGCGGTGACGATGGCGCTGGAAAACAACCTGGTGACCCCGCGGGAGGAAGGCCGCCTGATGCTCGATACGCCGGCCGGAGTGGTGCTGGCGGAATACCAACGCCAAGGCGATTATGTTAAGAGCGTTCGCTTCCACAATGTGCCGTCCTTCCGGTTTGCTGAAAATCTGGCCATCGAATGCCCGGAGCTCGGGCGACTGAAGCTTGACATCGCCTTTGGCGGTAACTTCTACGCCATCATCGAGCCGCAGGATGCCTACCCGGGTCTCGAGGCGTTCGAGGCCGATGCGATTCTGCACCACAGCCCGGTCATCCGGCGGATTGTCAATGAAACCATCGATGCCGTTCACCCGCTGGACCCGTCTATTAGAGGCGTCAGCCACGTTCAATGGACCGGCGCGCCGAGGGATCCGAAGGCGAACGGGCGAAACGCCGTTTTTTACGGCGCCAAGGCGATCGATCGGAGCCCCTGCGGTACCGGCACCTCGGCCCGCATGGCTCAACTTGCGGCGCGCGGTGAATTATCGGTTGGCGACCACTTCGTCCACGAAAGCCTCATCGGCACGCTCTTCGACGGTCGGGTCGAAGAATCGCTGATGGTGGGACCCTTCCCGGCCATCCGCCCGAGCATCTCGGGCTGGGCCCGGATGACCGGCACCAGCCGGATCACCGTAGATGAACGCGACCCCTTGTGGCGCGGCTTTCAGTTGAGCTGAGGCGGCAAATGGCGCCGGGAAAAAGTATTGCTGTTATTGGTGCCGGGATCATCGGCGCGCATGTGGCTCTGCGGCTGCAGGCCGACGGTCATAGCGTCGTCCTTTATGATCCCGAAACTCCCGGAATGGGATGTTCTTTTGGAAATGGCGGCTATATCGCGACCGACGAGGTCGTACCATTGGCCCGCCCCGAGTTGCTGGCCAGCGTGCCGTGGATGCTGCTAAATCCTGGCGCCCCTTTTACGGTCCATTGGCCGTCGGTGCCCGGGCTCATGCCATGGTTTGTGCACTTTGCGCGCGCCTGCGGATCCAAACAGGTGGCCCGTGGCACGTCGGTTATGAGCCGCCTCATGAAAGCAACCCCGGCTGCCTGGGCAGAAGCGGCCAAGCTTGCAAATCTGGGCCCTCTCTTGAAGGCATCCGGGTTTCTTCGCGTCTTCGAGAGCAAGGCGGGCCTTCGCAAATTTCAACACGAGTTGAAGGTTCAAAAAGCGCACGATGTCCCGGTTGAGATACTGGCTCGGGCGGCAGTTCTTAAGCGCCTTCCGGGGCTTACGCCTGCCGTCAAAGGCGGCCTCTATTATCCCGAGGGCCGCCACCTCGCCGATCCGCACCGCGTCGTAGAAAGGCTAGTCATCGCATTTAAAAAGCGCGGCGGTGTCTTTGAGCGGCAACCGGTAAGGGCCTTCACGCGATCGCAAACGCACCTCACCGCGGTTCGCTCGGCCGGCGGCCGACAAAATATCGACGCCGTGGTCGTCGCCGCCGGGATCGCTTCTGGCCGCCTTTTGGCTAAGCTGGGGGTGAATCTGCCGCTGACGGCCGAGCGCGGCTATCACGTCATGATGGACGGGCATATCCCGGGATTTGAGACCCCCTTTGTGTCGGTTGAGCGTGGCATGATCATCACGCCGATGAGTATAGGTACGAGATTCGCCGGTACGGTCGAATTTGCGAGATCTGGCGTTCCACCGACCAGCCGACGAGCCGACAAGCTGCTCAGATCCGGCCGCGAATTGTTTCCTAAAATTCAGATCAGAGAAAAAAGCCGCTGGATGGGCGAGCGCCCGACTCTGCCCGACTATCTTCCTGCCATCGGACCGCTACAGGACATCAAGAATCTTTATGTTGCGACGGGACACCAACATCTCGGCGTGACGCTCGGCGCGGTCACAGCCAAGATCATCGCCGGCATGATCAACGGCGAGGAGAATCCCAACTGGGAGGCCCTTGCACCCGATCGCTTTGGTTAGGCGAGAGCAGCCGGGGCCGTCTATTGCGCGGCCTGTTCCCGCATCTTCCAGGCCGGTTCGGTCGGCAGGGCGAGCCGTTCTATGAGGTAACAAAAACAATCCTGGCGTATGACCTCTCTGTCCATGGTCAGCATCGACGGCATGACCTTGCGAGCGCGTCATTCCTAAGTGCGGTGTAATCCGAACGAATCGAGTTAAACTCGGAATCGACACGAGGGCGCCAAGCCGCACGAACTGCGGGCCAAAGACCGCAGGGGGACATGTTTCTCTCATTAGCGGTCTGGCCCGAGGTCGTGGTCAATGCCCGATCTTGAAGCACCCTTCAAAAGGGAGGCTTCAGGCGCTCAGGCTTAAATCCGCGATCATGGCAGCCAGGAAGCGGGCCGCCTCGCCGCCGGTGGCGGAGGCGGCGAGGGTGGGGAGGGCCAGGCAGGCCAGCGCGGTGAGCAGGGTCAGGCGGAACACGGGACCTCCTTGTGGTGGGTCAGCCTAGCCGATGACGGCCCCAGGCCCCGGGCCCGGGGCCTCTTCATCCAACTCAACGCTGACTCCGGTCATGGTGGCGCCGGCCCTCCGGTGGTGTTCTCCTCGACTGGAGGTGAGCGCCATGGCCGGATTCCGTTTGCGTATCACGGCGGGGGACGTGTGGGGCGGTCTGGCCGCGTCCGCGGTGGCGCTGCCGCAGACCATGGCCTTCGGTGTCGCGCTGTTCGCGATGGCCGGGCTGGATCCGGCCGCGGGCGCCGTGGCCGGCATGGTCGGTGCCGCACTCCTCTGTCTGATGACCGGTTCGGTCGGTGGCGCGGACGGCATGATCAGCGCTCCCACCGGCCCTACTCTGGTGTTGCTCGGCGGCGCGATCACCGCCATGGTCGCTGCGGCGATACCCACGCCGACATTGCTCGCTGCACTCGCCGCGCTGATCGTCCTCACCGGCGTGTTCCAGATCGTGATCGGCTGGTCCGGTGGTGGTCGGCTGATCAAGTACATCCCGTATCCGGTGATCAGCGGCTTCATGACCGGATCCGCACTGCTGATGTTCGCGTCGCAGTGGAAGCCGGCGTCGGGCCTGGGCGCCGGGGATGACTGGGCGGACTGGCGCTGGATCCCGGTGGTGGCCGCGGTGGTGACCTTCGTCGCCACGCGCTACATGCCACGCTTGCTACCGAAACTGCCTGGCACCATCGCG